>DASSWC010000040.1:0-7487 GCA_035705395.1 Pricia sp. | reverse complement strand
GAGCAAGAAAACAATAGCAAACCGACTGTAAAAAGGACTATATTATTTTTTATCATCACTTTCAATTTTAATTAAATGGTTTCGGAAATTTTTTATACTTCCCGGTTTCAGATCTAGTTTCTATGTTTTTTAAACTAGTTTCTATGTTTTTTAAATACTATGTTTAATGGTTTTCTAAATATACGGTTGATGTGCCCGAAAAGATTTTTGTGGCCTTTTCAAATGGCTATCATGGCAAATCATAAACATCGGGTTTTTCGTGTTGAATGGATGCTGTAATCGGAAAATTTATTGGCTCGTTAGCCTGTGAAATGTAAATGGATTCAACGAATTGTCCTCATTCCATTGCGTTAATAGGCCAATAATTCCCGCAGCGCCTTCGCGAACCTGTCCTTTGGTAAATATTGGTTTTCCAAATTTTTGGAAAAGGGAATAGGCGTTTGCAGGCTGGCGATCCGCTGTACGGGACCGTCCAGATATTCGAAACGGTTTTCCATGACCAAGGCGGATATGTCGCTGGAAATACCCCCGAACAGGCTGTCCTCTTGCAGGATAATCAGTTTGCCCGTCTTTTCCACGGAGGCATAAATGGACGCCATATCCAAGGGCATCAGCGTACGCAGATCAATGAGATCGGCTTCGATGTCCGGATGGTCCGCGAGGGTTTCCAAAGCCCAATGGACGCCCGCGCCATAGGAAACGATCGTTATTTGGCTCCCTTGTCTTACTAGAGCCGCTTTGCCGAAGGGAATGGTGTAGTAATCCACCGGCACTTCTTGATAGATACTGCGGTATAGCCCTTTATGCTCGAAAAAAAGTACGGGATTGGGGTCGTTAACTGCCGTGGCCAACAGCCCTTTGGCGTCAACGGGAAAAGCGGGATAGGCCACTTTCAGGCCTGCTACCTTAGTAAACCAGGCCTCGTTGGTCTGGGAATGGAAGGGGCCTGCGCCCACACCGCCCCCACAGGGCATACGAATGACCACATCGGCCTTTTCGCCCCAGCGGTAATGCGATTTTGCAAGGTAGTTCACAATGGGATTAAAGCCGCTGCTCACAAAATCGGCAAACTGCATTTCGACGACCGCTTTCATACCGTTCATGGACAGCCCCATCGCCGCAGCTATGATACCGGACTCGCAAATGGGTGTGTTCCGCACGCGGGCATTTCCAAATGCCTTTGCAAAACCTTCCGTAACCTTGAATACGCCTCCATACTCCGCGATATCCTGGCCCATGATGACCAGGTTGTCGTGTTTTTCCATGGCCTGTCGAAGACCTTGGGAAACGGCATCGACAAACCGTATTTTATTTGAATTTTCATTTGGGACAACTTCCTCATATATAAAATCCTGATAGACATCATTTAATTCTATACTTTCATTGCATTCGATGTCCGCTTCCCCGTAAGCCAATTGCAGGTGCTCGTTAATTTCCGATTCGATTTCCGCTTTTAGGAGGTCTATTTTTAGGGTGTCCAATAATCCTTCCTCCCTTAAATAGGCCTCATACGTGGTAATGGGGTCCTTGGCATGCCATTCCTCCATCAGCGCATCGGGAACATACTTGGTGCCACTTGCCTCTTCGTGCCCTCGCATCCTAAAGGTCTGGAATTCCAACAAAACGGGTGCCGGTTTTTTACGCATCCGCTGACAAAGCGCATCCACCTTGCAGTAGATCTCCAAAACATTATTCCCATCAATCGTATACGATTCCATCCCGTAGCCTATGCCTTTATCCGCCAAGTTCGTGCATCGATATTGCTCACTCGTGGGGGTCGACAACCCGTAGCCATTGTTCTCGATACAGAAAAGTACCGGCAATTGCCACACCGAGGCGATGTTCAGTGCCTCGTGGAAATCTCCCTCGCTGGTACCTCCCTCGCCGGTAAACACGGCGGTCACGCGTTCCCGTTGCTGTAGCATATCCGCCAGGGCGATGCCGTCGGCCACGCCGAGTTGTGGACCGAGATGGGAAATCATGCCCACAATCTTATGGTCTTGGCTTCCGAAATGGAAGCTTCGGTCCCTCCCTTTTGTAAATCCCTCCGCTTTGCCCTGCCATTGGGAGAAAAGTCGGCGCAGGGGTATATTGCGGGTCGTGAAAACGCCCAGGTTGCGGTGCATGGGCAGTATGTACTCCTCCAATTTCAGGGCACTGGCCACTCCCACGGAAATGGCTTCCTGTCCGATACCGCTGAACCATTTTGAAATCTTGCCCTGCCGCAGCAGCACCAGCATCTTCTCCTCTATTAAGCGGGGTTTGAGCATACGTCCGTAAAGACGGATCAGGGTGCTGTTATCGAGGTGTTTTTTATCGTACTTCATGTGCATTTCCTTGGTCAAAAATAAGTAAATACACGGCGCCTTTTCCTTAACTTTAAAATGATTCCGTAACTTTAAAATGATTCCGTAACTTTAACCCGATTCCCTATCTTTGATGTCCGTTTTAAAATCAAGCCATGAGTGCCATACCCAGCGTAGACTTACAGGATTTTGTATCGGGCGATCCTGACAAAAAGAAAAAATTCACCGAGGAAATCGGAGCGGCCTTCGAAGATATCGGTTTTGTGGCCCTTAGCGGACATTTCCTTTCCGACGAACTGGTGGAAAAGCTATACGCCGAAATCAAGAAATTCTTTGCCCTGCCCCAGGAAATTAAGAACAAATATGAAATCGAGGGCATAGGCGGTCAACGCGGCTACACTTCTTTCGGGAAGGAACATGCCAAGGGAAGGAAGGAAGGCGATTTGAAGGAGTTTTGGCATTTCGGCCAGTATGTGGAGGACGATCCGGCCCTTGAATCCCAATATCCCTATAACGTCATCGTGACTGAGTTACCGGATTTCAACACCGTGGGCAGGGAAACCTTTAAAATGCTTGAAAAAACAGCCAAGTACGTGTTGAGGGCCTTGGCCTTGCACTTGGATTTAGAGGAAAACTACTTCGATGAATACATCCGCAACGGAAATTCCATTCTACGCCCTATTCATTATCCGCCCATCACCGAAGCGCCCAAAAATGCGGAGCGCGCGGCCGCCCATGGCGATATCAACCTGATTACCCTACTGATGGGTGCCCAAGGGCGGGGTCTGCAGGTAAAAAACCATAAAGAGGAGTGGGTCGACGCCATTGCGGAACCTAATGAGTTGATGATCAACGTCGGGGACATGCTCTCGCGTTTGACAAACAACAAATTGAAGTCCACCATCCACAAAGTGATCAATCCCCCAAAGGAACTCTGGGGCTCTTCCCGATATTCGATTCCCTTTTTCATGCATCCCATAAGTGAAATGCCGTTGAACTGCCTTGAAAATTGTGTGGACGAGGAGCATCCGAAAGCATTCGAGGACATTACCGCTGGGGCATACTTGAACGAACGGCTTGTGGAATTGGGGCTGGTGAAAAAATCGTAAGGAATATCGTGCTATGAACTTAAAAGACCAGCTAAAAGAACTGTTCCCGGAACACGAAGTGCCCAAGGAAACAAGGGAGGAAAAAACTTCTGAAAAAAAGAAGGATATCTGGGTGCAGGATGATCCGATCCTATGCAAATACGAAAGACGCCGGGGCAAACCGATTACCATTTTAGATGGTTATACCGGGGCCGAGGGCGATTTTAAGAAATTGGCCAAGGAACTCAAAACCGAACTCGGGGTCGGCGGTACCTTCAAAAGCGAAAAAATAATCATTCAAGGGGACTATCGCGATCGTATTATGGAAATCCTCAAGGAAAAAGGTTTTTCCGTCAAGCGTGTTGGTGGATAATTTGTGCGTGGTTGGTTTTTCTGACAATTTGACACTCCACTGGCCTGAAAACGACGATTTTTACCAATTATTTTTTGATTGTTTTGATTAAATAGTACTTTTATTCTCTGAGAACCTAAACACATCCCGCATGAGTTCCCTTTTGCACATTACCAACGGAGATCATTTTACGGAGAAGTTAAAAACCCTAAAACTCAAAGGGGATATCATTACGTGGCGTGAGATGCTGTGCGAGGGCCAGACATTGACGTCAGTGGGAAGCGAATCCTTTTGGAAAACGCGCTTTGAGTTTCTCAATAAAAACTACAAGGTTTCGAAATCTTGGTTCATTGAAAAGACGCTCAAGGAATATCGTTCGCTCTGCAATCACAAGCAGCAGGACGAGATTGTACTTTGGTTCGATTACGACCTATTTTGCCAGATAAACATGATCGCCGTTTTAAGTTGGCTGAAGACGCACCGTAAATATGCGCACGTTTCACTGGTTTGCAGCGGTAAGGAGGATGAAACGAAAAGGATGTATAACCTTCACGACTTGAATGACGACCAACTTCGTGGCCTTTACAAAAACAAGATCGAGCTGAGCCAGGACGATATTGAATACGCCGACTACGTCTGGCAACTCTATTGCAGCGATAATCCCATCCGTTTGGAAAATCTCTCCGACTATTCCGAATTCCAGTTCGATTATTTATCCGGTGCCATCCAGGCGCATCTACAGCGATTTCCAAGCATCAAGAACGGACTGAATGCCATGGAAAATAATATATTGCAGTTGGCGGTGGACAAAAAGCCGGCAGACCGGCAGAGTTTGTTATCCCATATTCTTCTAAATCAGGGCGCCTTGGGATTCGGCGATAGCCAGTACGAAAGGGCTATCGGTAGGCTAAAACCGTTATTTTCTTCATTGAAACCCGTACGGCTGACCAAAAAAGGAAAAGAGATCCTAGACCATAAAACCAGTTATTATTCCTGTATTCAGGACAATGACGTCTACCTGGGCGGTGCCCTAAAATATAATTTTCTCTACAACACCCAGTCGAACAGGATTTTGAAGTTATAGGATGCTTGTGTCATCCCAGAACGGTATTACCGTTCCGAGACATGTTCCTTTACATCCGCCGATATTAAGGTAAACTTCCACAGCTGCGACCACTTCACCACTTTTTATTTGGGTAGAAGTATTAATGATGGCTTCGCCGATACAATAATCTTACCATGACGCTAGGGCCGTCCGAACTTATTCTCAATACCAACGGTAGCATCTACCATCTCAATGTATTGCCCGAAGATATTGCGGATACCATTATTACCGTAGGCGATCCGGACCGTGTCTCGGAAGTATCCCGATTTTTCGATAGTGTGGAATTGCGAAAAAGTAATCGGGAGTTTCATACCCATACGGGCACTTTGCAGGGGAAGCGACTGACCGTGATCTCCACGGGAATCGGTACAGATAATATCGATATTGTGTTGAACGAGCTCGATGCCCTGGTCAATATTAATTTTGAAAGCAGAACCGTAAATTCTGAAAAAAGAACACTCGATATCATCCGCATCGGAACTTCGGGGGCCATTCAACCCCACATTCCCGTTGATACGTTTTTGTTGGGAGAATACGCGATGGGTTTCGATGGCCTACTTTACTATTATGAAGACAGTGCGTCCGTACTGCACGGGGAAATGGCTCGAGCCTTTATCGCTCATAGTGATTGGGCAGCGCAAAAAGCACAGCCTTACGTCGTTCAAAGTGATGGGATTTTGGGAAAAAAATTGCATTCAAATCGTATACGATTGGGCATAACCGCTACGAATACGGGGTTTTACGGCCCTCAGGCCCGAAAATTGCGGCTTCAGGTACAGAACGATGGCTGGCTCGGCACCCTTGCTTCTTTTCGCTACCAAGGCAAACAGATTACCAACCTTGAAATGGAAACCTCGGGTATATACGGCCTCGCCCGACTTTTGGGCCACCGGGCCGTTTCAATGAACTGTATCCTTGCTAATCGTGTGACGGGCGAATTCTCCAAAGACCCCAAAAAAGCGACTTTGGAATTAATTGCATACTGCCTGGAAAAAATTTGCGCATAGCGCTACCGCTTTTTTTAAATTTAGGAAACCTTGAAAAGTGTACACCCTAACTTGCCGCGGGAATTGGACTAGAAGCAGAAAACTAGAAATTATGAAAACAGTCAAAATAGTGGGCGTCCCAGAGCATTTCAATCTTCCCTGGCACATGGCCATCGAGGAAGCTAGTTTTAAAAACCGGGGAATTGACCTGCAATGGACATCGGTTCCCGAGGGGACGGGAAGAATGTGCCAAATGTTACAGGATGACGAAACCGACCTCGCTATCATCCTGACCGAAGGCATCGTCAAAAGCATCGTCGCTGGAAATACCGCCAAAATCGTGCAGGAATATATTGCATCTCCCCTGCTCTGGGGCATTCATGTCGGTGCCAAAAGCAGCTACCGATCCGTGTCCGATCTCCAAAATACCAAAACCGCCATTAGCCGCTACGGCAGCGGCAGCCATCTTATGGCCTATGTGAATGCACGGAACGAAGCCTGGGATACCACTGCACTACGCTTCGAGGTCATTGACAATCTTGACGGTGCCGTTAAAGCGCTCACCGATGGTCAAGCGGACTACTTTATGTGGGAACACTTTACCACGAAACCCCTTGTCGACAATGGTATTTTTAGACGATTGGGCGACTGCCCGACCCCATGGCCCTGTTTCGTTATTGCGGCAACGGACGATTTCATTGCGGGACATACAAGAGTCTTAGCCCACATTCTGGAAACCATAAACGGCTATACCTACGAATTTAAACAAATTCCCAGTATCGACAGAACCTTGGCCAACCGCTACGGACAACAGTTGGACGATATTCGGGATTGGCTATCCGCCACGGAGTGGAGTCAAGCACAGGTATCAATACAAAATATTGAAAATGTACAGCGTACCTTGGGTGATTTAAAGTTAATTGATACGATCTTGCACCCAGAAAAAATGTTAAGATAGAACGCAGGAGTTGTGAGAGAAATCGAAGTCTTATGGCGCGTTTAAAAGGAAAATGCACAGTACGTGACGATAATGCTACCAGATTATGGGCTCTGTCCCCTTTTTTTTGAGGATTTCGTTGGTTTTACCAAAGTGTCCGTTCCCGAACCAATAGCCGCGGTTGGCGCTTAAGGGCGAGGGGTGCCCTGAGGTAAGAATATGGTGCTTGCCACAGTCGATCAAAGCGGATTTCTTTTTGGCAAAGCCGCCCCAGAGCAAGAAAATCAATCCATCTTTCTTATCGGATAGCCGACGGATGACCGCATCGGTAAAGATTTCCCAACCTTTGTTCTGATGGCTGCCGGGCTGGTGGGCACGCACCGTTAAGGTAGCATTCAGGAGAAGCACGCCTTGGTCGGCCCAAGCTTCCAAATTTCCGCTCCGCGGATATGGTTTTCCCACATCCGATTCCAATTCCTTAAAAATATTGACCAATGAAGGCGGATGCGGAACGGCATCCTTTACCGAAAAACAAAGGCCATTGGCCTGGTTCGGACCGTGATACGGGTCTTGGCCGATAAGTACTACTTTCGTTCGTTCGAAGGGACTATGGTCAAAGGCGGCAAAAATTTCCCCACCCCTGGGGTAACAGGTGTATTGGGCATATTCTGTCCGTATATAATTGGTCAAATCGGAAAAATAGGGCTGTTCGA
>DASSWC010000039.1:0-4643 GCA_035705395.1 Pricia sp. | reverse complement strand
ACGGAAACTGGGTACCGCACCTCCATTTCCAGATAATGCTGTCCATGCTGGGGTATGCCATAGATTTCCCCGGTGTGGCGTATCATCGGCAGGTCGCGGTGTGGAAAATCCTTTGTCCCGATCCCAATCTTCTGTTTCGGTCCGAAAACCTGCATGTTCCCATAACAAATACCGACGAACAGCTCATCGATTACCGGAAAAGGCATCTCGGCAAAAGCCTGAGCCTGCATTACGAGGTACCCATCAGAATGGTGCGTGGATCGGGGCAATATCTCATCGACCGGTTTGGCCGGAAATACCTCGACACCATCAACAATGTCGCACATGTGGGACACGAACATCCCGCCGTGGTCAAGGCCGGACAAGAGCAGATGGCCCTGCTCAACACCAATTCACGCTACCTGCACGAAAACATCAACACCCTGGCCGAGGAGCTGCTAAAAACCCTACCGCCCGAACTTTCCGTGCTCCATTTTGTGAATTCCGGGAGCGAAGCGAACGAATTGGCGCTTCGCATGGCCCGGACCGCCACGGGCGAGCGGGACATACTCGCTTCTGAGTTCGGATACCATGGCAATACCAATGCGACCGTTGACATAAGCTCGTACAAATTCGATGGAAAAGGTGGGCAGGGTGCCCCCGAGCATACCCATATCTTTCCCCTGCCCGATGTCTTCCGAGGGAAATACCGGGGTGAGAACACGGGAGTGCGGTATGCGGAGGAAGTCCGACTCCGGATCGAGGCCGTGCATGCCAAAGGCCGGGGCGTTGCCGCCTTGATCGTCGAATCCATCATCAGTTGCGGGGGCCAGATAGAACTGCCGGAAGGTTTTTTGGCCAAGGCCTACGACTTCGTTCGGGCGGCGGGCGGGCTTTGCATTGCCGACGAGGTGCAGACCGGATGCGGTCGCGTCGGCAAAACCTTTTGGGGCTTTCAGCTGCATGGGGTGGTTCCCGATATCGTTACCATCGGGAAGCCCCTGGGCAACGGCCATCCCGTGGCAGCGGTCGCCTGCACCCGAGAGGTGGCCGAAAAGTTCGCCAACGGCATGGAATATTTCAATACTTTCGGCGGCAATCCCGTTTCCTGTGCCATCGGTGCCGAAGTATTGCGCACGGTCAAACGTGAAAAGATGCAGGAACAGGGCCTGAAGGTAGGCCAATTCCTTAAATTAGAATTGCAAAATTTGGCCCAAAATTTTCCAATTATTGGCGACGTTCGCGGACAAGGCCTGTTCCTCGGTTTTGAGCTCGTAGATTCCGAAATGCGTCCACTCGGGGACCGCGCCGACTATCTAACCAATCGCATGAAAGAACACGGTATTCTGATGAGCACCGACGGACCCGATCGTAACGTACTGAAAATCAAACCCCCGATGGTCTTTACCCAAAGTAATGCGGAGGAGCTTTTATTTTATCTGGAAAAAGTCTTCCGGGAGGATTTTATGCGAACGCATTGAAGGAATCCATTTTTTTTATATTTGCCACACCGTGCAAAACCGGTCAAAACTATGAAAGCAATTCCAGGTCTTCTAACGCTATCCCTTTTGTGCTGCAGTTTTCACGGCGGAGCCCAGGTAAAAAACGAGCGGGAATACCGCATCGACAGTGTGGAATTTCCGAATAAAGCCATCCGATTGATGACCGATTATCTGGATACCGCCCGCCGCATACGCTATTTCAAGGAATACGATGGAGCGAGAATCCACTATGAGATCAAATTAATCCTGAACCGCAAAAAGTACAGCGTAGAGTTCGATTCCATCGGAAACCTCATGGATGTCGAGACCTATATCGAAAATGGGGATATACCTTCGGAAGCAAGACAGAACATCGAGACGTACCTCAAATCGGAATACACCCGATACCGGATCGTCAAGGTACAACGGCAATATCCCAAATCGTCATATCGGCAAGACGACACATTGCTCGAAAATGCATTCAAGGGGGTGATCGACAGCACTATAAACTACGAAATGGTGATTGCCGGAAGAAAGAAAAAGGGTTTCGAGGATTATGAGATAAGCTTCGACGGAACCGGACAAATTGTAAGCAATAGAAATTTTATTTCCATCGGGTATGACCACATTCTTTACTAGGGGCATATGCCTTTTGCTAGTGGCCTTTTGCTTTGAAGCCGTGCGCGGGCAAGAAAATTTTATGGCGTATTGGGAGCCGGAAATCGAGTTTTCTTATGATGTTGTGCCCTTCTATTCCCATAAGTTCTCCGTCGAAAAACGAAGTCTAGTCTATCGGGAAAGTCCAAGGTTCGATATTGTCCAGTTCGACCTTGCCCATTTTTCGGAGCTGAAAGTATTGGACAACCAGAGCGTCGCCTTGGGAATACAATACCGGACCCGGGCCCCGTTCGGGGATGAAAAAGACGAGTTTCGGCTGACGGAACAGTACAGCTTGAGCTTTAAGAGCCTCAATTTCAGGACAGGCCATCGCTTTCGGGTGGAGCAACGCTTTTCCGGAAGACCGGTGGAACACAGATTTCGCTATCGTTTAGCGGTCGATTTTCCCTTGGAAGGATCCCGTCTTGACATTGGCGAAACCTTCTTTACGGGATCATGGGAGAATCTATTGACCCTGGCCAACACCGCCGAACCTTCCTACGAACAGCGGTTTTCCGTTGAAATCGGATTACTGGCCAATGAAAAGATCACCTTTAGCGGGGGACTGCAGTACCGACTGGATAATTATACCCGATCGGCGGAACATAATCTCTTTATTTTGAGTTCCGCGAGTATTGAGTTTTGACCCTGAAACTTTGCCTAATTCCGAGTTGGGGGTAAAGTGTGTCCCCATTTTCTAAGCGATTAATGCAGGATTGACGGAGTACATCGAGTATGCAAAACTATCCCATATAACTCTGCCATTGAATTATCAAATATTTATGTCTTGGCTTTCTTTCCAGGAATAAAAAACCGTAATCATAACAGAAAAGATAGACATCCCCCTTGCCGTTCTTCCAGTAATGGGTGAAAAACTTTGGGTCGAAGCCATTCTCTATTAATTCAGACCTGCGAACTGTGGTAAAACCGGATTTATTATACCTCTTCAACAGTTTTCTATTGATCTTCAGTTGCCTATCCACTTTCAGATAGAACTTTTCGTTCTCCTGACGGTTTTCATACTGGTTTATCGATTTGCATTTCTGCGAACAGAATTTCTTATCCGATCGTCCCTTTACGGATGTCCCGCATACCGGGCAATTATTGTTATTAGTCATTTGTAAACGTATATTATGGGCTTAATATACTCTTTAATGCTCAAAATCTTGCTATCCTTGCCATATGATTACCCACAGATCCATTACACTTTATCATTTGATGATCAACGATAAAAAGATGATCGGTATCAAATTCTTGCCCGATAGGCTAATACAGGGGCTTATCAAAAGTCTCCCCGACCCGAAATGGAGCAAACGATATAACATGGCTTATATCCCGAATACAAAGAGTAACCTGGGAACTATATTCAACACGTTTAGGGGTGTTGTCTGGATAAACTACAACCGGTTCCTGACGAACCGGCCCATCAATACCAAAAACGAAAATGTCGACGTTGAATGGTTCAGAAAAAGAACGCTCGTTCCCGGTTATAGGCCCTGCCCCGAAGCCTATCTTCTAAAACTGGAATTGAAGCGATATGCGAACAGTACGGTAAAGACCTATGTTTCTTTCTTCGAGATGTTCATAAACCACTATAGGGAAAAGGAACTTTCCACGATAGATGAAAGCGATATTAGGGCCTTTCTTCAAACACTGATCCGTAGGAACGTTTCGAACTCCTACCTCAACCAAGCGATCAATGCCATAAAATTTTATTATGAGGTCGTTTTGGGTATGCCCAACCGGTTTTATGAGATCGAAAGGCCGCGTAAAGAGAGTAAACTGCCCACGGTCATCTCAAAGCAAGAAATACTGACCATTATCGATCATACCAGTAACATCAAACACAGGTGCATCGTAAAGCTCCTTTACGGGTCGGGCCTCCGCAGAAGCGAGCTCCTAAACCTAAAAATTGCCGATGTTGACAGTAAGCGGATGTTGATCAGGGTGCAAGGTGGGAAAGGGAAGAAAGACAGACATACCCTATTGTCGATATCCGCCCTTGCCGACCTTCGCGCCTATTATAGGGAATGGAAGCCCCGAGACTATCTGTTCGAGGGACCGAAAGCCTCCCGGTACGGTGCGGAAAGCGTATTAAAAATAGTGAAAAAGGCCGCGGCAAGGGCAAGGATACCACAAACGGTCACGCCCCATGTGCTGCGCCACAGCTTTGCGACCCATCTATTGGAATCCGGTGTAGACCTCAGGCAGATACAGGTACTTCTGGGCCATGGTTCGAGCAAGACAACGGAAATATACACTCATGTGGCGACGAATACTTTTATGGAGATCAAAAATCCCTTAGATTAGCAGTACGGGCAAAAAAGATATATAGGTAATGGTATCTATATACTATTGTTGGCAGGCATATTGCCAAAAGTGAGTTTCAGGGCGCAATGGACCTGAAAGGGCAGCGGTGAATAATCGAGCGGCGCAGGGTGCTTTCCCGCCTTTTCCAAGACCGTCCGGGGAACGTAAGCGGACCGCAAGGAAAACGGACGGACGGGCTTCGGTCCTTTTTTGCTT
>DASSWC010000038.1:0-12703 GCA_035705395.1 Pricia sp. | reverse complement strand
AATCCTTTAACGGACTGCGCACTAGAAATTTTTTGTCCACCGTATTGACCTCCAAATACACATTGTCCGCCTTGATGAAGCGGATATCACTGAACTGGATACGATAATATAGATGTTGCTTCTTCACAAAAATGGAATCTTTCAGCACCGCATTCGACATCGCGATGTCTTCATCTTCCGGGGGCGCCCCACCGGATGGCCTGCCGGAACTGCTAAAATTGGAAAGCGCAATCTCTATGGAAGTGTAGAGATCTTGTTGTTCGAAAGGTTTTACCAGATAACCGTTGGGCTTAACCGCTTTTGCATTCTCGACCGTGGCCCGGTCGGAGTTAGAGGTCACAAAAATAAAGGGAATGTCATAATTGGCCCGGATATGCTTGCCAAGGTCGATACCCGTCTTGTCCGACGCCAAAATAATGTCGATCAGAACCAAATCGACCCGTTGGTTTCTCAATACCTCCTCGGCCTGTTCGTAAACAATGACGTTATCGACAATCTCATACCCGATTTCCTCGAGCATGGACTGCATATCGTCGGCAATTATAACATTGTCCTCGACGATCAAAATTTTTATAGGTTGTTCCAAAATATGAGGGATTTGAAGTTGGTATATAGGTTAAAATTACAAAAAATTATTACAAGTTACGTACATAAGTACTGCCAAAAAAAAGCTGCTTAATGCCAACTTTTTCAGTTCCGGATCGAGCAATCCAGGGCTATTCGTCTTATATACCTTGAAAACATGAACGAAAGCAGGTACAAAGGCCAATAGGGGTAGGTACGATCGCCAGTCCCCAAAATTAAGGAACAGGAAGGCCGAAATACAGATAAAGGCCGATAAAACCAATAGATAGTGATATACCTTCGCTTTTTCAAAACCAAGGTAGACGACCAAGGTTCTCTTGTCCGCCTTTTTGTCGGAGGCATAGTCCCTTAAATTATTCAGGTTGAGGACACCCACACTTAAAAGGCCGATGGCGATGGCAGGCAAAAATGCCATTGGGGTCAGAAATTTCGTATATAGGAACAGGGTTCCCAGAACCGCTACCAATCCAAAAAAAATAAATACGAAAACATCGCCAAGACCCTTATAGCCATACGCCGAGGCGCCGATGGTATATTTCAGGGCCGCCCAAATACTCGCCGCTCCCAAGGCAAGGAATAATACCGAGAACAACAGGTTTTGGGGGCCGAATGCGACATAAATCAGGGAAATCACCAATAATGCGTCAATAAGAACCGATATCCAAATGCCCTGTTTCAATGCTTTTCGGCTGAGTATTCCGCTTTGGAGCGCCCTTTTGGGACCTATTCGGTCCTCATTATCGGTGCCGCGAATCCCATCCCCATAATCATTGGCGAAGTTCGAGGTAATTTGAAAACCTATCGTGGTAAGTAATGCAAGCATAAATATCAACGTGTCGCCGGTACCGTAGAAATTTGCCAATGCCGTACCGACCAATACCCCGGATACGGAAAGGGGAAGCGTCCTCAATCGGGCAGCATTGAGCCAGGGACCAATTTTTACCACCGGTTTCAACTTACTCGGGTTCTTCGATCTGTAACCGTTGTCCATCTTTATAGGAAGCTACAAAAGCATCCTGAAAACCGATAGCCACCAATTGTTCCCTAAAGTTCTGCGCCTCTTGTAACGTCTCGAAATTGCCGAGGGAATAGGAATAAAATGGGTTCGTTTTCACGAACATGGTGTTGGTCAATGCCTCGGAGGCCAAGGTCATATTATTCTCGATAAAGGATTTGACCTGTACCGAATAAATCTTTTCCTTTTCCAGGAATTCCTTGGCCAGATAAAATTCCTTGACCAAGCTCAGTTCCTCGTTCTGTTGCTTCAAGTTGTCGATACGCGATTTGATGGCGTCGAGACTGTCGATGGACACCAAAAGGTGATTGGGACTTTCATAGTTGTTGGAAACGCTTCTGCCGGCGGTAAACGAGAATACGGTCAGGGCACCTATGAGGAACAGGCCCGTGATACCGGCCAAGGCATTGCGCTGGAATTTATTTTTTCGTATTTCCTTGTTTTTGAATTTAATTTGGTCGAGAAGGCGTTCGTTGATGATCTGTGCCTTATCGATATCTTTGTGTAATTCTAAAAGATCGCTTTCCTCTATAAATGGCATACCGTTAATTTGTTGGATGTACAGGTTGCTAAAGTTAACTAAAATCCCGAAAATCGATGATATAGCCTCCCGGAATGTTGCAAAAATAGCTATTTATGTGGTAAAGCGCGGTTTAAGCGATGTTAATACGGGATGGGAATTTGATCCTCAACCTATTTCAACCGCCTTAATCCCATCTTGCCTGATTTCGATTTTTCGTTCCCTATATAAAGTACCAATGCCTTTTTTAAAGGTTTTTTTGCTCATCTGAAGCTCTTTTTTGATTTGCCGGGGGTCGGACTTGTCATGGAGCGGTAAAAATCCGTTGTGGGCCATCAGCCTCTCATAGATTTTATGCGCCGCCGGTTCCAAGATCTTTTCGCCCAGCGGTTGTAGGGAAACGTCCAATTTGTTATCGGGACGGATGTTTTTGATAAAACCTGCAACGGTATCCCCGACCGCAACGGGCTTGAATATTTCATTGCGGTACACCAGGCCTTTGTGGAGGTGGTTGACAATGACCTCCCAGCCCAAGTCGGTCAACCGCGTAAACATCAGGTCCACCTTTTCCCTTTCCTTGACCGTCAACGCTTCGTTGTCCAAAAACCTATCGAGCTTGTTCGAGGCGACCAGACGAAAGGAAAGTTCATCCAAATAACAACGTACCACATACCATTGACCCTCTTTCATCCTCTCGCGCTGTTCGCTAAAGGGTACCAACAAGTGCTTTTCGAGCCCCCAATCCATAAAGGCACCGAACTTGTTGACCTCGGCGACCCGTAGGAACCCGAATTTATGGCGTATCACGGTGGGCTGCAACGTGGTGGCGATCGGTCTTTCTTCATGATCTAAATAGCAGAACACGTTTAGCATATCGCCGATTTCGGCGGACTTTGGGACGTACTTATTGGGCAACAGGATCTCGACGCCGGTCTTGCTACCCAAGAACAGGCCCACACTGGTATCGCGCAACACCTCCAGTTCGTTGTAATTTCCCAATTCTATCATGTTCGCAAAGGTAAGGGTTATTGATTAATTTAGTTACTTGTCATAGACAGTGGATATAACATCAAAATAACCGAGCAAAATTTTGTCGTTCAGTTCTCTAGGGGTATGCACTTCGATAATTTTAGGTTGTTTCGAGGGCAAAAAGAAATCGGACAAGGCTTCGTTCAAGCCCGGTCGGTCGGATGCCGATACGTAATCGAAACCGAATTGCCGGCTCAAATGTTCGGCATGTAGCTGGTGGACGGTCTCAAAATAGCGCCGAAAGTTGTCGGTGTCCTCCTTTCCGGGCAGGATACGAAAAATCCCGCCTCCGCTGTTATTGATCACCACAATCCGGAAATCGGGACGCAGGTAGTTGTTCCAAAGTCCGTTGCTGTCGTAAAAAAAACTCAGGTCTCCGGTGATCAAAAGAGTCGGGGTGTCACAAGAAACCGATGCCCCTACGGCCGTTGATACGCTACCCTCTATACCGCTGGTGCCGCGGTTGCAATACACTTTTAAAGAGGGATGCAAATCGAACAATTGGGCGTAGCGCACCGTCGAACTGTTCGCCAACTGTACCTGATAGCCGTGTGGAATGGTTTCCAAAACCTGCTTGAAGACCAGCATATCGGAAAAGGGAATCCGATCGACATAGTTGGCCCGTTCTTTGCGATACGCCCTCTTTATGGAATTCCAATACGGAAAATAATCACTGGCTTTTGGCTTTATCACGGGCGAAAACTGCCGGAAGAACGCGTTCGCATCCATCTTAAAATGATGGTTCAGCGCATAAAAGGTGTCATTGGCCTTCAGCGGATCGATGTGCCAGTGGTGCCTGGGTCTATAGTCACGGAGGAAGGCCTTTATTTTTTTGGATACCACCAGGCCCCCAAAGGTAAGCAGCACATCGGGCCTTAATTTGGCAAACAGCGTTTGGTGGTCTTCCCGTTTTTCGATAGGCGCCAGAATGCTGTCGATGCTGGCAAAAAAATGTGGGTGGTGCAGGTTGGATGTGGTTTCGGTCAGCACGATGACCGATGGGTCTTCTGCCAACCGGTCCAAAAAACTTTGTTCGATCTGGTGGGGCGGGCTAACGCCGACCAGCACCATCTTGCGATCGGAGGCATTCCATACCTCCGCAAAATTTAGGAGGTCGGCGATTTTGGTTCCCTCCTTATCCTCCACCGGCACAACGACGGGCACGGCGCCGGGTTTTTGGGCCGTATCATAAAGTGGTTCTTCGAAAGGCACATTGATATGGACAGGCAGTTTCAGCTGTACCGCCACGTTCAACCCGGTATTCAATTCGTTATCGTTGTGCTGCTGGACCTTCTGTTGCAATGCTTCAAGGGTATCGCCATCTAACCATTTAGGTACGTATTTTTTTATCCGCTGCGTAGCATGTACGATATCCTGTTTCAGGTTGGCGGAATAGCCGATATGCCGCTGGAAGACGTCGTCTTGCCGAATGGTCTGGCCATCCCCCACATCGATTTTATACGAGGGCCTATCCGCCGAGATGACGACCAGGGGCACCCCGCTATAAAACGCCTCGGCCACAGCAGGATAATAGTTCAGCAGGGCGCTGCCGGAGGTACATACCACCGCCACGGGTTCGCTCAATTGTTGGGCAATGCCCAGGGCAAAAAAGCCAGCGCTACGCTCATCGACAATACTGAAACATGAAAAATAGGGGTCTTCGGTGAAGTCGATGGTCAGGGGGGCATTCCTTGAACCCGGGGAGATGACAATGTTCTTTATCTGTTTGGCTTTGCAATGCTGTACGACCAACTGCGCCGAGGGAATGCTGGAGTGTCTCATGAAATGCAAAACTACGAAAATTACAAATTGGTTATCCTGGATCGGGGACTGGTGTGGTGTCAAGGTTATTCTGCCGTCCCAAGCCTTGTTCCTTTTCGGATGGAAACTTTTCCGTTCCCCTAAACAAATCCAAAAAAGCCTCCCCGATCCCCTTAACGACACCGGAGGCCGTCAACGCCTGATAGCCCGTTTTCCCGACCATGATATCCCCTGCCCTTCCGTGCAGGTAGACTCCGAAAATAGCGGCGTGCAGCGGCTCATAGCCTTGGGCGATAAGTGCCGTAATCATTCCGGTCAGCACATCGCCGGTGCCACCCGTAGCCATCCCCGGATTGCCAGTGGTGTTCACATAGCCCTTGCCGCCATACATCGTAATGGTGTTCGAACCCTTGATGACCATCACACAATCATACTTTTTTGAAAAGGCCCTGGTCTTGTCCAATTTGTCGAAATCGCCGTTCCATTTTCCGATGAGGCGCTGGAGTTCTTTGGGATGTGGGGTAAGCACGGTTTTTGGGGGTAACGTATTGAGGAGTGCCTTATTTTCCGATAGCATGTTCAAACCATCGGCATCTATTACCAACGGGATGTCGTTCGTATCCAAAAACTCGGCAAAGGCCTTGGCCGTTTTTTTATCCTTGCCCATACCGGGGCCTATTCCGATGACGGTGGGCGAGATGTCGAAATCAATGTCCGAAATGTGGGTATCGTCCGCATCGGTGATGACCATCGCCTCGGGAAAATGCGTCTGCAGGGGGATGTATCCACAGCGGGGAACATAGCCGGTAACCAATCCGCTGCCGGTTTGCAAACAGGCTTGTGCGGCCAAGTAGACCGCCCCGATCTTCCCATAGCTTCCCCCGATGATTAGGCTATGTCCGTAGGTGCCTTTATGGGTATATTTTTCCCGGGGGATGTAAAACTTAAGTACTTCTTGTTTTCCGATGAGCTCATAATCGGTTTCGGTATTCGCCAAAAAATCTGGGTCCAATCCGATGTCCAAAATTTCCCATTGCTGCGAGTAGATTCCGGTTTGTGGAAGGAAAAATACCAATTTGGGCACTTGAAAAGTCAAGGTGTAGCTCGCCTTGACCACTTGTTTTTCATTCTCTGGCACGTTATCCGTATACAATCCCGAGGGAATATCCACCGAAAGCGTAAAGGCTTTGGAGTGGTGTAGGTGCTCGAACAGGTCGGCGATCCAGGCCTCGGGTGGACGGTTGAGGCCCAATCCGAAAATGGCGTCCACTACGATATCGTCCTTTCCGATCTCGGGCAGGTCGTCCCCTTTCCCTAAAATGATGGGTGTTGTATTCCCCTCTTCCAACCTTTTCAAGTTCTTCAAAAAATCATTCGAGCGTTTTTGGCTGTAATCGACCACATAAATCGCGATGGTGTAGCCGTTCTCCTGCAGGTGCCGGGCCAATGCGAGTCCGTCCCCCCCATTGTTCCCGATGCCACAGAACAGATGGATCTTGGCAGGGTCGCCCTGCATACGAAGGTGCATCCAATCGAATAACCGCACCGAGGCACGTTCCATCAGCGCATCGCTTGTGATGCCCTGATTTTTTAGGGTTGCTTTATCGGCAGTGTATATCTGTTTGGCGGAGAAGATTTTCATACATCCTGATTATTCGGTATTGGGCCAATATTGCTAGGCTCCCAATTCAACCCTATCCAATATCGGATTGGAAAAAATTTGATTAAGAACCTAAAAATACTACTTTTGAAGCTTTGTAAAAAGTATGCTTTTAGTGCTCACGGATAAAAAAATAGCCTTTATGCCATCAAACAATGGATGCATTAATAAGCGTACGGGCACCCCTTTGGGGTAAGCTAAAGCACAATTTTATTTCGCATTTCCCCGCACTCTTTCCCTAACTTTTGTTCAATACGATTGCCATCATGAAAGTCTTAAAATTCGGCGGCACCTCCGTTGCCAACGCCCAAAATATCAAACGGGTCAAAAATATCGTCGCCCATAGCACGGCGGACAGAACCGTCGTCGTGATCTCCGCATTCGGTGGGGTTACCGATCAGCTTTTACAGGCCGCGTACTGGGCCTCGCTTCAAAACCAGGAATACAAAAAGGCTTTAAAGGAACTCGAGGACAGGCACTTATCAATGGTCAAGGAGCTCATTCCCATCGATGCACAAAGCCCGATCCTGAGCAAGGTGAAAAGCGAACTGAACACCTTGGAAACTCTGTTGGAAGGGGCCTACCTTATCGGAGAAATTACACCGAGACTTTCGGATAAAATCGTAAGCTACGGCGAACTGTTATCCTCCTATATCATTAGCTCCTATTTTAAACACGAAGGTTTGGATGCGGTGTATAAGGATAGTCGGGAAATCATTAAAACGTATGACGGCAGCGGAAAGGCCAGTGTTAATTTCGACCTCACCAACACCAATTGTCGGGATTATTTTTTTGAGGTGCCGAACGCGATTGTCGTATTGCCCGGTTTTATCGCATCCTCGGAAAAAGGGAGCTCCACCACCCTCGGTCGCGGCGGTTCAGATTATACAGCAGCCATCGTAGCGGCGGCCATCGATGCGGAGGTGCTGGAAATATGGACGGATGTCAGCGGCATGTTTACCGCCAACCCAAAACTGGTCAAACAGGCCAAGGCGATTCCCCATATATCCTACGAAGAAGCGATGGAACTGTCGCATTTCGGGGCCAAGGTACTGTATCCCCCTACGATCCAGCCCGTTTTGGCCAAGGGCATATCCATCCACATCAAGAATACCATGGCGCCCGAGGATACCGGGACCCTGATTACCCGGAACAAAAAAGAAAAAGGAAAAACGGTCAGGGGCATTACCCATGTCGGCAATATAGCCTTGCTGTCTTTGGAAGGGCCCGGAATGGTGGGCATCCCCGGAATTTCAAAGCGTTTTTTCGAGGTGCTTTCCCAAGCGGATATCAGTGTGGTCTTCATCACCCAGGCCTCATCGGAACATTCCATTTGCCTAGGCATTTCCGCCGACGATATCGACCATGCCGTACAGTTGGTCGACACCGTTTTTGAATATGAAATAGAACGCGGCAAGATCAAACCGGCACTAGCAGAGACCGATCTGGCCATTATCGCCCTGGTCGGCGACAATATGAAACAGCACCAAGGCCTGAGCGGAAAGATGTTCAGTACCTTGGGCCGTAATAACGTGAATATCAGGGCCATTGCCCAAGGGGCTTCGGAACGTAACATTTCCGCGGTAATCGCCAAGGGGGACGTAAAAAAGGCCCTAAATGCCCTCCATGAGGAATTTTTCGAGGAGAATATCAAGCAACTCAATCTCTTCGTGATGGGCGTCGGTAATGTCGGCGCCAAATTTCTGGAGCAGGTGCGCCAACAGCGGAAGTTTTTAAAGGATAACCTGAAACTCAACATTCGGATTATCGGGATGTCGAACTCCCGCACCATGATTTTCGAAGGGGACGGTATCGCTTTAAAGCATTGGGACAGTTTGTTGGCCGAGGGGGAAAAAGCGGATAAGGAAGTCTTTTTCGACAGGGTGCAGCAACTCAATTACCGCAATTCGATTTTTGTGGACAATACCGCCAGCGACGCGGTGGCCTCGACCTATGCTTCGTATCTGGGGAATAGTATTTCCGTCGTCACCTGCAACAAAATTGCCTGTTCCTCGAACTACGGGAATTATAAAAATTTAAAGGACCTGGCCCGTGAATACAATGCCCCGTTCCTCTTTGAGACGAATGTAGGGGCGGGATTGCCGATTATCGATACCCTGAAACATCTGATTGCCTCGGGGGACAAAGTCCTGAAAATCCAGGCCGTACTTTCCGGAAGCCTTAATTTTGTGTTCAATAATTTCAATGACACAACTACCTTCCATGATGTGGTACAACGGGCCAAGGCGGAAGGGTATACGGAGCCGGACCCAAAAATCGACCTCAGCGGTATCGACGTGATGCGCAAGATTCTTATTTTGGCCCGGGAAAGCGGTAACGAACTTGAAATATCCGATATCGAAAACAAGCCCTTTTTGCCCCAGGAAAGTTTGGAGACGGACAATAACGAGGATTTCTTCGCTTCCCTAAAAAAACACGAAAGGGAGTTTCAGAAACTGTACACCGACGCTCAAAAATCGGATAGTAAGCTGAAATACGTGGCCCAGTATGAGGACGGGAAGGCGAGCGTGGGCTTACGTCAGATTCCCAAAGGCCATGATTTTTATAATCTGGAGGGAAGCGATAATATTGTGCTTTTCTATACCGAGCGCTACCCGAACCAGCCGATGATCATTAAAGGCGCCGGCGCGGGTGCCGATGTAACGGCATCGGGGATTTTTGCGGATATCATTAGAATCGGGAATTTTTGAAAACTTTTCGGGAGGGAGCGGTGAAAAGCAGCCAAACCGGTACCCCCGTTTAACGATGACAAAATAGAGACATGAATACCAGCGAGATAAAAATCTTCTGCCCCGCCACTATCGCCAACATTTCCTGTGGGTTTGATGTTTTGGGCGTTGCCTTGGATGCCGTAGGCGACGAAATGCTGGTCCGCAAAGTCAGCGAAAAAGGAATTCGCATCACAAAATTGACCGGCCAAGACCTGCCGATGGAAACCCATTTGAACGTGGCCGGTGTAGCGGGCCTGGCCTTTTTGGCCGAGTGCGGTTATGCGGGCGGATTTGAGATAGAGATCCATAAAAAAATCAAGGCCGGGAGCGGAATCGGTAGCAGTGCTGCCAGCTCGACGGGAGCGGTCTGGGCGATGAACGAACTGCTCGGCGCCCCTTTTTCAAGGCTCGACCTCGTGAAATTTGCCATGGAAGGCGAGCGGCTCGCCAGCGGGGTCGCCCATGCAGATAACGTGGCCCCTGCCCTTTTCGGCGGATTTGCGTTGGTTCGCAGTTACGATCCCTTGGACATTGTGCCGATTCCCAGTCCCCCGCAATTGTGGACCACGGTGATACACCCCCAGATCGAGATACGCACCTCCGATTCCCGCAAGATCCTAAAAACGAATATTACCCTAGCCGACGGCATTAAACAATGGGGCAACGTTGGGGGATTGGTAGCCGGACTCTATACGGGGGACTATGACCTAATCGGCCGCTCCTTGATCGATCATATCGTAGAGCCCATCCGCTCGATATTGATTCCCGGTTTCGAAAAGGTGAAATCCTCCGCTATCGAGGCCGGCGCACTCGGATGTGGTATTTCGGGTTCAGGGCCATCGATCTTCGCCTTCAGCAAAGGAGAGGAAACTGCGCGAAAGGTAGCGCAGGCCATGAAAAAAATATATCGGAAAATTGGTATTGATTATGATGTGCACGTCTCGAAAATTAACGTTGACGGGGTAAGAAAACTCCAGGCCTGATGCAAAACGGTCCGAGCCAGATACTTAAAATCAAAGAGCGAACGGATCTATTTTCAAACCGATAAATTATAACACATTGAACTTCTACAGCCTAAATAAACAAGCCGCCAAAGTCTCTTTCAAGGACGCCGTTATAGCAGGCATTGCTCCCGACAAGGGCTTATATTTTCCGGAGCGCATTACGCCCCTGCCCGAAGCCTTTTTTAGGGATATCGAAAAGTTTTCGCACCCTGAAATTGCGTTTCAGGCGATTCGGCAATTCGTTACCGGTGATATTCCCGATCCGGTGTTGAAGGAAATCCTACACGAAGTATTGGATTTCGACTTTCCGGTGGTCGAAATCGAAGAAAATATCGCTACGCTCGAACTCTTCCACGGCCCCACCATGGCCTTTAAGGATGTCGGGGCCCGCTTTATGGCACAATGTCTCGGCTATTTTTCCCGCGGTAAGAAATCGGTGGTAACCGTTCTGGTTGCCACATCAGGGGATACCGGTGGTGCGGTTGCCAACGGATTTTTAGGTGTTGACGGGGTCAACGTGGTCATCCTCTACCCCGGTGGAAAGGTCAGCGACATACAGGAAAGGCAGCTAACCACGTTGGGACGAAACATCACCACCCTACAAGTGGACGGTACCTTCGACGATTGCCAGAAAATGGTCAAGTCCGCCTTTTTGGACGAAGACTTGCTGGCCACCTTGCGGCTGACCTCGGCCAACTCCATCAACGTGGCGCGCTGGTTGCCGCAGCTGTTCTACTTTCTTTTTGCATACCGACACGTCCGACTTTCGGAAAGGCAGGCGAATTCGAAGGCAAGCTTAGGGGAATTGCAGTCAAGCGCGACGGAATCAAAGCTAAGTCGACCAGCATCGAAGAGTGGACAATCCGAATCGAAACCTATCGTCTTTTCGATCCCGAGCGGGAATTTCGGGAATATCTGTGCCGGTATGGTCGCCCAGCATCTAGGCATGCCCGTCAAACATTTTGTGGCGGCCACCAATGTCAACGACACCGTACCCGAATTCATGGTCACGGGTAGGTACAGCCCGAAACCCTCTACGGCGACAATTTCCAATGCGATGGACGTGGGAGATCCGAGCAACTTCATTCGAATCCGGCATTTATATCAAGATGATTATGAAGCCCTGAAAAAAAACCTTTTCTCCTATGCCTTTACCGATAAGGAGACCCGGCAAGCGATGCGCGACGTTTATAGATCGACCGGATATATCTGCGACCCCCACGGCGCCGTCGGCTATCTGGGATTGAAAAAGTACCAAAAAGACCATCCCGATACCTACGGGATCTTTTTGGAGACTGCACATCCGGTCAAGTTTTTGGATATCGTGGAGGAAACGATTGAGAAATCCATAAAAATTCCCCCACAAATACAAAAAGTTATGGACAGGGAGAAAAAATCAATTTCTATTAAAGATTACGACGAACTGAAAGGATTTCTGTTACAAAGATAATGCCCAGAAGCACGGAAGCTTCAGTAGCTTCGGAATTATCTTTTAGCGTGACCGGACCCTAGTCCAACTCGGGCAGTTCAAAATCATCGAGGGGACTGGGTTGTGCCATCATCTTTTCGATGGCTTCGGTCGTCCGTGGCGCCATGGCCGATAAATTGACCGGACCCTCATCCGTAATTAGAATATCATCCTCGATCCGAACGGCGATGCCCCACCATTTTTTGTCGCAATTGCTGCCTTCGGGGATATAAATTCCGGGTTCGACGGTGATAACGGTATTCGGCTTGAAGGCCTGGTAGGTGCCCCTATCGTGTACGTCCAGGCCTAAATAATGCGATGTGCCATGGGGAAAGTAGGTGCGTGCCTCCTCTTCCTTTGAAATAATCCCTAATTTCAATAATCCATCCGTAACGACCCTGCTTGCGACCTGCCCGGGCGCCTGAAACGGGGCGCCTACCACACTCGCCTTGATACCGGCTTCCTGGGCAGCATACACGATATCGTAAATCTGTTTTTGCTCTTTGCTGAACCTGCCGTTCGCAGGTATGGTTCGGGTGACATCGGCCGTATAGCCATGATACTCGGCACCCAGGTCCATCAGCACAAGATCGTCGCCTACTTCGGGCTTGTTGTTTTCGATATAATGTAGGATGCAACCGTTATTTCCCCCGCCAACGATGGAGGGATAACCTTCGTATTCCGCTCCGTATTTTTTATAGACGTACTCGTGCACGCCCTGGATCTCGGTCTCGGACATGTTTGGATGCATGGCCTTCATAACCTCTACCTGCCCCACGGCAGAAATCTCGATGGCCTTCTTCAGCAGCAGCATTTCCGCTTCGGTCTTGGTCTCGCGCAAGGTGGCCATAATCTCCCAGAGCATGGCGGAATTTAGATTATTGCCTTCAAGTTTCAAGGCCACCTTTTCCTTTATCTCGCTTCTCAAT
>DASSWC010000037.1:0-9530 GCA_035705395.1 Pricia sp. | reverse complement strand
GTATTAATAAATCTTATCTTGAGTAGGGATTAATATGTAAGCCATGTTCTCGGACAAACTAAGGACCAAAGATACCCTGATTACCGCTTTCGCCCTCTTCTCCCTGTTTTTCGGGGCGGGGAATCTAATTCTACCGCCGTTATTGGGATTCCGATCCGGGGAGCACTGGTGGCTGGTCACCCTAGGATTCTGCCTATCTGCCGTACTGATTCCAATTCTAGGGATTCTGGCGCACGCCAAATTGCAGGGTACGATTTTCGACTTCGGCAAAAAGGTTTCGCCTACCTTTAGTTTGGTCTATTCCTTTATCGTATACGCCATTTCGATAAGTTTACCCTCGCCCCGCACGGCGTCAGTGACGCACGAGATGGCCATCCAGCCGTTTTTCGACACGCCATCATGGCTCACTAGCGTCGTCTATTTTTTGCTGGTATTCGTATTCGTAATGAACCGGTCCAAAATTCTCGATGTCCTGGGAAAGTTACTCACGCCCGCTATCATTCTCATCCTATTCGTGATTTGCGGTACGGCTTTCTTTTCCTACGATTTTGTTTTCGCGGATGGCGTTGTCGCAAGTCCCTTTTCGGATGGTATTCTCGAAGGATACCAGACTTTTGATGCCGTCGGTGCGGTGGTGGTGGGGGGAGTAATCATCGTTTCCATCAATTTAAAACGGAAAAATGCCCCGTATTCGGAAAAAAAAGCACTGATCCGCCGCGCCGGATGGTGGGCCGGCTCGGCCCTCTTCCTCATCTATGCCGGCCTTATTTTGACTGGGGCACTGGTGCACGGGAAATTCGATACTGATATCACCCGGACGGCCCTTCTAAACGGCATCAGCGTCGAAACCTTGGGCAACACCGCCCATCTGTTGTTAAGCGTGCTGGTAAGTTTGGCCTGCTTCACCACCGCGGTAGGCATCGTCACCGGAACCTCGGATTTTGTAAAGGAGCGTTTCAACAACTCGGGACCGGCCTATTTGATAACCGCCGTTATTGGGTGCCTGTTAGGTATTGCCATAGGGCGATTTGACGTCGGTTATATCATAGCGGTCGCCTTACCGGCGCTTATGTTCATCTATCCGATAACCATTGTACTGATTTTACTGAACGTAGTGCCGGATCGGTTTGCCTCGTCGATGGTTTTCAAGGCGGTAGTACTAACCACTATGGTTTTTAGCGTTCCGGCATTTTTGGAAAGTGTAGGGGTGTCAACCCTTGTTGGTGAGATATCTTCCTACATTCCGCTGAGCCGATATAATATGGGTTGGGTGTTGCCCGGTATTCTCGTTTTTGTCTTGTGCAACCTATTCGGTCGGCCCCCGGATACAGCACACTTACCCTAAGCATTCATCAGCGCTTCGATTTCGTCGACCTCGATTGGAATATTCCGCATCAGATTAAAGGGTTCGCCATTTTCTTGGATTACCACATCATCCTCTAACCGAATGCCCAATTTCTCTGCAGGGATGTAAATGCCCGGTTCTACGGTAAAGACCATATTCGGCTTCATTGGGGATTTTAGTGCCCCATAATCATGAGTGTTCAGGCCGATATGATGGCTGGTACCGTGCATAAAGAATTTTTTATAGGCCGGTTTTTCATCGGTCTCGTTTTGGATATCCGCCTTGCTTAACAATCCGAGGTCCAAAAGTTCCGCCGTCATCAGTTGGCCGACTTCTTTGTGGTATTCCTTCCAAAGCGTACCGGGAACGAGCATTTTGGTCGCCGCGTTTTTCACGCGCAACACGGCTTGGTAGACCTCCTTTTGGCGTTTCGTGAACCTTCCGTTTACCGGGATGGTCCGTGTCAGGTCGCTGGAGTAATTCGCGTATTCCGCGGCGGTGTCCATCAAAATGAGTTCGCCGTCCCGGCATTGGCTGTTATTCTCCAGATAATGCAACACGTTGGCGTTGTTCCCGGAAGCGATGATGGGCGGATAGGCAAAGCCTTTGGAGCGGTTCCGTACAAACTGGTGCAGCAATTCTGCTTCGATTTCGTACTCCCAGACGCCCGGCGTAACAAACTCCAATACCCGCCGAAAGCCCTTTTCGGTGATGTCGCAGGCGGTTTGCATCAACTTGATTTCTTCGGGTTCCTTGATACCGCGGATTTTCTGTAAAATGGGATTGCTTTTGGCGACCTGGTGTGCCGGGAATTTCTGTTTGCATTCCCGAATAAACCGGTCTTCCCGAGTCTGCGTCTCGACCGCTTGCCGGTAGTGTTCGTTCGTATTGAAATATAGGATCTCCGCCTCGGTCATCAGGTCGAAGAACACCGCATCGAATTCCTTTAGCCAACAAACGGTGTCGATACCGGATACTTCGGTCGCCCTTTCCTTGGTGAGTTTTTCCCCTTCCCAAACGGCGATATGGGGATTGGTCTCACGGACGAACAGAATTTCACGTTTTTCGTTATCTATGGCATCCGGAAAAAGCAGCAATACGGTCTCTTCCTGATCGGCCCCGCTGAGATAAAATAGGTCCCTGTGTTGTTCGAAGGGCAATACGCTATCGGCGCCGATGGGATAAATGTCATTGGAATTGAATACCGCAATACTTCCCGGTTTCATTTGGGCAGAGAACTTCTTACGGTTTTTTTTGAAAAGTGAATTCGGGATGGGTTTGTATTTCATATACGCTATGTTTTTTTCAAAAATAAGGATATAAAAAAAGTAGCATCCAACGGAACTTAATTACTTTCGATAAAAAAGGCCCCGGAGATTTTCAAAAATCTCAGGAGCCTGGAAATAAAGCTGGTTAATTGCTGACAAATTAAGAAAATTTTAAGCTCTTTTAGGATTTCGACCTAAAATCTGGACAAAATTAATAGGTATGCTGCTGTATCGCAAAAAAAATCCCAACCGCAAGGGCCGGGATTCCAGATTTGGTGCTTTTAAGTTCGTTAGGCATGTTGTTCCTCATGCTTGCCTTCCTTAATCTCTTCAATCAATTTGGCATTAAACGCCGGAAGGTCATTTGGATTTCTGCTGGTAACGAATCCTTGATCGACTACTACTTCTTCGTCCACCCAATTCGCGCCGGCATTGATCAAATCGTCTTTAATCGAATGGAAGCTGGTCAGCTTACGTCCCTTGACTACGTCGGCACTAATAAGGATCCATGGTGCGTGGCAAATGGCCGCAACCGGCTTCTCTTGCTTAAAAAAATCGCGTACGAACGATAGTGCCTTTTCGCTCCTTCTCAAATGGTCGGGATTCATTACCCCGCCCGGAAGCATCAGCGCATTATAGTCATTCGCTTTCACGTCATTGATTGTTTTATCAACTTTGTAGGAATTTGACCAGTTTCCATCGGCCCATCCCTTGATCTCCCCGGATTCCAAACTCACGATATCCACGTCGAAGCCTTCTTTTTCCATGGCTTCCTTTGGGGATTTCAACTCGCTTTCCTCGAATCCGTTCGTTGCTAATATGGCTATCTTTTTCATCGTGTACTGTATTTAATGATTCATAAATTATTTTCATGTTAAATGTATGGCAAATTAGTCATAACCTCCGTTAAAACCCTATTAAATAAGGGGTTCACAGGGTTAAAGCTTTCCCAAGCGTGCGGAATCCCGTGGGGTTTTAACGCGTTCGATAGGGCTTATTTTTTTGAACGGCCTTTAGGTGGCTAACCACCTTTTGCAGGCAGGCGTCGAGTTCTTTTTTAATTTCGGTTTCCCAAAATCGGAAAACGGTATAGCCCAAATGTTCCAATTCGGAATTCACTTCGCCGTCGCGCTGCATATTGCGTTCTATCTTGGCAATCCAAAATTCCCTATTGGTCTTGACCTTGGGTTTGCGTTCCGCCCAATTGTGGCCGTGCCAATACTCCCCATCTATAAAAATGGCGGTCTTGTATTTTTTTAGAAGGATATCCGGTTTGCCGATCAATTTTTTATAATCGATCCGATAGCGATAGCCTGCCGCATACAATGCTTTCCGGAAGACCAGTTCGGGCTTGGTGTTCTTGCCCCGGATCTTGCTCATGATCTTGGAGCGCTTCGGCGTGGTGTAGAAGCCGGATTCTTCGTTGAAACGCGGGACCTTGATGCGCTTTTCGGCGTAGTTTTTGGGCATATCCTAAAAATAGGGATTCCCTTGCAAAGACGTTGTTAAGCAAATGCCAAGAAAAGGCCCTAAACGCCAATAGTGGAATGCTCTGGATGATTCTTTTCTACCGGTGGGGAGGTAAGACATGGCCCTTTTTAGGTATCCTTTACCCCTTTAGGTTCGCCGCCAAATACTCCCGGTTCATTCGGGCTATATTCTCCAATGAAATGCCTTTAGGGCACTCCACCTCGCAGGCACCGGTATTGGTGCAGTTACCGAAACCTTCCAGGTCCATTTGACGCACCATGTTACGTACGCGCTCTGTCGCCTCGACTTTGCCTTGTGGCAGCAGGGCGAACTGCGATACCTTGGCCGAGGTAAAGAGCATGGCACTGGCATTTTTGCAAGCGGCGACACAGGCGCCGCAGCCGATACAGGTCGCGGCATAAAACGATTCGTCGGCATGTTCCTTTTTAATAGGCATTGCATTGGCATCGACCGTGTTCCCGGAAGTGTTTACGGAAACGTATCCCCCGACTTGCATTATCCGATCGAACGCGCTGCGGTCGATGACCAAATCTTTGATAACGGGAAAGGCGGTCGCCCGAAACGGCTCGATGACAATGGTATCGCCATCCTTGAACTTGCGCATGTGCAATTGACAGGTGGCCACCAAACGGTCAGGACCGTGCGGCTCGCCGTTAATCTGCAGCGAACACGATCCGCAGATGCCCTCACGGCAGTCGTGATCGAATTCCACAGGCTCTTCCCCTTTGTCAATCAATTCTTCGTTTAGTACATCCAACATTTCCAAAAAGGACATATCGCCTTCAATATTCTTGACGGTATAATCCTTCATTTCACCCTTGGACTTGGCATTTTTCTGACGCCATATTTTTAAAGTCAATTTCATTGCGGAAATTAATTACTTGTTAACGATCGATGAATGGTTACCTTATTTATAGCTTCTCGTCTTTAGCTCTATATTCTCATAAACAAGATGTTCCTTGTGCAAAACGGCATCCTTGGGCTCGCCTTTGTACTCCCATGCGGACACAAACTTAAAATTCTCGTCGTCGCGCAGGGCCTCTCCCTCTTTGCTCTGGTACTCCTCCCGGAAATGTCCGCCACAGGATTCTTTTCGGACCAGCGCATCTTTTGCAAAGAGCTCGCCCAGTTCGAGGAAATCGGCTACCCTTCCGCCTTTTTCGATTTCGGCGTTCAGGCTGTCGGCACTGCCGGGTATTTTTACGTTGGCCCAGAAATCCTCACGCAAGTCGGCGATTTCGGCGATGGCTGTCTTTAGGTCTTCAGCGTTACGGCTCATACCGCATTTGTTCCACATGATCTTGCCGAGTTTTTTATGGTAATGGTCGACGGAGTGCTTTCCGCTGGCGGACATCAATTTTTCGATACGGCCTCGAACCTCTTTTTCGGCGCGGTCGAACTCGGGAGAATCGGAGGGTATCTTTCCCGTTCGGATATCATCGGCCAGATAGTCGCCAATGGTATAGGGCAAAACGAAATAACCATCGGCCAGGCCCTGCATCAAAGCGGAAGCTCCCAAACGGTTGGCCCCGTGATCGCTAAAGTTGCACTCGCCGATACTGTAGCAACCGGCGATGGTAGTCTGCAGGTTGTAATCGACCCAAAGTCCGCCCATGGTATAGTGCACCGCCGGATATATCATCATCGGGGTCTCATACGGATTCTCGTCCACGATTTTCTCGTACATCTGGAAAAGGTTGCCGTATTTGGCCTCAACCACCTTTTTGCCCAATTCGTTTATCGTCTTGTCATCGGCATCTTTCATGCCTTGGGTAAGGGCCTCTTCCTTTCCGTAACGATGAAAGGCAGAAGCGAAATCCAGATAGACGGCCTCCCCCGTCTTATTGATCCCGAAACCGGCATCACAACGCTCCTTGGCCGCCCTCGATGCCACATCCCGCGGTACCAGGTTCCCAAACGCGGGGTAACGCCGTTCCAGATAGTAATCCCGTTCTTCTTCGCCCAACTGGATCGGCTTTAATTTTCCAGCCCGAATGTCCTCGGCGTCCTCCTTACGCTTGGGCACCCAGATACGGCCATCGTTCCGAAGGGATTCGGACATCAGGGTCAATTTGGACTGATGATCGCCCGACACGGGAATACAAGTCGGGTGTATCTGCGTAAAACAGGGATTCGCAAAGTAGGCGCCGCGACGATGCGCCCGCCAGGCCGCCATGACATTGCTTCCCATGGCATTGGTAGATAAAAAGAACACGTTGCCATAGCCCCCAGTGGCCAAGACCACGGCGTGGGCGGAATGGCGTTCGATTTCGCCGGTAACCAAATTACGGGCGATAATGCCTCTGGCCTTTCCCTCGACCACCACTACGTCCATCATTTCATGGCGATTGAAGGATTTAATTTTGCCACGGTTGATCTGCCGGTTCATGGCGGCGTAGCATCCCAACAACAACTGCTGTCCGGTCTGCCCTTTGGCATAGAAGGTTCGCGATACCAAAACGCCCCCGAAGGAACGGTTGTCCAATAACCCTCCATATTCACGGGCGAACGGAACCCCCTGGGCAACACATTGGTCAATGATATTGCCGGAAACCTCTGCCAAACGGTAGACGTTCGCTTCCCGGGAACGATAATCGCCTCCTTTGACCGTATCGTAGAACAGCCGATAATCACTGTCGCCATCGCCCTGATAGTTCTTCGAGGCGTTGATTCCGCCCTGCGCCGCGATCGAGTGGGCGCGCCTGGGGGAATCTTGATAACAAAAGGTCTTTACGTTATAGCCCAGCTCGGCCAAGGTAGCCGCTGCGGAACCGCCCGCTAGGCCAGTACCCACTACGATAATATCGATGTTTCGCTTGTTCGCCGGATTGACCAGGTTGATGTTGTTCTTATGTTGCGTCCATTTATCGGCCAGCGGCCCTGAAGGAACTTTTGAATCCAATTTCCCCATAATCTACTGTGTTATTGGGTTAAAGTAATGGTAGAGCGCGATAAAAACGAATCCCGCGGGGATCGCTATCGCATATATTTTCGTAAAGGTCGTAATGGCCGGGGTATACTTGTTGTTGACTCCCATGCTCTGAAAAGAGGATGCAAAACCGTGCCAGAGGTGCAGGGCAAGTAGTACAAAGGCGCCCACATAGATCAATGTACGTGGCAGGGACTCGAACTTATGTACCGTTTCGGGGTAATACCGGATAGGATCCATCACGTTGGCCTCAACGTACTTGTAGTCCATTTCGGGAATCCAGAAATCGTAGAAATGCAGTCCGAGGAAGGCCAGCACGACCGCCCCGGTGATAATCATGTTGCGCGACATCCATGTGGAGTTCGACCCACCATTGTACTTGTTATACTTAATCGCACGCGCCCTGTTATTCTGTACTTGTAAAACGATGCCCATGACGAAATGTACGATGACCCCGGCAATCAAGATGGGTTGCAAAATAAACTGCACAAAACCATTGTACCCCATAAAATGGGACCATTCATTAAAGGTTTCGGGAGCGAGCACCGAGGTGACGTTGATGGTAAAATGCTGCACCAGGAAAAGTATGAGAAAGAGACCCGACAAGGCCATTACGTATTTTCTGGCCAACGAGGATTTGATCAGTCCGCTCATGATAAAAAGGTGGATTTATTTTTTTGAATGCTTACAAAATTACGCCATGGTAGTCTTTTTAACAAACTTTGCGGGGGGTTTCGGGTTTTATTTGGAGGGATTCCAAACAATGGTTTTAAGCCTATTTAAGGGATATGGCCGAAATGTTCGGATGTGGTGAACGTCGTTGCACAAAAAAGAATCTTCTTTTAAAGCAAGCCTAGTAATACAGGAGGTCGTTAGTGACTACCGTACCGACTTCAGCCAAGCATCTTTTTGGGTACGCTTGATTTTGCGGAGGTTTTGCAGTGCCTCCTCGGCATCGGTAAAGCTATCATAGGCGACCATGTGTAGGCCAAATGGATTGGTGCCCATGTAGGAGGGGTGAAAACCCTGCTTTTTCAGCAGCTCGATTTTTTTGTCGGCATTGGACTTGTATCGGAAAGCCCCGGCGATAATGTGGTGTATTTTTTGCCCCGTGGTCCCGGTAAACGCCTTTTTGGAAGTTTTCAGCGTAATGGCAGGCAGTTCCAACGGATCGGTGTCGAAAAAAGTAGCTTCCTGTATCCTTTTGGAAACCTGCTGCTGGGCGGCTTCGCGCGCCAGTTGCCGGTTGTTTTGGTCCGCCTTGTAGAATCGGAACCCGGCAAAGCCGGTTGTCAGTGCCAATAAGACGACGGCGGCATATTTGAGATAAGGGCGGGCCGCTACGGTTGCCCTTCTCCCGGGTGTAAAGGCCAAGGGTGTTTTTTCTTCCAATATGGCCACTTCTTCTTTCAACACTTCCCGGGTTACCGGGGCGGCGACAAAAGGGGACATGCCATAGGAAGCGGTGAGATAATTGATCTTTCCCGAGGGCTGGAACTGTATTTTACCTTCCGCGCCCGCCCACACCTCGCCGATGTCAGCAAGTTTTAAGCGTTCGCCTTTCCGCAGGAGCAGCTTCCAATCCCTGACCTCTTCTTCCATTTGTCGAAGCATATCCTCATAGGTCGTCTTTCGGGCCTCGGCGGCATGGGAAACCAACAATCCGTCGTTGGAGACCAGTTGCTGGTTGAAGGATACCGTTTTCGTCGGGGGATACATCGTATGGGTACCCTCATGGATCACAGCGGATCTGGCTTGGGTCAAAAACGCCCCGAATCCGGGTACTACGACACAGTTGTACCGATATAGTAATTCGGATATGTAGTGTTCCAATGCCATACGGGACAAATATTGTAAAAATTAAATCCGGATGCCAGTCCGTCCCCTACTTTTTATTAACATTATATTTGCCCTGTATTGTGAATAACTTTGCGCTTGTTACCCGGCAGGAAGAAGTGAATTCGGACAAGCCCTGAAATAGATTTTTAAATGACCAAAGAAGAATTGCTTGCGGTGTTGCGGTTGCAATCCATCCCCAACATCGGTGATGTTTCGGCCAAAAAACTGATCGAACGTTGTGGTAGTCCCGAAGCCGTCTTTACCGATACACGACGTCAGTTGTTGCAGATCGAGGGCATCGGCTACTATACTCTGAAGAATCTGTACGATGCCGAACACCGCGAGGCTGCCGAGACGGAATACGAGTACATCCAACAAAACCGAATCGAGTATACCTATTATAAGGACGCCGAACACCCGGCCTACCTAAAGCATTGTGTCGACAGCCCCATTCTCCTTTTTAAAAGGGGAAATATGAATGTAGCGGACCGAAAGATCATCAGCATAGTCGGCACCCGCAACATTACCAGCTATGGAAGGGCCTTTTGCGAGAAATTTATCGCGGATATCGCACCCCTAGACCCCATCATTGTCAGTGGATTCGCCTACGGAGTGGATATCACTGCGCAAAGGGCGGCGATCAAATACGGCCTACAGA
>DASSWC010000036.1:0-8545 GCA_035705395.1 Pricia sp. | reverse complement strand
ACAAAACTGGTTGGTCAACTTGGGGATGGGAGTATGAAAACGGAAATCTATTTGATGAAGTGGGTTATGAACTTGAAGAAGTTTTGGAGGAAGATAAATATGGTCACATAACGAAGGCTCGCTTTAAATATGTGGGCTAACAAGTGAATATAGGTACAAGTTACTATATCCAAAACATGCTACCCTCATACATGCGGGGAGCATAATCAAACCTTAGGTAAAATCATTACAAAACGCAACCGATAATACTTGAAGGGAAAAACAATAAGTTATGGAAACATTGAAAATTGAGCACTTGTCGCAATCGACATAAACCAAATAACCGCCCCAAAGGGCATATAAAAGGATAATATGGAAGTGACAAAAGGCAGCATAAAAGTAAAAAGTAGCGATGGCAGCGAAACGGAACTGGGTTTTGTCATGCCGAGCGAAATAGCTTCAAAGATAATGATATCAATAATGAGTTGGAAGGAAGATTGGTCGGCGACCATAAAAACTGTCGAAGCCTACCAAGAGAAGGAGAAATCGTTTTTAGAGGAAATAAGAGAAAATATAAAAGGATAACATGGAAGCAAGGGAAATCAAGTTTAGAGTATGGGACAATGTAGATTTTATGAGCAGTCCTTTTACGTTACAGGATTTACAAGATGGAAAAATAAAATTTTGTAATGATTTGCCCGTGATGCGGTTTACAGGCCTAAAAGACAGGAACGGAAAAGAAATTTATGAGGGGGATGTTCTTAGCGATTATACCGAGACTGATGAAGGGATTAAAAAATCACATTGTCAGGTATTGTGGAATGAAGCGTGTGGATCTTGGGAGCTTGATATGAGCATGATCCAAAATAGGTCATACACCTTTTATCTTGCGGAGGAATTACTGGATTTTGAATACGAAATTTCGGGAAATATTTATGAAAACCCCGAACTATTGACCGCCCCTACAACAGGGGAGAAAAAGGATTGAAATGTAAACGACTATTAATAACTAATCTAAATTTCTTTAAAAATGAAAACATTTACCATCGATCAACTATCTGAAATCGCAGAGGACAACGGGCTTGAATGCGTCACGTACCACGGAAAAATACTTCTGGCCGACCACGGATGGGAGGAAGGTTTCCGGTCCACAAAAAAAGTAGGCGATAAGTACGGCGGGTTTGAGTATTTCGGTGATCCGAAGAAAAAGGACCACTATAGTTCGGTGAGGAAAGCTCTTACGGATATGAAATAGGTATAAAAAGGATTGAAAATGGAAGGTGAAATAATATTAAGGGGAATAACGGTCACGGAACTAATATCCAAGATATCGGACATTAAAAAATCCGGGTACGACCCAAAAATAGGTTTTTCCAAAAAGAGGATGATGGAAGAACTCGAGATATCTAGCGACACCACGTTCTACGACCGATTGAAACGGGGCAAAATAGCCTCTAGGGAGGTGGGGGGATCCAACCGCTATTTCTTTCCGTAATGCTCCAAAAACTCAAATGCCATGTCGTATTCCGATTTCCCGATATATACAAGGAACGAACTTTCTTTTTTATGGCCGGTTACCTGCATTAGCAAGGGAGTGGGAATTGCCCCGTAATAATTCGAGGCGAAAGAACGCCTCATACAATGGGTCGTGATATGCTTTTCTATCCCCGCCAAACCCATTAGTTCCCTTACATACTTATTGAATTTCTGTTGTGATATCGGCCTTGGAAAACCATCCTCTATAACTTCCAAAGCCTCCGGGACCAAAGGTATTACCGCCCGGTTAAAGGTTTTTTCCTGTCTTATCTCGATTATTTTTTTGCCCCTTACCGTCCTGATATCCGATTCTGAAAGCCTGAACAGGTCCCCTGCCCTTTGCCCGGTATAGCACCCGAATAGCAGCCATTTCCGGACGTTGGACAGCTTTTCCCCCAACACGAGGCCTTTGATCGTTTTTAGGTCGTCAAAATCCAGTATGACAGGGGGCTTCCTTTCCCAGTAGGTCTGAACGGACAATATGGACCTATCTACCGATATACCCTTGTTTTCCGCATACCTCACGACCCCTTTAAGGTTTTCCACGGTCTTAGTGATATAGTTGTTACTATACCCTTCCATCCAAGCCATTAGCCTTTTTGCATAGTCCTTTCCGGCCATCGATATGGGAACGTCCCCGAACCGGTCCATCAATTTTGAAAAGCTGGTCAGGTTCTTTACCCTATTGTTCGAAAGACCTTTCCCGCCCTTGCCATTACGGATATTCGGGGCATCTTCTATATAGGTGTCGATTACATCCAATAGCGTTTCGTTGGATCCGTGTATGGTCCCGTCGAGCCATTTACCGTCCGGGGCGTTCGCTTTTTCCAGTTCCGACCATATCCTATCCGCCAATTCCGAAAGGGCCATGTACGTTTCCCCGGGATGTTTGGGCATTCCTTTTTTGGCGTTCCATTTTTTAGGGTCTATCATTAGGCCGGTCTTACGCTTGTAATCCCTATCTTTGGAGAGCATCAATCGGACGTAGATATTGGCAGGGTTCTTTTTGGACTGAAGGATGAACTTTAGGGACGGCATTTTTTTGGATTGGAAGGCCAATATAAAAACTTAGCCGACATTTAGCCGTAATTGTTGAAAACTTTTGGTATGCTATTGATATGGATTTGTGAGAAACACTAATATATACGGGTATTTTGGGTGTGCAATGGTAGCTTGAAAAAGTCCCGCCTCGAGTACAGAACCCTCTATTTTATAGGGGGTTTCTTTGTTTTTAGCCGTTATTTAGCCGAAAACACATTTTCCTATTGCATGTTAAGGGGTTATTTTGTATCTTTAATCAACCTAAATTCGACCAATGAAACCACAAACTAGACGAAAGGAGGTGTTGATGTTCTGGGTGGTCGTGGCGATTTGTTCGGTGATGGTTGTATTGACGAAATGACCGAATGAAGAAGAATTAAAGGGATGTCGCCACATAAACAACGGCCCCACCAATTATTGCACCTCGCAAAAATGCCCATAATTTCTGCCAGAACGTTCTTTTTTCCATTAAGGTAATGGCCTTGGTAAGTACTTCCACCTTCAGGTCCTTGGTATCCGAAAGCCCCTTATAAAGAACAAGGGTAACTTTTTGGTTATCGATAATCCTATCGGCCACTTCCAACATATCGAACGCTTGCGCCCCATAACTGAAGGCCAGCTTATTCAAATCTTTTTCGGCCACGTTCGATGATTGTTGCCCGTAGACTATCGGAAACATCATCAGAAATGCCATTATTGCGAATGTTCTCATGCTTTTTGTATATGATTACCGTATCCCTTCTAAACCCTTTTAAAATAGACTGCATCGAATCGATGGCCCTCTGTTTAGAAGCCTCCAATATCTCCAATCTTTCCACGTCCACTTTGTATTGAGGTTTCGGCTTGGGAACGAACAACCGATAAAGGGCAATTGCGATTATCGCACCCACTATGAAGCATAGGACGTATGGGATGTATTTTTTAATCTGGTGCATCTTACTTCTTTTTGATAGATCCATTTCCCGTTGTGAAAAAATATCGGAACCTTCCTATTTTTATCGCAATTACGACTATCAGGTAGGCCAGCATCCATCCGTATTTTTCCATTTCACAACCATTCCTGTACCTCGATTATGGCCTCTTTTTGGCCTTTTGTCGCCCGATGTAGCTGGTCAAGGGTGTCTCGACTACTGGTCACGTCTATATAACCATCGTTGTCTATGTCCTTCATCTTGATGCCTGGACAAATACACCCTTGCAGCTGCTTATAGGTATTGGCCACATGTATCTTGCACTCGGTCTTATGGGGGGTCTCTTTTATCTCCCACAACATTTCCCCGAATTTTGGCGACCATTCCCAGATTAACGGGTAAGTTCCGGCCACAAAACAACTATTGTAATGATCCCCCTCAACATATCCCCTTTCGATAACAGCGGATGCATATACCGGCCTATTGGTGTTGTCGAACACTACCAACGTCCCGAAAGTCTGGTTCCGGTCCTGCCAATGCCTTGTCAAAAGGAATCTATATTTCATTTCAATTTAAAAAAGGCCGGGGCGAATCAACTAACCAAACCAAAAACAAAATAGAATCCCCGGCCCGATGATTAAAAATTACCTTTCAGATCCTTCCATTGCTTTACCGCCCATGGACGTAGTTTGTCTAGGTTCTTCATTACGAATATCCCTACGATAATCCCGAAAACAACGCCCCAAAACCAGTTTTTAGGCATAGTCAGGAATACGAACAGTCCCGCAGCGATACCGCCTATCCAGACAAATCCCGTGCTTGTGATAAATGTTAGCACGGCACCTAAAATTTCGCTCAACTTTTTCATTTAATCTATGTTTATGACCTTTCGGCCGGTTAATTTCCAGTTTTCACTATCGTATCCTGAACGGCGTTCTTAACGGTGTCCGGGACTATTTCTATCACTTCCATGTGGTTCGTGCTATCGACAAGCCTTGTCAATCTTCTCAAAGGGAAGGTGAACCCCCTTACTATGCTATCGGACCCGTATACGCTTGCCAGCTTTTCCACTACCAAAAGGTATTCCCCGTCCGGCGAGCGTTCCACCACCGTGACGGTATCCTTGCTTATATATGCGATACTGTCGTTCTTTCGGTACTCATCGGCTATGCCCCTTTCGAATACCTCGTACATATTGCGCCCCAGTACGTTGATGCGGTTGATCCCAAACCGGTATTGGTACGCCCTGTTCATGCCCGTGAACCGCCACTCGTCACCGTATTTGGTCACCTCGAACCATGGCCTCCAAAAATCGTCCATCGTCAGGGACCGCTGTGATGCCCTCGTATTCGCGGCCGCCAATGCCGCCTCCACCTTTGCCTTTTCGTCCTCCGTTTCGTTCCTTTTCTTTCGCTCCTGTGCTATCTGCCACGTCAGGAAGACCACCGAAACGATAAGCCCGTTCTTTCGCAAAAAGCGTATTATGGTGCGGTACGCCTTTTTTCGGGTATCCCGGTGCGATATATTGTACCCGAACCTCTTTAGGCGATCTTTGCCCCTAGCTATCCAATATTTGAAACGGTGCCATAGGTTGTTCGATTTGGGGGGATTTTCCATTTCATGGCTCCGTTCTGGGTTTGATAAATTCGAGGTAGCACCATATTAAAAAAATGGCCAGTCCTATATATAGTCCCATGGTTGTGTGATTTTTAGTATTTTACAATTATTTTTTTTCGATGTCGTATTGCTTTGTTTTCATACCCAATTTCATCCGAGCGAAATCCAACAGGGACATTGGGGCGGCAATAAAAAGAGAGCCCAGCAATAGAAAGAAGGTTATCATACCTATAATCTCCCAGCTCGTATCTTCAAAATCCAAGTACAGCAGTACCTTGATCGATTTGTACAGAATAAAAATCCCAACTATCAACAATAGATATTCAGGTACTCCATATTTTTTAAGTAACGTTTCTTTTAAATCGCTCATATCGACTATTTTGATTTATTAATAATTTGATCCATCGGTTCAGCTTTTGATTATTTTATCCTTAAATATCAGTCCGGCCGTATAGATCAGCAGATACGCTGTCAATACTATGAATTCGTTTTCCATGGTTGTTGGTTGTTAGGTCGGTTAATTAATAAATGAGTTCTTTCATCATAGTGTTAGCCCTCGCCTTCGGTGTCTTTCTTGGTCGTCAATAGGGAAATATGTGATCCCCCCGGCATCGGGCAGGTCGGCGAAATCGTTCGCCAGATAGGACCAGTACATTTCCCGGTCTGTATACCCCGCATTGTTGACAACTTGGTAAGTACCGAAATCCCAATTTACCGTTGTTCCGGTTCCATCGCCCGTTAGCCCATGCTGCGCCTCGAATGCATCGTCTATTCCGCTGCCGGTCGTGTCATTGATGGGGTCGGGGGCCGCAAGCGCAGGAAGAGGATAGGACCATGCGGACTCCTTGTCGTGATTATATCCACTCTCCGGACCCGACCCGGCTTGTACTTGAGCGATAATATCGATATCGTGCGAATCCCTGTATTTGTTTGCCCCTGCTCTTGGCAACACATAAGGTTTTACCTCGGACACGTCCATAGCGTTCAAGGAAGCCGGGGTCATTGAAAACGGTGTGCCGACAAGACCGGTTCCCGTGGTATTGGCTGTGGATACGGTTCCCAATTCGCTTGCGATCGCGGATTCGGGATAGGAATTATCGGGGCGGTACCTACCGATATTATCATGCAAATAAGTACTCGAAAAATCATCGGGATTGACGGCGTACCTGCTCGGGTAGGTGTTGTTCCCCGTCACATAATCGTTGCCGATCAAATTTGTGTACAGTGTGCCATTGACCCCGACCGTACCGTTAGGGTCTCCGAGGTGCGTCGCAAAGCTCCCCCAGTTGTGGATAAGGTTGTTGACGAACTCAAGATTGCAGTCTATTGTTCCCGCCTTTCCCGAAGGCTGCCGAGATCCTACATGGGCAAAAACGGATTCTATTATAGACGCGCTTGAGATGTCGTTGTATATCAATAGCCCCTTGCCCGTTCCCCGTGCCGACGCCAACTTTTCCAAACTAATGTAGAACAGGCAATTGGAGAAGGTGACGGCGGAGCCTCCCTGATTGGCCGCCCCGCAAAAATCATCGGACATTGTAGTCCAGTTACAGTGGTCGAAAATATACCTATCGCCCCCTAAAACGGCACCACCACCGGCGGCTTGACCCGGTTCTTCACCCTGTCGTCTCCATCTTAGGTATCTTACGACAACATCGCCCCCCTGAAAAGAAAGAAGGCTGCTGTTCGGTGGGGCGGACATATTGGCGGTAATGGCCACATTTCCGGTCTGGCCATGTATCCTTAGATTGTTTGCTGTGGGGAAAGTACCTGTAAGAAAAGGTATATATCCGCTTAGGTTGTTCAATACTATATCTCGATCTGGTTGACTGATGGCATCCTTTAAGGTTCCAACCCCGTTCTCGGCCAAACTAGTGACCACATATAACGATCTCGGCGGACTTGACACCCCCGCATACCTACCATATCCCCCAGCACCGGGGTATGCAAGTTTTTCGTTAAGGATTATAGTCGGCATATCAGTTTCCTGTTGGGATTGCCATTATATTGTCTATTGCCACCGAGTCGCCCAGCAATACGCCGAGTCCGACAACTCTTATTTCCGGGTCGTCCACAAGCGGGGTCATGGTGAATCCCATTTCGGTCCATGTCAGGGAATTGACAAACGTCTGCGTAAGCCCCTCCGTCCAATCGGAAGCGGGTGTCTGTATGAAAAATTCGTTCTGGGTGACAAGTTCTATGGCATCGAAAGTGACGGTGTATTCCGTTCCCGTCACAAGCCCCGTCAATTCTATATACATATCGGCATCCCCGCCTCCGTTTTTCCTTTCAAGCTTCAGGGCATAGGTTCCGTTTGTAGGCGCAGGTGTGGTGGTTGTAGATGAGATAATTACGCCCGCTGCGCCCGTGGTATTTCGGGTGCCGGCAAATCCATTGACCTCGTTGTCGGGGTTGGCGGCGTTCGCCCCCACGTATGCATTGGATGAGGGAACATAAAGCTCCCAGTTCCCCTCGTTCACATAGGCGTAATTCCCTTTGTATACCTGCGCCGATCCGTTTGCATCATAGGTCTGGAAATCTATGCCATCGCCCGTTCCTGTCCCTGTATATTCGATACGGATCTTGCCGGAGTTCAATTGTCGGAAACTTACCTTGTCCCCGACATCGAAAACATCGGGAAAGGAAACATCTATATCGGTAACGCCGTTGTACTCGAATACCTTATTGGCATTTCCATCGGCGGCGGTGATTGTGTACCCGTCCGCTATGACGGTCGGGGCAAGCGGGTCAGCCCCCAAATCTACCCAATCCGTACCATCGGAAAAATATAGTTTGCCCGAATCCTTGATAATGCCCCCGGAAAATAGGGACGCGTCGTTGCTCGCGATCGGTAGGTTCAAAGGTTCTATAGGGCTCCTGAACACGACATTCCCGGTCAATCCCTCCAAGGCGCCTACCAATAGGGCATTGTCGTTGTTCCCTCCCAATCTCATAAGCTCGGTACCGAACTGTCGAAAGGACAATTCGCCGAGATTTTCCGTGTTTATAATCCTTGTAGTGGCATCGGGAATGGTCTGGTCGGTGTCGGATAGGGAGGTGTCGGAGCCGCCTCCGCCAACACCCAAAGAAGCGGCATTGGCCTGTGTTATTATGGGGGAATCGTCAATTTCCCATCGCAAATTGGCCTCATCGAATTGAAAATAATCCCCATCAACATATAAATCCCCTGTTGTTGGCCGGGTTTGGGGAACGATCCTGAACCCATCGGCAAACGATGCGAAATCATATCTTGAAAGATTATCGATCGATTGAAACTGAAAACTTCCCGAATTGCTAAGGATGATATCTTGATTGAATGTTTTTAATCCCGCTATGGTTTGATCTCCGGTCAATTTTACGACTTCATCATCTTCGGCCTTTTCGCTGCCAAGCTCCTCTATTGCCGCCTGTACATTCGTAGCGGAAATAGGGCTAGTTGGGGTAAAAGCTACCTCCGCAGC
>DASSWC010000035.1:0-13074 GCA_035705395.1 Pricia sp. | reverse complement strand
TGCGACGATTTCTTTATCCTTTTCCACAAAAACGGTGACGGTCAGATTTTGGGATGCCGAGGCCACTATGACCTCGACCTCGTCGCCCACCTTGTACTTTTCCTTATCGGTCTTGATAAGAAAAAGGCGATTGTCCGCCGGTTTTTTATCGGCTTCGACGTATACGGTTGTTTGCGCAACCGCCTTTACTTCTTGGCCGAATTTGTCCATGGTCTCCAGTTCGATGGCATACCGGCCGGAAGCCCATTTTTTGGAAATGTCCAAAGGTATTTTGGCGGACCGGCCCATATCGAAAGCGCCTTTCCAGACTTGTTCACCCTTTTCCCAGGTCGCGGGGTCATCCTCGGAACCGAAGGCCTCATGTGGAAAAAGTACCTTAAATTCTGCCCTATCCCAATTTTTATAGTCCGGGGCTTCCCAAGGCCTGGGACGCAGCACATTTTCGGGGGCCTGCAGCTTGTACATTCTTAGCGTGCCGCGTGCGGCGATCGGCTGTCCGTTCAAATTGTTGGTCGAAACGGTGATGGTATCGGTTTTTGCACCCTTCTTCAGCCGTTCGGGAAGGTCAATAGTCGCCGTAAGCGCATGGTAGCCCACGGAAACCGTGGTGTTCGCGGTATGGGTTTCCCCGTTGATATCGGTAACGTCGGCGGTCACTTCATAGCGGAAAATCGGTAGATTCTCTCTGGGAATGCTGGTATCGGGTAAGGCCTTAAAATTGATTTCGTAATGGCCGGACGCGTCTGTCAGGGTCTCGCCACGGGCAATTTCTTGGGCCGTGGTTTTGAAATGGGGATGACGCCAATAATACCATCGCGGAAAATAGACCACCCTTTTTACCCGGTAGCTGACCTTGGCATTGGTGACATTGCTTCCGGCATAGGCCGTGGCGCTTCCCTTCACGCTGATGCTGTCGTTTACCCGAAACGTTTCCGTGAGGGGCCGAAAGGACGTTTCGAACCGGGGCCGTTTGTATTCCTCGACGGAGAAGGAGTGGTTTTTCCTAAAATGGCCCGAAGTTCCCTGGACTTCAATGTAATACTCCCCGGTCAGGCCGTTGTTGGGCAGAATAAATTCCCCCGAGAACGACCCGAATCCGTTTGTCTCGAAATCCCGCTCCGAAACTTTTTGGCCGTTTACGTCGTATAGGGTTACGATCCCCTTTTCTTCGGCGGCCACCGTCGACCGATCCTTTTGGTTTTCGACAACTATGCCCTTGAAATAAAGGGGTTGCGAAGGGCGATAGATACTTCTGTCGGTGAATAAAAATGCGGCGTGGGTGTCCGTTGAAGTAGTGTCGGTGTCGTATTTTCTACTGATGTAATACGGTTCAAAATGGGCTTCTTCCCCACCATCGGTTACCAGCACGTTGACATCACTCCAATTTTCATCGGACAAGGGGATGTCGACCATGCCCTCCGCATCGGTGGTCAGGGATTTTTTCAACAAGGGCTTGTTGTAATTTTGGAGGTAGGTCAATTGCAATCCTGCCCCGGAAATGGGATGCCCATCTTGCCGGTCCACCACCTGAAATATATGGGAATCAGGTGTTTTTGTAATGATCAATGCCATATTGGTAACCTGAAGGGGACTAAAGGCAAAGGCATCGTCCATGGCGTCTTTTTCATTTTCGTCCATCGGTCCGTCCCCGCCGAGGGGGGTCGCCATGATTACATATTGCCCGTTATCCAAGGGCGGAAGTAAAATTTCGATACCGTGCCGTTGGAAATCCTTTTCGTCTTTTAATTCCGCATTCCATGTTTTGGCCACGGGTAATTTCTTGAGGAATTTAAGTTGCTCGGTCTGTGGATAGCGCCGGTTCAGCTCCTGTAGTTGTTTTTGTGTTATGCTCAGTGCGCTTAACTGTAGCGCTTCCAGATTTTTATAGTCGACCAGCAAACGTGTCTCGGTATGTATGGGGATATTTTTTTCGGTGGTCAGTTGCAGGCTCGGGGCGAGAATCTCTAATTTCAGGGCCTTGCATTTGTCCGCCCCACGGCTATCGGGAAATTGGGCCATAACCGATTCGCACAGCATCAACGCCTCTTTTTTCTTCCAACGGTCGTTCTTCTTCAGGGGATGCTCCTGTTTCTGCCCACTATGGTCCCGTTCTTCGGAATTCGGATCATACGCGATGCCCTGTTCATTGTACAATTCGGCGATCTGGTAGGTGTATAGCGCGGATATTTCGTGTTGTTTGAGATTTTCAGCGGAATGCTGCAACACCTCAAGGTATACGCGGTCTTTATCCGCAAACACGGCATTTTGATGGATGTAGTTCAACCGCTCGATATCCACCTCGACCAACGCCGCCAATTCGGGGTCGGGAAAATGGAATTTAATTAGTTCTTGATATAACGACAATGCCTTGGCCTGTAAAGAGGTCTTGTCTTGAAGGTCGATTTCCCGTTGCGTGAATTCGTAGGCCCCGCAAAGCAGTTCGGGGTCGTCGATCTCGAACTTGTCCGCCGGTCGGGTAATGCTATTTTCGTCCGTCTTATAAAATTGAAGTGCGGTATGGGCCAGTACATCGAATAGGGTGGGGCGGTAGGTTTTGGAGCCGGGATGTTCATCCAGAATTTCCTTGAACGTATCCAATCCCATTTTCTGTAGGCCTTTTTTGTTTTCCAGGGATGCCTCGAAATGTTTGCCGATTTCATGGAAGAGCGTGGTCAGGTCCCATGTCCTGAAATCGACGGAATCGACCTTGGCATCTGTCTTGGTACGCTCATAAAATTGATAGCGGTTCTGTTGAAAATACTGCCAATAGAGGTTCGCCAAATAGCTTTCCAATATGTTTTTGGTGGGGAATTCCGCCTTTGTGATTTCCGATTTGAAATCATTGACGATTTTCAGCTGCGCATCTTCCCCTAAAATCATTGCATATTTCGAGGTATACAAAAGGGACTTGACGATTTGGGGGGGGTTATCCTCTTTTTTCGCTTTTTCGGAAATGGATTTTGCCACCTCCAAAGCGGATTGGGTCAGGTCGTCGCTTTCGAGTTGATGCACCTTCTCCCAAAGCGGGGCGTATGAATCGTCTGGATCTTGCGCTTGTCCCAAAACCATGGTCAAAAGTAGGATGGGGAGGAGGAATACGATTTTAGGATGTTGCGTCTTTGGCATAATACGAATAAAATTATGGTACAAAGATTTACAAATCCCGTGCCATCCACAAATCCATTCGCAAAACAAACGGTAGGATGAGGAAAACAAGCCTTATAGCGATTTTAGTAGGCCGCCGTCAAGGGGAATCTGCGTTCCCGTAATATAGGCCGCCTGCTGTGAAGCCAAAAACGATACCAAATAGCCATATTCCTTGGGATCGCCGATACGTTTGACGGGGACCTTCGATTCCATATCCGACCGCACCTCCGCCTGGGCGATGCCCTGCTGTTCCGCCTTTTTGGCATTGAGCTGTCGAATGCGGTCGGTGTCGAAATACCCGGTAAGAATGCTGTTTACGGTAATATGATGTTCGCCAACATCGCTGGCCAGGGATTTGGCCCAAGTGACCACCGCCGCCCGGATGGTGTTCGAGAGGGCGAGATAAGACAGCGGTTCTTTTACCGAAACCGACGCCACGTTGATAATACGGCCCCATCGGTTCTTGATCATCCCCTGCAACGCGAGTTCGGTGGTAATAACCACGGTCTTGAACAGCAGATCAAAGGCTTCCTGATAGTCCGATACTTTTTTTTCCAATGTATTTCCGGCTTCGGGCCCTTGGGTGTTGTTGACGAGAATGTCCACGGAATTGTCTTGGAAATATTCCGAGATGGTCTTGCTGTATCCTTCGAAATCCGAAAAATCCACCACCAGATATTGGTGTTTTTGAGCTTGGTCTGCAGGTAGGTCGGCAACAATAGCCTTCAATGTATCGGCACTATGCGACATCAAGGTAAGGCTCGCACCGCTTATCGCGAGCTGTTCGGCAACGGCCTTTCCGATGCCCCCGCTGCTGCCACCGACAAGGGCGGTTTTCCCTGTTAAATCGATTATCATGGGTTGTAATTAATGGGTATCGATTATGGGCAAGTTACCGATTTTTTCTATCAGTCTTCGCGTGTCGGTTTTATATCTTTGCCGTAAATTACATACATGCAAATCCACTTTATCGCTATCGGCGGAAGCGCCATGCACAACCTCGCCCTGGCCCTCGAACACAAGGGATATGACATTACCGGCAGCGACGACGTTATTTTCGAGCCTTCCAAGTCCCGCTTGGCCGAAAAGGGCCTTCTTCCGGATGCCTTCGGATGGTTTCCCGCCAAAATCCATCCCTCCTTGGATGCCGTTATCCTAGGGATGCATGCCAAGCCGGACAATCCCGAACTGCTGCAGGCACAGGAACTGGGGCTCAAAATCTATTCCTATCCCGAATTTCTGTACGAGCAGTCCAAGAACAAGACCCGGGTCGTCATCGGCGGCAGCCATGGAAAGACCACCATTACCTCGATGATCCTGCACGTTTTGCATTACCATGATCGCAAAGTGGATTATATGGTCGGGGCGCAGCTCGAAGGTTTTGACCGGATGGTACACCTGACCGAGGAGAATGATTTTATGGTACTGGAAGGGGACGAATACCTATCCTCGCCCATCGATCGCCGACCAAAATTCCATCTCTACAGACCCAACATAGCCCTATTGAGCGGTATTGCCTGGGACCACATCAACGTTTTCCCGACTTTTGAAAACTATGTGGAACAATTCCGGATTTTTGTGGATAGTATCGTCAAAGGAGGAAGCATTACCTACAACGAGGAAGATCCGGAGGTCAAGAAAGTGGTCGAGGCCTCCGAAAATACCATTCGGAAACTCCCCTATTCGACGCCGGAGTATCAGGTAGGGGACGGCCGGACCCTTTTGCAAACCCCAGAAGGTCCCATGCCGATCGAGGTTTTTGGAAGGCACAACCTAAGCAACCTCGCCGGTGCCAAATGGATTTGCCAGCATATAGGTGTTGACGAGGCCGATTTTTACGAGGCTATCGCTACCTTTAGCGGTGCCTCCAAACGCCTGGAGAAACTCGCCGAAGGCAAAACCGGCACCGTGTATAAGGATTTTGCGCATTCCCCCAGTAAAGTTACCGCCACGACCCGGGCCGTAAGGGAACAGTACCCCGACAGAAAACTGATCGCCTGTCTCGAACTGCACACCTACAGCAGTTTCGAACCGGAATTCCTAAGAGGATATAAAGGGGCCCTGGACGCCGCCGACACAGCAGTGGTCTTCTATTTGCCAGAGTCCGTGGCCATCAAGAAATTGGCCCCGGTGAGCCCCGAACAGATATCCGGGGCATTTGAACGAAAAGATTTGAAAGTCTTTACGGAAGCCCCGAACTTTAGGGATTTTATATTTGGCCAGGATTACACCAATTCGGTTCTGTTGCTCATGAGCTCCGGCAATTACGGGGGGTTGGATTTGGACGGGATCGTGCGTTTAATACACAGGTCTTAAAACAATCAAACCAACACATGACCCTATAACTTTTTTCGGGTATCCTTATATTTACTTAGTACATCCCAAACAACCGCCCATGCAACAACAACCGGCATATTTCTCCATCAAACACTGGTCCGACGACGATAAGCCCCGCGAAAAACTGGTGCATAAGGGAAAGGCCGCACTGTCGGATGCCGAGCTGATCGCCATAATCATCGGCTCCGGAAGTCGTAACGAGAGTGCCGTAGCACTATCCAAGCGTATCTTGGCCTCGGTCGACCACCACCTGAACGACTTGGGCAAACTTTCGGTAAAACAGCTGATGCAGTTCAAGGGTATCGGCGAAGCGAAAGCGGTAAGCGTCGTTTCCGCCCTCGAACTGGGAAGGCGCAGAAGGGATGGGGAGGCTCAAAAAACACCCAAGATCAGCAGTAGCCGCGATGCCTTTGAGCTCCTGCGGCCCAGGATCGGCGATCTTGAACACGAGGAATTTTGGATACTCTATTTGAACAATGCCAACAAGGTGCTGCACAGTGCCCTGTTGAGTAAAGGCGGACTGACCGGTACGCTGGTCGACGTGCGTATCGTCATGCGGCAGGCCCTTGAGCTCGGTGCGGTGGCCCTGGTGCTGGCCCACAACCATCCTAGCGGTACCCTAAAACCGAGCAAGGGCGACCGACAGGTGACCGCAAAACTGAAACAGGCCGCCCTGGCACTGGATATCACTATTCTGGACCATCTTATTATTACCGAAAAAAATTATTTTAGTTTTGCGGACGAAGGCGCGCTTTAGATGAACTCAAGACGAGTTCGATACCTACCGCCACTTTCGCGTTCGAATTTGTACTTTTATAATTTGAACCTATATGCTGCTCATCTACACCCATAAGATTACGCCCCGCTTCACCTACACCATGAAGCAGCTATTTATTCGCATTCTCGGAATCGAAGTCTCGTTCACGACCAAGGTAGAGGATTTTATAAAACACTCCGGCCCCAAGATTACCTACACCAAACAGCCTTTGCAGAACGAATTCTTCGTGCGCAGTAACGACCTGCTGTTCGAGCATGGCATCAACGATTTAGATATCACGGTCCACGATTGGAATGGGGTGCCCTGTTTTTTTAGGGCCGGTGATCGCAGCAATGTCCCCTTTGATATTTTTTCAGCTAGTTTTTACCTGTTGAGCCGGTATGAGGAGTACCTACCCTTTGTCAAGGATCGGCACGGCCGATATCCACCCCGGGAAAGCCTGGCCTATCGCAATTCGTTTCTGCTATTACCGGTGGTAGACCTGTGGGCGTATCGGCTTTTGGAAGACTTGAAAGATAGGTTTCCCGATTTGGAAACGCAACCGAATCCCTATTCCTATACCTCCGTAATCGATGTCAACGCCTCCCATGCGTTTGCGCATCGCGGTCTTTTTAGGAGTCTGGGAGGGTTGTTGCATGACTTGGGCTATCTGCGCTTTCGACGGGCCGCCGAACGCATGAGGGTCTGGCTCTCTCCGAAACGGGATCCCTACGATAACTTTTCGGTATTGATCGACCTGCATAAAACCTACGATATCAAAAGCCTATTTTTCTTTCAGTTTGCGGCCTATTCCACTTTTGACAAGAACGTTTCGCCCAACAACAACAAGTTCCGCTTCCTTATAAAGTCCATTGCGGATTATAGCAAGATAGCCCTGGCCGCCTCGTACAGCTCTTTTGATGATGTAGGGCAATTAAAAAAAGAAAAGAAAAAATTGGCCGGCGTCATCAACCGATCGGTCGATGCGTGCCGAATGCGGTACAACCGCATCGATTTCCCGCATACCTACCGCAATTTGGTGGATAGCGGGTTTACCGACGACTACACCATGGGCTATACCCATGAACCCGGTTTTCGCGCCGGCACCTGTACGCCCTTTTATTTTTACGATATCAATTTGGAAATCCAACAGCCCATTCGCATCCATCCCTTTGCTTTCCATGATTACGCTTTTGCCGATCGCGACAGTAGGGATGAAATCCAAAAATGCCTCAGCGCCCTCTACCAACAGGTACGTAAGGTCAACGGCAATTTCACAACCGTGTTTTCCAATGAAATTTTGGGCGGCGATTATAAGGTAGACTGGATAAACCTGTACGCCTCGGTATTGGAAAATTACAATACTTGACGGTAGCCGGTTCTTTTCTAAAGCATACCGGTCGACGGATATTGCCGACTACAGCGAGAAAATTGCAAAATGATTTATGACGGGAAGAAAATAAAATTCGTTTTATGGAGTTATCAGAGATAGTGGACCACGCCACATTATAACGTGGTATCACCGCCACGATTAGAGCATTATCAAGGTTTGGGGATGAAATCGATTTACAAAAACACAATTGGGGTTCTTCTTTGCTGTGCCAGCCTATTTTCATGCGTCGAGGAACAGGATTTTGGACAGTACGACGAACTGAATATCACCCCGATCTTAGAAGCCAGCATGTTGTACGTCGAGGCACCGGAGTCCCTTGTCAACGATGCCGCTGATGCCGAGGTCATTTCCCGCAACTTTAATTTTGACGCCTTTACTTCCGATCTTTTTTCGGAACGGGTTATTGACGGTACAATCACCTATATTGCCGAGAATACCACAAGCAAGCAAATGGACTTCCGTATCGAATTTTTGGATGTGAACGGGAACCTGCTTGATGTCGAAATATTTGCTGTGGATCCCGGTCAGGTTTATCAAAGGGATATTGCGTACGGCAGTGCCGGTGAAAGCATCGAGATTATCAAGAACACCTCGAGCCTTAGGGTCACCGCTACGAACGCGACCGGGGATACGGAGAGCGTTTCGAACCTTCCGGACCCGAAGATCGTTTTGAAGTCGAGCGGTAAATTTAGGATGCGTGTAAAATGAGAAGTTCCCCCTTATTTTTTATGGCCCTTTTTTGGGCGTGCTTTGCTATGCAAGGCCAGAACAAACAATTGCTGTACGACTTTACGGAGATTCCGCAGGCGGCGATGATCAATCCCGGTATGGAAATGGATTTTCAATGGTACGGCGGTTTTCCGGGGCTTTCCGGGGTGATGCTACAGGCCGGATCCAGCGGTATTTCGGTCAACGACATTTTTGCCGATGACGGTCTGGACATTAACGACAAGGTCCGCAACAGAGCCGTGTTCGGCATGGACGCTAGGGACGAGCTAAGCGGAACGTTGCAGGTGGAATTCTTGAATTTCGGGTTTCGCGGCCGCAATCCCGAACTTTTTTATTCCGCGGGCATGTATCTCGAGGGCGATGCCATCGGGTACTGGTTTCAGGATTACGCTATCCTCGGTTTCGAGGGCAATGCCGATCGGCTGAACCAAAGGTTCGATGCCGACCACCTGAAGACCCGCGGTGAACTGGTCAACGTGTTCCATTTCGGAATCAACAAAAAGGTCGACCGTGATCTGGTCATTGGCGCCAGGGCCAAGATATATTCCAGTATCTTCGATTTCAATTCTACCCGGAACAAAGGCTATTTCGTTACCACGGAAGGGGAGAACAACATATACGCCAGCACCTTGAGCGCCGATATGGCCCTTAGAACTTCGGGGCTAAACGCGCTTTACGACGCCTGGGAGGAAGATGACATCGCCAGAACCGCCATTAAAAGGGCACTCTTCGGGGGAAATCTGGGCCTGGGCCTCGATGTCGGCTTTACCTATCACCTGAACGAACAGACCGTGCTGACCGGAAGCCTTTTGGATGTGGGCCTCATCTATCATACCAACGACATCAGGAACTTTACCCTGCAAGGCACCGAAACAATTGAAGGCGTGGAAGTCATACTCCCCAATTCCTTCGAGGATCCCGATACCGACTTTTGGGAAGATTTGGTCGATGATGTCAACGAATTTATGCCCTACGAAGAAAATTCAGACAGTTATGTTGCGTTCAGGCCCACCAAGCTGTACACCTCGTTGCGGTATAATTTTGGCGAACAGATTCCTAGATGGGGCAATTGCGAGTGCACTACCAATGCCTTTCGCCGCAGTTTCCGTTCCAAATTCGCCAATAGCGTCGGTGGGCAACTGTATATGATCAATCGACCCAGGGGGCCACAGGCCGCCTTGACCGCCTTTTACTTAAGACGTTTGGGTAACGTGTTGGCCGTTAAGGGCAGCTATACCATCGACAAATTTTCCTATACCAACCTAGGCTTGGGCCTCAATCTGCAACTGGGCCCGGTAAACCTCTACGCCATGGCCGATAACCTGCTGTCGTACGGCAATCTGGCCGATAGCCGCACCGCCTCTTTCCAATTCGGATTAAATATCATATCTTGGGGGGGATAACGAGAACATTGATTTTCCACCATTTTCCCAACGCAATCCCCGTGGCATAATTGTTGCCATGTTCTTTTGAATTTTATAGCGAGCCCAATGAGAAACACAGTATTACTATTATTTTTGGCGATAAGTCTATCCGGTATGGCCCAAAAACAGCTCAACGACTATAAGTATATCATCGTCCCCAAAAAGTTCGAAGACTTTAAGCGGAAGAACCAGTATCAGACCAGTACGCTCGTCAAATATCTTTTTACGGAAAAGGGATTCGATGCCGTCTATGGTGACGAACTTCCGCAAGATCTAAAAAATAACGGTTGTTTAGGGCTACACGCAAAACTTGTGGACGACTCTTCGCTATTTACCACAAAGACCAGGGTGGTCTTGGAGAATTGTAGCGGACAGGAAGTGTTCGCCACCAAAGAGGGCAAAAGCAAGGAAAAGGATTTTAAGGAATCTTACGGGGAGGCCTTGCGGGAATCATTTACCTCGTTCGACACGATGGACTACAGTTACAACGGAAAAGCGGAAAACTCCGGAGTAACCGTAAATATGGAAAATGACGTAAAACAGATGAATGCAGAAGATCGTAGGGAACATACATCTGTAAACCGGCCCGATGAAATGGTGGAGCAGGAAGCTACCTTGGAAAATCAGCGATACGTGGATAGAAGACCGGTGGAATCAGACCTCACCAAGGGCCGGACCGAAGGCGAAAAAAGCCAAAGTGGCGGACAAAACGCCGAAGACCAACAAAATACCGGAGATGGAGCCTCCGCTGCCTCCAATACACAACGGCCGCAGGAAAAAGCAGCCGATGTATCGGAAATTGCAGCCAATGTATCGGAAATTGCAGCGGCAACCCTGTACGCCCAAGAACTTTCCAACGGTTATCAACTGGTCGATAGCACCCCCAAAATTCGGATGAAGATCCATAAAACCTCCATGCCCGATTTCTATATCGCGGAGGCAGAAGGTACGAATGGCGTCTTGTTCCAAAAGGACGGAACCTGGTTTTTCGAGTATTATTCCGGCGATAAACTGATGACCGAGGAATTGGATGTCAAATTCTAAAAGGGACAAAAGTCATCCGTCATACTTCCCCTTCCAGCGTTTCCTCAAAAATTCATGTATCGCATTTTCACGCTGGTTGTTTCCCGGTTCGTAAAATGTCGTGCCCGATAATTCTTCGGGCAAAAACTCCTCCTCCACAAAATTGTTTTGGTAGTTATGGGCGTATTTATAATTTTTACCATATCCCAGGTCCTTCATCAATTTCGTAGGGGCATTGCGCAAGGGCAAGGGTACCGATAGGTCCCCCGTTTGCCGTACCGCTTGTTGTGCCTTGCCGATGGCCATATAACTGGCATTGCTCTTCGGGGAAGTGGCCAGATAGATAGTACATTGGCTCAAGATAATGCGGGCCTCGGGATACCCAATGGTCGTAACCGCCTGAAAGGCATTGTTGGCGATGACCAGGGCCGTGGGGTTCGCCAGGCCGATATCCTCGGAAGCGGATATCAGTAGGCGCCTTGCAATGAACTTGACATCCTCGCCGCCCTCGATCATTCGGGCCAGCCAGTAGACCGCCGCGTTGGGGTCGCTGCCGCGAATGGACTTGATAAAGGCCGATATGATATCGTAATGCTGTTCTCCCGTCTTATCGTACAGCACGGTGTTTTTTTGTACTTTTCCCATCACCAGTTGGTCGGTGATGGTAATCGTTTTCCCCACAGAACCTTTTCCCTTTCCCATGTCGATACCGCTACCGCCGCCCCTACCGCTAGCCTTGCCGCTGCCACTAGCACTACCGCTGCCACTAGCACTACCGCTACCGCCGCCCCTGCCGTCGCCTTCTACGCCCTCCTCCGAATTCACGACCAGTTCCAAAATGTTCAAAAGCTTTCGGCCATCACCGCCCGAAAGTCGCATCAGAGCTTCGGTTTCCTTGAGCTCAATGTTCTTTGATTTTAAGAAGTCATCCTGTTCCAAGGCCCTATTGAGGAGGCCTTCTAAATCTTGCTTTCCGAAGGGATTCAATACGTATACCTGACACCGGGAGAGCAGGGCGGGAATCACCTCAAAGCTCGGATTTTCCGTGGTAGCCCCGATTAAGGTCACCCATCCTTTTTCAACGGCAGCGAGCAGCGAATCTTGTTGCGATTTGCTAAAGCGATGAATCTCATCGATAAAGAGAATGGGGTTCTTCGACGTGAAGAGTCCGCCTGATTGTTTGGCCTTGTCGATGACCTCACGGATATCCTTCACCCCGCTGTTGATGGCGCTCAGGGTATAAAAAGGGCGTTCGCTCTCGTTGGCGATGATGTTCGCCAGGGTCGTCTTGCCCGTTCCCGGCGGCCCCCAAAAGATTAGCGAAGGCACGATTCCTTTTTTGATCTGACGGGTCAACGACCCGTTTTCGCCCACTAGATGCCGCTGGCTGATGTATTCTTCCAAGGTTTTTGGGCGTACGCGTTCTGCCAATGGTTCGTTCATAATGTAAAAATAAAACAAAGTTTCAAGAGAATTACCTTGCTTACGGGTTACAACGCTGTTCTTGCGGATACGTTCCGGGAGTTTATAAAGTGCCAATATTTCAGTCTGAACCATATCGGCTAACTTATTGCTAATTTTGGAAGTATGTCCGAAACCCATTATTTCAAGTTCACCAATGCCGTCGTAATCGCGCCCCTTATCGCGGTACTCACGATTTGGACGGTTTTTTGGATGGAACTCCGCTTTCAGGTCAACCTGAACGAATACGGCATCTATCCGCAGAAGTGGACCGGACTAAAGGGCATCTTTTTTAGTCCCTTTATCCATAGCTCTGCCGAGCATCTTTATAACAATACCATACCCTTGGCCGTATTGACCGCCGCAGTCTTCTATTTCTACCGCAACATTGCCCTACGCGTTTTACTGGTTGGCGTTATTGTATCGGGATTGTTTACTTGGGCAATCGGCCGTCCATCGTACCATATCGGGGCCAGCGGGATTATCTATCTCTTGGCCAGTTTTATCTTTTTTAAGGGGATTTTTACCAAACATTATCGCCTGGTTGCCCTATCGCTGGTCGTAGTTTTTATTTATGGCAGTATGTTGTGGTATATTTTTCCCGTGGAGGACGGTATTTCGTGGGAAGGCCATTTGGGCGGCTTTCTGACCGGACTTGCTTTGGCCTTTTTGATGAAGTCCCCCCTCCCCCCGCCCAAAAAATATGACTGGGAGCACGAGGATTACGATGAGGAAGCCGACGAATTTCTCCGCCAGTTCGATGCGGATGGGAATTTTATTGGAGCGAAAGCCGGTGAGGAATC
>DASSWC010000034.1:0-2851 GCA_035705395.1 Pricia sp. | reverse complement strand
GCCCACAACAACCAACGGAACCCCCTGATCGGGGGTAGTTCCGCTCCGGGAACCGATTTCGAAATTGTAAACAACATAGTTTACAACCACGGTGCCATCGGGCTTGTGTCGGAAGATGCGAACGTGTTGGACATTAACATGATAAACAACTACCATATCAACGGAAGTAATTCTTCGTCCAGCAGATATACCGCCGCTGTTGGTGACGGGTCGGTCGTTTACTTGAGAAATAACATCAGCTACAAGAGGCCGTCGACGACCGATCCCGACATAGATTTTCTCGGCGCCATCAGTCTGTCCGGAAATTTTTTGACCGAACCGGTACCTTCCGAGAGGGTGGCCCTGACCCCCTTCGATTTCCCTTTGAAGGACGAGCCCAACATCGCCTCCGAAATACTTTTGGGCGAAATTCTTGACAATGCCGGAACGGTACATAGGAACGGTGCCGAGCAATATGTACTTAACAGTCTGGAAAACGGCACGGGAAGCCTGATAGACGACCCTTCGGAGGTGGGTGGATATCCTGTTATTCCGGATGGAACGATCATCGCCGATGCCGACCTGGACGGCATACCTGACAGCGAAGAAGCGGAGTGGGGCGACGATACCTTCGGCTATGTCAATTGGCTAGTGGACGGGACGGTCGATGTACCGACCGTTCTAGTAAGTGAGGAAGAAACGATCATAACAAATATCCTTATGCTCAACTAAATGGAAAAATGGGCATACATAGTGTACTGGACGTCCCTAAGCACGGTAATGATGGAATGCCCGGACGCAAAGCAGGGATATTCCTGCCCCGATATACATACAAAGGAGGTCGGTACGGATTTCAGGGCGGGCTTTTGGTACAGGAAAAACGCGGTATCGTTCACGGACACGCTAAGGGGCAGGGGATATGTGGCGATTGAGATAGATAGCATGCCCCGGAATTGGCTTAATAAATTAATTAACCGACCTAACGACCAACAACCATGGAAAACGAAATTATGGTATTGACAGCGTATCTGCTAATCTATACGGCAGGACTGATATTTAAGGATAGAATAATCAAAAACTGAACCGATGGAAAAAAGAACCTATGAAGAACTGGAAGCGGAGAACTCGCTGCTGCTGAAAGAGATAATGAAACTGAAGGATATCGAGGTAAAGCGGGAAAAAAAGATAAACTTCTATATCCGGGCCGTCCTAAGATTGATGGCATGGGCAGTACTTACGTTCTACATGATATACAAGATAATCATGCCGGTAACGTCAAAAGAACCCCTGTACCTCGACACCAACGATGGCTATATAATGATCGGTTGTATCGGATTGCTTTTAGCGATCGAAGCGGTGAAGACGGCGACCGAAAAATGGCTGTCAAAAAAAACGACATAGACCCCAAATCTATCCAAAAACAAAAGTATGGGACTTAGCCAATATTATGAAAAATTAAGTAAGGACAGGCGGGTGATTTTTGTAAGGTGGGTCATTGTAATTTTTGCAACCGGGGTAGGCTTAACGGCGATAAGCTTCTACAAGGATCAAAAAGACGAGGAAAGATATGATAAGGTCATAGAAAAACTAGAACTGCAATCCGAGACAATGGACAGGATGCAACTTGAAAAAGTGGTAATGCAGAACGAGATAGAGGTGTTGAAAAGAACGCAGATAAAGTTCAACTTTTTGGAGGATCAATATGCAACCCCGCAGGTAATAAAGTCGCTATCGGGCGAGGTGCTTTCGGTGAACAACGCCTTCTACAAGGATTTTTTAAGACCGTTCGGCTTCGAGAAGGAGGATTATAAGGGCGGTAACGACAAGGATTTCTGGGGCGAGAAAATAGCGGGGATACTGGCCGCTCCCGAAAATATGGCAATAAGACAGGAAAGGCCGATCACCGTTCCTATAAAGTTCAGGAACCCTTTTGATCCAAACACGGTAATAGACCGAAAATGGACGGCAAACCCTATTAAGGATCGGTACGGGAATTATATCGCAATCGAAGTTACAGTAAGTAAGGAATATTTGTAAGTAATTAACCGACCGAAAGGTCATAAATATTAAAACAATGACGGAAAGGGAAAAAGTGGTCCATGCGGACTTAGTAAAAGCACGGGCCGTTGGAAAAACGGTCGAGTTTATAGCGACTTTCGGGGCTATTTTAGGGATACAGATATTGTTCGGCACCTTTTTGATATCCCTGGTTGCGGGAATTGTAGCCTACGCAATAGTTAACGGTGTTCTCGAATTCAACCTAAAGAGTATAAAAAGTAAACTGGGGTTATAACATCTGGCCGGGGATTCTGTTTTGTTTTTGGTTTGGTTAGTTGATTCGCCCCGGCCTTTTTTTCTTAAACAATGAGATACTTCAAACTTTCCGAGTTCGACAGCCCCGATAATCCGGGGTCGGGAAGTAACATGCAATTGCCGTTACTCGTCAAACTTGACTATGCCCGGGCATTGGCGGGAATACCTTTTGTAATTACGAGCGGATATCGGACAAGATCGCATAACAGGAAAGTAGGGGGCGTATCGAACAGTTCGCATTTGACGGGTTGGGCCGTAGACATATCGGCGCCAGGCAGCGCAACGAAATATAAGATTGTCGAAGCCGCGTTGCAAGCGGGTTTTACAAGGATTGGGATAGGGGAAAATTTTGTCCATGTTGATGACGACCCCGATAAGGTAAAAAATCTTGTTTGGACTTATTGAAACGATACGGATGGATGCTGGCCTACCTCTTGATCGTGATCGCAATAAGGATAGGAAGGTTCCGCTGTTTTTTCACAACGGGAAATGGAAATACGAAAAGAACGGGAAATTAATATATGGACGCACAGGGAAAAAATAAATTGATCTGGATAGT
>DASSWC010000033.1:0-3238 GCA_035705395.1 Pricia sp. | reverse complement strand
AAGGATTTTGAAGGGATTTTGATTTCAGATACACCCTATGCCGAACTGGCCGGTCTTCGGCTGTCCAACGGCGAAAAACTCCCCACCCTACGCGAATACCTCTTGGCAGGATTGGAAAACAATACCTCGACCCGGTTGGTCTGTGAATTAAAGCCCGCCAAGACCAAGGAGCGGGGGCAGAGAATGGCCGAAAGAGCATTACAACTGGTCAAAGAGCTGAAGGCGGAGGACATGACGGTATACATCAGTTTCGGGTACGAAATCCTAAAAAAGATCGAGGAACTCAATTCCGATGCACACACCCAGTACCTCAACGGCGACAAATCGCCCGAAGCCTTGAAGGCGGATGGCATCGATGGGGCGGACTACCATTTTGAGGTATTCAAAAAGCATCCGGAATGGATCGAGAGTGCCAAGGATAATGATATCGTCCTCAACGCTTGGACCGTCAACGATCCTGCGAATATGGAATGGCTGCTTGAAAGGGACTTCGATTTTATTACGACCAACGAACCAGAAATGCTGCTGGAGAAAACGAAGTGAGAAAAGTTCAAGGGGTAACCTTGTCCAATTTGTCTACAATTCCCTGCGCCGCGATATACCCGCCGGTCCAGGCATTTTGAAAATTGAATCCCCCCGTAATCGCATCGACATCGATGACCTCGCCTGCGAAATAGAGGTCGGGCAAGATTTTACTTTCAAAGGTCTTAAAATCGATTTCCCTGAGGTTTACGCCGCCCGCCGTGACAAATTCTTCCTTGAAAGTGCTCTTGCCGTCCACCTGAAATTCGCATTGGGTCAGTTGATTGGCCAGATTTTCAAGCTGCACCTTGGTGACATCCGCCCATTTTTCGTCATTGGCGATACCAGAGGCACGGACGAGATTCGTCCACAACCTTCTGGGCACATCGACCGCCTTGGTACGCAACACCGTTTTTTTGGCCTCGACATCCTTAATATGCATTAGTAGTCCGACAACGCCTTCGGCCTGGTATTCCGGCAACCAATTGATCCGGATCTTGAACCGGTAGCCCATTTCGTGCAGCAATTTGGCACCCCAGGCGGACAGTTTTAGAATCGCCGGTCCGCTCATGCCCCAATGGGTAATCAGCAGCGGGCCCCTGCCAGTCATTAGCGGTTTTTTGGATTCCCGACTTTTTAGCGCGATCGTAATTTTAGGATTGTAAAGTTCTTTCTCAAGCACTTCGACCCTGGCCTCGGTGCTCACCCCTTGAATTCCCGCAATGCGTTGGTCCTTTATATTAAAGGTGAATAGCGAGGGTACAGCCGGTTCGAGCGAATGCCCGAGTTTTTTCAGGAGCTTCCATATTTTGGGATTACTGCCCGTGGCAACAACTACTTTTTGGGCGCGGTAGGTGCTTTTGATGGACGCTATTTGCCACGCCTCATGTATTTCTTCGCCATCTAACGTTCGACGGATGTCGATGACCGCACTGTGTTTCAAGACCTGTATCCCCAATCGGTCGGCCTCGCCCAAAAAGCAGTCGATAATGGTCTGGGAAGAATCGGATACCGGAAACATCCGCCCGTCGGATTCCGTTTTTAATGGGATGCCCCTTTGCTCGAAAAACGCCACCGTGTCCCCGGTGCAATACGTATGAAATGGCCCCAACAATTCCTTTTCCCCCCGGGGATAGTTTGTGGATAGTTCCCGTGGATCGAACTCCGCATGGGCGACGTTGCACCGCCCGCCTCCGGACACCTTGACCTTGCCGAGCACCTCTTTTCCTCGTTCAAGAATGGCGATTTTTAAGTCCCGCCGAGCCTCCGCAATATGAATAGCGGAGTAAAATCCCGCAGCACCACCACCGATTACGATAACATCGAACATTGTCATTTTGAGGCTAGATTCTATTTAGGCAGCATAAAGGGGCACCATGATTTTTGACGTCTGGGTATCCTATAAACGGTACCCTATTGGACTGCAAAAATAAAGGATTCCAAGGGATCGACATCCACCCGCACCGCTCCCCTACCATTTTCGACCTTTAAGGTATGTTCGCTACCATAAAGAACGTCTTTGACCGGATGGTCCCCTTCGGATAGTTGCCATGCTTGGATAACCTCTTTTGGGATTTTGAGTTCGAAGCCGAACCGATCCTTGACATCAAAATTCGAAACGACGATGAGCCGCTCGTTCCCGGACCACCTCACAAAGGATAGTACATGGTGATTATACCACTCCGTATGATCCTTATTGTAAAAATGGATGTCTTGATATTCGCCCATTAGAGCGTCGCTTTGCAAGGTGAAATTGAGCAAACGTTTGTAGAAGTCCCGCAGGGAAGATTCTTCTTCTGACAGCTGTCCGCCGTCAAATTTCTTGTCGTTCATCCACCGCTGGTGGTGCGGTACGCCGATGTAGTCGAAAATGGAGGTACGGGTGGGGTCGCCAAAACCGGCATCCTCGCCCGCGGGTTCACCGACTTCCTGTCCGAAATAAACCATTACGGGGGCGGTGGTCATAGTAGCGGAGACCACCATGGCCGGCTTTCCGATAGTGGCATTCCCGGCGAAAGCGGGACTCGCAATCCGCTGCTCGTCGTGGTTTTCGAGAAAATGCAACAAATGGTGTTCGATATCCCGAGTGTTGCGCTTCACAACGGGAATATGGTCCGTCCATCCATGGCCCTGCATGATGTGTTTTAGGGCATCGTACATTTCGACCTTATCGTAGAGATAGTCCATTTTTCCCTTGTGGATGTACTCGTGGTACAACTCGGGATTATAGACCTCCGCCAGTAAAAAGGCCTCGGGATTTTTCATTTTGATATGGGAGTTCATGTAGCTCCAAAATTCCACCGGCACCATTTCGGCCATATCGTACCGGAAGCCGTCCACTCCCATTTCAGTCCAGTAGAGGGCGATATTCCTGAACTTCACCCAGGAATCCGGTACGTCTTTGTCCTTCCAAAATTGATGGTGCGCTTGGTCCCCCTTGTGGCCATAGCCGTCGGGGAGCCTATCGAAATCGTAGGACCCATCGGGGCGCACCCCGTAGTTGACTTTGACGGTCTCGTACCAATCGTTGAAATCGGGGCGGGCCTGCCGGGATCCGTTGCCCGTCCATTTCGCCGGGTTTTCCTCGAATTTGCCGTCCGTTAAAGGATGGCCGACACCGCCCAAGGGCCGATAGCCGTCCCGCCATTCGGGCACCTGAAAGTCTTTCCCGGGAATGTAGTAGAAGTTGTTGTCGCGGGCATATTCCACCGAGGTA
>DASSWC010000032.1:0-5163 GCA_035705395.1 Pricia sp. | reverse complement strand
GTTACTGCCAAATCCATAGAATGCCAATAAAGATGCACGGGACAGGTTTTTCCATAAAAACGACCGCTAAACTCTTTGAAAACCCCATCTACCCATAGCAGAATGCGCCAAAGGCTTTTTGTGTACCCTATATCGTAATGGTGATACTCCGTAATTTCCCAAAAGGGTTTTTTAATCGCTAAGTCGTAGGGTTTGTCTAAGATTGAAACTGGAATTTGAAATCGCTTCAGGATGGCAAAAAGCTGCTGATAGAAATCAGCAACGGGTATCTCATCGAGTAAAGAGAAGCTTGCGGACTCACCTTTGCTAGTACTGACCTCCAACTGGTTTTGGTGTACATTTATCGCAATATCAAATGCATCCATACCCTTGTTGTAGGGCATAGGTCCGGTAGTAAGCCCTTGGGTGGATATATATTCTGTAACGTACCACCAATGATTTTTGCGAGGCATTAATTCTAAACGAATCTTTCCCATTACCTGCAAAAACAAATGCAGGGTCATTTTTTTTTGCTCGTTTTCCTTATAACTAAGGGGTGGTAATTTGACTGTATTGTTCATAAGGAACTAGTTTAACCATCCCCAACTTCAAGGCTACTTTTTGTGAGGGAACGTTATGGGCCTGAATAATTGAAATCAACGAATCCGAAAATGCGTTTTCAAAAGCATATTCCTTGCACTTTTGGGCGGCTTTTGTTACATAACCCTGCCCCAAATATTGGGCCAGGATGCTTTAGTTTTTGCGATATGAAATACTATCCCCGACCTTCAATCCCCATTCTTCGACCAGCCCGGCGTTGACTTCCAATACAAATTGCACGGGTACTTTTGAAGAAAGGCTGGACTCGCTCAGGGGTTGGGCATTTTCCTGAATACTGGCCACTTTCATATCGCTTTTGATAAATAGGATATCCAACGGAAATTCGGTGTTCTTCATGTAAAAGGAATGCATGGCCTGATCGGGAAAGACGAAGAGCATGCCCTGGTCGTCGTCCATACCCTGACGGTACATGAGTCCCGTTTCGGTCTCGTAATCGTTGTCGGCAATTTCGATGTCAAGTGTGGCCAGTACGGAATCGGATGCCGCTTGAAAAAGCGTCAGTTCGCCTTCTTTTTTGAAGGTCACCGGTTCTGTTTTAACGGCCTTTTTAGGCTCGTCTTTGCAGGAATGTAGGATAATGCATCCACAAAGAAAACAGAATATCAATTTGAAACACTTCATGGTTTTGACTTTGCTTACTTGCTACATTGCGTTACCCGCCTTAGGTCTGAACATAAAATAAAATCCGATTAAAATAAAGGGTATGCTCAACCATTGTCCGGTAGAAAGAAGGCCCAATGTTTCTTCGAAACCGCCTTGGCTTTTCTTTACGAATTCGACAAAGAAACGGATGGTCCAAAGCAAGACCAGAAACAGGCCGAACAGGAATCCGAGGTTGTCCTTTTTATCGGTTTTCCAATACAGGAAATACAGGATCAAAAAGACGAAGATATAGGCGACGCCCTCGTACAATTGGGCAGGATGGCGATAGGGGATTTCGGCCAGATATTGGGAAAATTCGGGATTGTTCACCAGGGCGCTATAAGCGTCATCGACCGTATTTTCCTTGGTTATGGCCAAAGCTTTTGCGGGATGCATATCGTCGGAATCGCGGACAAACTTGGTAGCAAAAAGAGTGGACTCATCGGTTACTTTCCCGTTGATTTCCGAATTGAAGAAATTGCCCAGTCGTACGCAGAAGGCACCGATGGCAAAGGGTATCACCATACGGTCAAGCAACCAGAGCATGGTAAATCCCCTGTGTTTTCGGGTATACAGGTACACCCCGATAATAACACCGATAATCGCCCCGTGACTGGCCAGGCCGGTAAAACCCGTGAACTCATAGCCGTTGATGAATCCGAAGAGTACTCCGTCGGCACTTTCGCGAATGGGCAGCAGTATTTCAAGCAAATGGTTTTGGTAATAGGACCAATCATAAAAAATAACGTGGCCCAGGCGTGCGCCCAACATGGTAGCGAGTACGGTATAGATAAAAAGCGAATCAAGCTGTTCGATGGTTTTTTTCTCGTTCAAAAAAATCCGTTTCATGATAAACCAGCCCAGCGCAAAGGCTACGATCCAAAGCAAGTTATAATATTTGATCTGTAGCGGTCCGAGCGTAAAAAGCGTTTCGTTCGGGTTCCAGATGATTCCTAAAAAGTGCATGCGGTGGGTTTTTGAAACGGCTAAGATAAGGAAATCGATTTGGGTTTGGGGGGTCTGCGTAGGAATTTGGTGCCTCGGCCGCACACGGGATGACGCGGTCGGGATTTGAAAAAATTTCAGGGAACCGGATCATATCCCTTTCCGCCCCAAGGGTTGCAACTAAGAATTCTTTTCAACGACAGCCATCCGCCTTTAAACAGTCCGTGTTTTTTAAGCGCTTCCAGGGTGTACTGCGAGCAGGTGGGGGAATAGCGACACGTGGCCGGGGTGTAGGGGGAGATGGCGACCTGATAGAACCGGACCAAAAGAACAAAAGGCGCAATCAGAATTTTTTTCATGGCGAATACGTATTCGAAAAGATGCGTCGAATGGATGGAAACCGTCCCGATCAGTTCAAACTAAAGGTCGTTCCCTCTTTACCGTCCTTCAATTGAATACCCAATTCCGCCAATTGGTCCCGGATCTTATCGGAGGTTGCAAAATCTTTGTTTTCCCGGGCTTCCTTACGCAACTGGATGAGCATTTCGACCACTCCGGAAAGTTTTTTGGTATCGGTAGCGTTACCTGCTTTTCGTTCCAATCCGAGTATGTCGAAAACAAAGCTCTCGATGGTGTGCTGTAGCGCATTTTTATCGGTTGCCGTGATACTTTTCTTGCCTTCCCGGATCAGGTTAATATGCCGTACGGCCTCAAAAAGTTGTGCGATCAAGATCGGGGTATTGAAATCGTCGTTCATGGCAGCATAACACCTTTCTTCCCAAGCCTTGACATCAAAATCGCTAATACCTCCGGTTTTTAGTTCGTCCAGCACATCCAGCGCCTCCATCAATTTGCCAAAGCCTTTTTCAGAGGCCAATAAGGCATCGTCACTAATATCCAGAATACTGGCGTAATGGGCTTGCATCATAAAAAAGCGCACCACCGATGGTGAAAACGGTTTGCTCAGCAGATCGTTTTCTCCGGTAAATATCTGTCCGGGTAGAATATTGTTGCCAGTGGATTTGGACATTTTCTTCCCGTTCATGGTCAGCATATTGGCATGCATCCAATAGTTGACGGGAGATTGGCCGTAGCTGGCTTCCGCCTGTGCGATTTCACATTCATGGTGGGGGAATTTCAGGTCCATCCCCCCGCCGTGGATGTCGAAGGTCTCGCCCAAGTATTTGGTGCTCATTACGGTGCACTCGAGATGCCATCCGGGAAAACCGTCGCCCCATGGGGATGGCCAGCGCATGATGTGCTGGGGTTCGGCCTTTTTCCAGAGCGCAAAATCCTGTGGGTTTTTTTTATCGTCCTGGGCGGTAAGTTCTCGGGTATTGGCGACCATATCCTCCAATTTCCGTCCGCTCAGTTGGCCGTATTCGTAATTTTCGCTGAACTTGGCCACATCAAAATAGACGGAGCCGTTGGCCTCGTAGGCATATCCCTTTTCAAAAATATCCTTGATGATCTCTATCTGTTCGATAATATGTCCCGTAGCCGTCGGTTCTATGCTAGGGGGCAACAGGTTGAATTTCTCAAGGGTATTGTGAAAATCCAGGGTATAGCGCTGTACCACTTCCATCGGCTCCAACTTTTCAAGACGCGCTTTTTTGGCAATTTTGTCCTCGCCATCCTCGGCATCGTCGACCATGTGGCCGGCATCGGTAATGTTGCGTACATAGCGCACCTTATAGCCCAGATGCTTGAAGTACCGAAAGATCATGTCAAAGGACATAAAGGTACGGCAGTTGCCGAGATGCACATTGCTATACACGGTCGGCCCGCAGACATACATGCCGATATGGCCTTCGTTCAGGGGTTCGAAAACTTCTTTTTTACCGGAAAGGGAATTGTAGATTTTAATCGTTTGCTGCTGGTAGGATTGCATTTCGGGCGCGGAAATTTAGAAATTGGTATCCAGGTTGATGTAATCCAAAAACTCGCGGCGGATGGACTCGTCCTTGAATTTCCCCCCGTATTCCGCGGTTACGGTACTGCATTCGATATCGCGGATGCCCCTTGAATTGACACAAAGATGCTTGGCATCGATAACACACGCCACATCATCGGTTTCCAATACCTTTTGGAGCTCACGTACGATCTGAATATTCAAGCGCTCCTGTACCTGGGGGCGTTTTGCGAAATAATCAACGATCCGGTTCATTTTGGAAAGACCTACGACCCTACCGCCGGAAATGTAGGCAATATGGGCCTTACCGACGATAGGCAGCAAGTGGTGTTCGCAAGTGGAGTAGACGGTGATGTTCTTTTCCACCAACATTTCCCCGTACTTATATTTGTTCTCAAAGGTCGAGGCAATGGGTTTTTTATCGGGATGTAATCCCCCGAAAACCTCTTTGACGTACATTTTGGCCACTCGGCTCGGAGTGCCTTTCAGGCTGTCGTCATCCAAATCAAGGCCCAAGGTCAGCATAATATCACGCACATTGTCACGGATACGCTCAATTTTCTCGGCATCGCCCAATTCGAAAGCATCGGCGCGCATTGGGGTTTCTTCCGATGCCGAGGTGTGGTCATTGCCCATATCCTCATATTGCTTTTCCAAAGTGTTGTCTATTTTCATACGCATCCCATAATAAACGCATGCAAAGATAGGTATATTATGGCACTTTAACCCCTCCATTTTCTGAAACCAATGGGTGATTTCATCGGTCAACGGCCGATTTCCTCGGTTGAAACATACTAAACAGGGCTTGAAATAGTTATAGGTAGGTAGAATTTCTATTGTCTCGAATGTATGCGATATGCCCTGTCTGTTCCGCTTCTTCTTTTAAGTCTGGGGATGAGCGCACAGAACTCGCCGGATTGCCGGACCGCCATTCCTGTTTGTGCCGATGCGCCTATTATGGGCTATGCCAATGGCACTGGGGATATCGAAGATTTCGATCCGGAAGTGGTACGCCTCTATGATTGCCTTGAGAAAGGCAGCGTCAGTTCGGCGAATATAGAAAA
>DASSWC010000031.1:0-21724 GCA_035705395.1 Pricia sp. | reverse complement strand
CCCGTGAAACAATCCAAGCTTTTGGAAGAACTTCGCCGAGAAATAAAACAGCATGTGAACATAGATAGGGACTGGGAAGATTTCAAAAGGCACTTTGAAGAGGTCCATACCGATTTTCATGGAAGATTAAAGGAAAAACATCCCGACCTCAGTGCGAACGACCTCAAGCTATGCTCGCTTACACGCCTAAACCTTAGTATAAAAGAAACCGCTGGCGTGTTGGGAATCTCTCCGGAAAGTGCCAAAACCTCCCGGTACCGGCTCCGAAAAAAGCTGGGACTGGAGCCCGACGACGCGCTTTTGGACTATTTGTTGCGATTGGAAAGGGATTGACTCCCTTTTTTCCATCCTCTGCCATATAAAATATTCCCAAAAAACAGGATTTTATAACCTTCTTAAAACCAGCATTTTACTCCTTTGCTGTCTATCCCTCGTACCCCGAATTTTAAGAAATAGGGGCAACGTGTCCACTTCATGTGCCTTGCCTGTACCCTTTTAGTATACCCGTTTAATTTTCAGTTGCTTACATCGCAATATACATTTGTCGCATCATAAACAATTTTAAAACGGATGTAGTATGAACGCGTATAACCCAACAAAAAAATTATTTTAAGATGAAAGAAATTATAACCAGTTTGCCCGCTCCGATGGAGTTGGTTTTAGACCCCATTTCCTATATAGTTTTCGGGATGTACGGGGCATTGATGCTATGGGAAGCGATCTTTCCCGCAAGAGCGCTTCCCAAAGTAAGGTTTTGGAAGCTAAAGGGAATGCTGGCATTCGCGTTCTTCTTTTTTCTATCCTCTTACCTGCCCATCATATGGGACGGCTATTTGGTAAACTATCAGGTATTCGATCTGACCGGTCTGGGCGCACTTTGGGGAGCAGTAGTAGGTGTCCTTATATACGAACTGGGGCTATACGTCTGGCACAGGTCCATGCACAACAGCGATACACTGTGGAAGGTGTTCCACCAAATGCACCATAGTGCGGAACGGGTGGATAGTTACGGGGCCTTTTATTTCAGCCCTATGGACATGATCGGGTTCACCTTCTTGGCCAGTCTGTCCTTAGTCGTGGTCGCCGGGTTCACTCCCGAGGCGACTACCCTGTTTCTTTTGGGCACCACCTTCCTCTCCATCTTTCAGCACAGCAACATAAAAACGCCGGTATGGCTGGGCTATATCGTACAAAGACCAGAGGCACATGCAGTGCACCATGCAAGGGGGGTACATGCCTTTAACTATTCGGACATTCCCGTGTTCGATATGCTGTTCGGCACATTTCAAAACCCAAAACGGTATGAACATGAGGCGGGGTTCTATGATGGAGCCTCCGGAAAGATCAAGGAGATGCTCCTGTTCAAGGACATTTCGGAAACCCGAAACGTAACGGAACAAAAAGAAAAGTATGTCAAAAATTAAAAATCTAGTCTGGTTTGGATGGAGCGGCCTTAGCAGGGGCGATCCCGGACGTAAAAAGAAAATACACACCACGTATAATTGCAAATCATCATTAAAACAAATTCACAAACATTAAATTTTAAAATCATGAAAAAGTTATCGATCAGTTTAGCAGTAATGGGCATAACAAGTTTAGGCTTCGCCCAAAATTCGTATCCCAAATTGAACAAAGCCCTATCGGAGGGCTTGGGAACATTAACTTCCAATTACGGATACCTCAACGAGGTGCAGAACGGCCTTACGCCCAAGCATGTCAAATACCTTGAGAACATTGCTTCGTATTGGGACGTGGCCAAATTGGAGGAATTCGACCGCCTAAAGGATCAACCCCTTGAGGTAACATTCAGGTCGGGGTTGGGCTCTATCGTCGCTTCCTATGATAGCGACGGTAAAATCGTGACCGCCACGGAACGTTTTAAGAACGTTTCCCTGCCCAAACAACTACAGATTGCCATAGTCAAGCAATATCCCCATTGGAGTATTGTAAAGATCAGGTATACCTTACGATATACAGAGGGCAAAGAGCCCAAAAAGCAATTTAAGGTAAAGATCAAGAAGGAAAACCAAAAGAAGTGGGTGAAGGTCGATTCGGTTGGAAGGATATCCTAAAAGCCGTTTACCATAGTATCATCAAATTAATAATGAATAGTAAATAATGAAACAAATGAAACAGTTTATGTTTATGCTAGGAGTCGTTACATCCCTGAATGCGGTATGCGACCAAGAAAATGATACTGGTACCGATTCCGTGCCCTTTTCCAATGATGTGGTTTTGGAATGGAACGAAGTCGCTTACCAAGCCTTTGGTGGCAAAGCTTACCAGAATTCTTTGATGGCATCCAGAATTAACGCCATGGTGCATATCGCCATGCATGATGCTTTAAACGCTATTTATCCAGAATTCTCAACGTATGCATATACCGGCAAAGATGTCGACGCAAACCCCATCGCAGCAGCAGCCAGTGCGGCGCATACGGTTTTGGTACATGAAATTGGGGATAAAAGGCAGTATCTCGATTCTGCATTGCAAAAGTCCCTATCCGCCATTCCTGGGGGAGAATCAAAAACGAGGGGGATAGCACTCGGAAAGGCGGCAGGCCAGAGTATCATCACTGCCCGCTCTGATGATGGTTCCATCGGAAACCCTATAAGCCCCCTAATACCGACCAGTACCCCGGGAGCCTACCGGACCGTACCGCCGTTCGACTTCGTTTTTGCACCCTATTGGGTAGACGTTAGGCCGTTTGGTCTAGAGAAAAAGGACCAGTTCCGGTGCGTGCAGCCACCCATGCTGAACAGTATGGAATATGCAAAAGCATTTGATGAAGTAAGGGAAATGGGGAGGTTGGAAAGTCTTTCACGTACCGTTGACCAATCGGCCTATTCCAATTTCTGGTATGAGTTTTCGGAGGCGGGTTGGAATCGTGTAGCACGTACCATAGCCGTTGATAGAAAATTGGGCCTACTGGAAACGGCAAGACTGTTTGCGCTGGTAGATATGGCCATTGCGGATGCCTATATAGCTGGATGGGACTCCAAGTTCCATTATAACCTATGGCGTCCTTATACCGCTATACGCAATGCTGATCAAGATGGTAATACTGAAACATTGGAGGATTTGCAATGGGAGTCCTTGATGCCTTCTCCCCCGGTACAGGACTATCCTTCAACACACAGTGCATTGGGAAATGCCGCGGCTACGGTGATGGCAAACCTTGTGGGTGATAAGACTCCTTTTACAATGGGTTCTCCGACCGCCCAGCCTGTCAATAGTACCAGGAGTTATACCAGCCTAAGCCAGGCGGCCGATGAAAATGCGGATTCAAGGGTACGGGCGGGCATTCATTTTCGTTTTGCCTGCGAAGCTGGACAGGAATTGGGGGATAAGGTCGCCCTTTGGATTCTTGGGAATCACCTTAAACCGTTGAAGCAGTCTTAAATAGTGCCTTTTCATAGGTAGACAAACGATTTATAAAAGCCTCGGGCCATCGTGCCCGGGGCTTTTTTCGTATCTTAACCAATCACCATTTGCTAGTTGTAGGTAACAAAAAAAACATGATTCATCCTTTCACGGTACATATAGAACAAGAAAAACTTGATGACTTAAAATCTAGACTGGAACGAACCCGTTGGCCAGATGAGATACCAAATTCAGGATGGAATTATGGTGCCAATTTGGATTTTATGAAAGACTTGCACTATTATTGGTTAACGCAATACAATTGGAGACAAACGGAAAAAGAGATTAATCTGTATAACAATTATATTGCAGAGATCGATGGCAATAAAATACATTTTATACACCAAAAGGGTAAAGGCAAAAACCCAATCCCAATAATAATCACGCATGGTTGGCCAGGTTCTTTCCTTGAAATGATGAAAATCCTTCCTCTTTTAACCCAAGATTCGGAAATAACTTTTGATGTCATCATACCTTCTATGATAGGGTATGGCTTTTCATCAAAGTTTACAAAAGAAGGCTGCAATGTTGGCTATATGGCTGATTTATGGGTAAAACTAATGAAGGAGTTGGGCTACGGAAAATTTGCTGTTCAGGGTGGGGACTTTGGAGCAGGTGTTTCTACGGCCATTGCCTATAAGTATCCAGAATATGTAATGGGAATACACCTTAACTACATTCCTGGAAACTATGTTCCTGATATAGAGTATGATGCCTTAACCCAGGAAGAGAAAGACTACATGAAATCGGAAGAAGAATGGTACTTTAGGGAAGGGGGTTACTCATTGCAACAAAAAACAAAACCTATCACTTTAGCCTATGGTATCAATGATTCCCCCGTTGGATTATGTGCTTGGATTGTAGAGAAAATGTTGAGTTGGGCAGATTATAAGGACGATATTGAAACAGCCTTTACTAAAGATGAGCTTTTGGCTAATGTTACATTGTATTGGTTGACCGAAACGATTCATTCATCCATTAGGCTTTATGGAGAAAACAGTAAATATCCCATTAAGTTGGGAAAAAATGATTTTATCACCGCACCTTTGGGGATTGCCAGATTTCAATATGAAGCACCATTCCCTCCCAGATGTTTTGTTGAAAGGGGATTTAAAAATATCCTACACTGGGCCAACTATTCAAGTGGTGGTCATTTTGCAGCTCTTGAGAAACCTCAGGAATTGGCTAACGACATAAAGGATTTTTTTAGTAAAATCAGTTTTAGGAACGACTGTCCTTGAATCAAATGGCCGATTCCGGGGTTAGGCGATCTGGTGTGATCTGGTAGTTTCCCGCCACCGCGCAGGCGGTATCCCGATTTGGCGTTTGAATGCCCTGTTGAAAGCTATATCCGAATCATATCCTACCTTATCCGCCACCATGCCCATGCTCAGTTCGGGTCGAAGCAATAGATTCTTTGCCAACTGCATACGCCAACCCGTCAAATACTGCATGGGCGATTCGCCGATAAGATCGGTGAATCGCTTGGCAAAAGCGGAGCGGGACACCCCAACCTTGGCGGCCAATTGTTCAACGTCCCACTTTTCCTCCGGATGGGCGTGCATCCATTTCAATGCCCTTCCTACTTGGGGATCACGGAGACCGGCAAGCCAACCACGGCTTTTTTCGGGGAGGGAACTCATAAATTTCCGTAGGACTTCTACGAACATCAACTCGGTTAGCCGGGTAATGATGGTGGCACTTCCCGAATTTTTCTCAACGACCTCGTGAATCAAATGGTGTATTGTGGCATTCAACCAACTATCGGGGGCTGCGGACAAAATATCGACGGACAATCCGGGATTTTGGGACAAGATGCGCTCTTTTTCGCTGGATACTATCAACAATTCCGGTATGGCGCCCAAGAGGGGATTGAATCTTTGATCGCAAAGCAGATAACCACAGATGAATTGGGCCTTCTTTCCCGAACCGCCGTGGTGCAAGTTGGTATTTCCCAACAAAATGTCCGGGGTAAGTAACTGTATGACGGGCACCGGTCTTTGTTGCAGGGTGCTGCCCATGAGATGTGAAACGCAATGTGGAAAAATAATGACGGAACCCTGCCGAAGCAAAAAAGGTTTGCTGTTTTCCGTTTTAAACCAGCTTTCCCCTTCGGTAACAATATGGAATAACGAGACACATTCTGCCTTCGTCGGCATATGGTGTAGCAACATTTCCGTAGTAGGGGATGAAACCGACCATGGATGGTAAAGATCGGCGGTAAAGAAAATGGATCCCGTTAAACGAACCGTCCTAAGAACATCTGAGAGTACGTCCATAATAGCCGATTTAGCATCCTAAAGGTAGTAAAAACCCATCACCTACGGAGTCTTGGTTAAGACATAAGGCGTTTCGGTCATTGCGCGCATACAGTTGATGATATAGCTTTGCCGTATACCAAAATAGTCCATTTTGGAGCATTGTGTTGACGGTATTTTCAATAATCCTCCCCCGGAATAGCGTAGCATTTCGAATAGAAACCCATAAAATTTTAAGATCATGAAGAAAGCACTCGTAGTTCTGTATGGCATTATCGCTTATGTAATTTTCCTTGGCGCCTTTTTGTACGCCATAGCCTTTGTCGGGGATTTTGTGGTCCCCAAGACCATCGATTCCGGAACCGAAACCGGCTTTTGGCACGCATTGGGCGTCAATGTAGCACTGATGACCCTGTTCGCATTGCAACACAGTATCATGGCGCGGCCGGGCTTTAAACGATGGTGGGTGAAAATCGTCCCGAAACCGATTGAACGAAGCACTTATGTGCTCTTGGCAAGTTTGGCCCTTATCCTCCTGTATTGGAAATGGGTGCCGATGAAGGCCGTGGTTTGGGAAATAAGCAACCCAGTATGGGAGCCCATATTATACGGGATTTTTGCCATCGGGTGGCTCATTGTACTCCTCTCTACCTTTATGATCAACCACTTTGACCTTTTTGGGCTAAAACAGGTGTACGAGTATGTAAAGAGCATTGAGCCCCGCCCGATGGAATTTAGGTTGACCCTGTTTTACCGGATTGTAAGGCACCCCATTATGTTGGGCTTTATCATCGCTTTTTGGGCTACCCCCCTGATGACCCTTGGACACCTGCTTTTTGCGGTGACCACCACCGCCTACATTCTGGTGGCCATCAGCTATCTCGAAGAACGCGATCTGGTAAGAATGCACGGCGAAAGTTACAGGGAATACCAAAGAACCGTTCCCAAGATCATACCCTTCCCAAGAAAAAGAGACAAAAAACGAAATGTTCCCGAGACAGTTTAATCAAAAATGGGCAGGTTGAATATGAGACGTTCCACAGGCTTACCGAAACCTGGTAGGCCATCAAAAGGAGGTCATCTCAAAGAGTCTGAGATATTTTGAAAATCTATTGACCAAATCGGTAAGAGCAGGAACAAAATCACTTTTTTACGATCGCCCTATTCCTAAGAATACCAGGGGAATCTGTCCGTAGCCTAACAAAATAGATTCCTTTTCCCAAATCCGAGACATTCAACATGTACTGGCCATCGCGTTTTCCCATTTCTGCAGTACTGTATTCCCGAATCATCCGCCCACCGCTGTCGTATAGGTACGCCCCTAAAATAATGACGGAAGGATCCGACGGTACGAAATACACCTCCGATACCGCTGGATTCGGAAATACCCGGACATCGGGATTTACCTCCCCCGTAGCCGGCCCATTCCCCAAATCGGTCGATACGATAAATCCTTTGGCGGTGCTGGCCGCCCCTATGGAAAACTGTATTTGCTTCGTTCCCAGAATCGTTCCGCTTTTTCCCGGACCGGTATACGCAGTGGCGTTTAGCGTATAATTGCCCAAGGGCAACTGAACTCCGGAATAGTTGCCATTGATGTCCCCAAAAAGGGCATAGGGGACAACATTTTCCGTTATGGTTCTGTTGACGAGACCCGATATACTGAAAGATACGCTTCCCACCGTCGATGGATTGGTGTTGGCCCTGATACTTAGTCTTTTTCCATTGACGGTGGCCGCATTGATGGGCATGCCGTCCGTTAATTCAAAGATATCGGTATCCATATCCGCATTTACCAAAACAAAACCGGTGATACCGCTTTGTGCCGGGCCTAAAGTACTTTGTAAGGGTATAGTAATCTGTCCTGATGCCCCGTAGGCGATGGTCAGGGTTGCGGTTCTACCGGCCAGGGTACCCGTAAAGGTTACTGAGATCGTATGGGAACTATTGGGTTTCAAAAGAACATTGGAAAGTGCGCCCGATACTAGGGAAAATTCATTGGCATGGGCACCCGATAGGTGTATCGACCTTACGATGGTCCCAATATTGCCCCCTGAATTGGTAAGGACGATGTCTTTCGTCAATCCTTTTTGAACCTGTGCCGGGCCGGGGGACGATAGTGTACTGGCCGTACTTGCCGCTCCCATTGGACTGTCTGCGCCCAGATACTCCATGTTCCGTTGGTTGCCGCCACCGAGGTTGGGTGAACCTGCCAATAAAAATACGCCCCCACCGGAAACTATGGCCTGTGTGCCATGCCGTTCATGGTTAAGATCGCCCATTCGAGTCCATATTCCCGTAACAGGGTCATAGGCTTCGGTAATTTTTAGTGCATCGCTGGTAATTGTCCCGTAGACGTTCTCGTTCTGTACCTCGCCGCCTATCACCATCAATTTGCCGTTGAAGTTGGCGACTGAAGGCGCACCTCTGGGTGTGGGGAGATTTTGGCCGCTGGGCAGTGTACTCCAGGTACCGGTTGTAAAATCATAAACATCTACCTGCGGGATGAGAGGTTTGAACGTACCGCCCGTACCGCCTGACAAACGACCGCCTGCCAGATACATCTTGTTGCCGACTACCCCTGCATGAAAATGATCCCTTGCCCTAGGGGCATTGGACAAAGGGGTCCAAATACCCGTTGCGGGATCGTACACGTCGAACCAAGGTACAAAGCCCCCGTTATGCCCCTTTGTATTTCCCCCTACAATATAAAACTTGCCGTTGTGGACTACCAATCCGGCAGAACCGCGCTTTCTTCCAGACGGTATCGCCGGCCCCTGTATCCATTCCTGTGCCACGGGATCAAACGCCCAAACGTGGTCGGCCGGGACTTCATTGGGAAAACCGTTATCCTTAAACGCACCTATGACCCAAATGAGACCTTGATATTCAGTGGCCTGAAAATGATTGAACGCCAAAGGAGCGGAATTTACCAACGAAGTCCAGGAATCGGTAGTATAGTTGTAGATATCCACGGTACGCGAATTTTCACGCCCTCCCATCAGATAAAATTTGTTGCCGGCCTGTACAAAGGAGCACTCATGCCGGGCGGTATAATTTTCGCTCTCATTCTTGTCGACCCATTCCGAGGCGTTTAGAATGGTCCAGGAAAAATTAACGGTTTTTGCATCGGTGCCCATCCCGTCGCTATCGTCCACAGTAATTATAACTTGGTAAGGTTGGTCCACTGAAGCGTTCGAGGCAATAGTGCCCCCTAGCTGCCCGTTGGTGGGTTCAAGGATTACACCGGGAGGGAGTCCGACCGCACTATAGTGTAAATTCCCATCGCCTCCGGAAGCCGATACGCCCAGATTGCCTATCAATTGTTCCCCAAGCGTACTGGTCTGGTCCGCTATCAGCCCTACTTGAATAGGTACATTGCCCCCCGTATTGCCCAAAATCTCTATTGCGGACAATTTAGGTTGATCGACGCCCCCTACCCCGGGCAAAGCGGAAAAATTAAGAGCAAGCACGCCATCGCCGACCATGGTGTCAAAGGACTTGGTCACCACCGTCTGTGGCCCTGTCTCCGCATTAATGTCATAGTTGTCGAGTATAAGTGACCCCTCCAAAGTCACATCGAAAATACGCTTGCCCGTTCCTCCAGGGCCACCACCAACTGCGCCCCAGTAAATTTCCGCGAAATGGAGAATAACGGTATAGCTTCCGTTGGGAATGGGAATGTCATAGGAAAATGTGGGTGGTAAGGCGGAGCGTTCGGTCCGGTACATGGGCGGAACCTGTGCTTTGTTGTTGGTATAGATTTTTCCCCCGGTAAAAAATTGATCGGCCGAGAAAACTTTTCCGTCCTGTGTAATCTGCGGCCCTCCCGAATTGATACGCACCGCAAAACCGTCGGTGTTGGGTATCACGTTCAAAAAATCCCAAGTACCTTCTACTTCGACCCCCGCAGCATTGGAGGTACCTATCAATCCGACCGCTAATGGAACGGACGATTGTTGCAGGGCGTTCAAGATGGCACCTTGCGCGGTCAAGTTGCCCAAAGCGGCCCTTGCACCCCCATCGAATGCATATTCCAGGGCTATGTTTCCATTGGAAGGATCAACGACCAAATACAACGATACCCCGCTGTTTGGCCGGTTCCCCACCGCTATGGGAAGATGGATGGGGGCTTGTGGAACATTGTTGATTTCTTGCCGTACCGTTAGACCGGCTTTGGTAAGTATGAACTTAATATAGTTGGCCTGCGTACCATCCCCGATAAATAGGCCCAGTTCCCCATTGGGTGCCGCGGAATTGCCATATAACTGCAAAGGGGCGTTAAAGTTGGTGAGGCCTGCGGAAACCGTAAAAACACCCGTATTCCGGTCTACCAATACCCCGTATTGAAATCCCTTTTCCTGCGTATTTGTTGAGCCGAGGGCCGTACCGTGGGTCATCTGCATGGTCATGGCCCCGATGGCCCCGCCTAGAATATCGTTCGGGTTGGGATCCGAGGGACTGTCCCTTCGATCCAGCCAGTCGAGCCAGTTGGGATTGGGAGTCCCGTTGTTCATCATCCCGGTCATACCAAGTCCCAAGTAGCCCTTTAGGGTAGGGTTGCTGGAGAACAGTTCGTTGGTCAGGGGAAGGGGGAAGGCATCGCTTTCTGCCGTATCGGGGTCGCCCAATTGAAAGGGATCGTTCGCATCGGCTATACCGTCGTTGTCGTCATCGTTGTCGTTCAGGTCGGATATCAAGCTACCGCCGGCCGATTTGTCGAGGTCGTTTGGCTGGGAAGCGCCGTTGCAGGGATTCGTACCATTATCCTGTTCGTCCTGGTTGGTATAGCCATCCTGATCATCGTCGGCATTGGCATCATACCCGGGTTGGCCGGGTTCTGGGCAGTCTGCAAAATCCTGTGGTTCCAAAACGATGAGCTTACCATTTAGCGTAACTACCCAAATGGTGCCCGGAAACGGATCCGTATCACCGTTGCAGGTCACTCCCAAGGCGTCGCCCCCAAGGCCTTGGGCAAATGCAGGGGTAAGGGTCTGCAAGCTGCCATCCGGTTTTAATTGTACCCTTCGCAACACGCCCGTATTTACCCCTGCGATGAGGTTGCCCTTCATGGCATTGTTAAAATTGGTGGCCGTATATTCGTCGATTCCATTGGTATTGGTATTCCATGTTGTGACAAGGGCATCCGCCGTCCCGTCGGGATTGGCAATTCCGGGACCGCGCCAATCGCTTTCCTGTGGATTGGCAGCCTGTACCGGAGGCCAGTTGGCGGGAAGGGCGATATTTGGATCGGAAACGGAGTTCTGTCTGGAACCGTTGGGGTCATATTTCAAGGTTCGGAATAGCGCCCCCGTCCGGCCCGAAACGGCAGGATTGGTATACAGCCCCGCTCCATTTGGGTTGGCCCTTACGGGGTTGGGATGGCCGCCGTAAAAACTTCCGAACGTGTAGCTTTGGATGTTTTGGGTAATTAAGGTAAGGTGATCCTTATTGTTTATCTGTTCCCCACCCGAAGGCGACGTGCTGCCGGGCTCCCCGCTGACGTAGTCGTTGGTGGCTGACCCAATCCCTTCATTGGCGGGGAATCCTCCCCAACCTCCATTGGCGCCATTGTCGGTAACATACACCGCCCCGTTTTGGGTAACCACCAGATCATAGGCATTGCGAAATCCCGGTGAAAATATTTGGACCGGTCCGTCAGGGGTGATTACCGCCTGATTAAGCCCATCATTACCGCCAAAGGGATCTTTCAAGTCCACTCCGTCGTATCCCGGGGCGTCCGGATCGTGGATACCGTTTGCATTCGTCCTTGTGGGGTCGTCCAAGGTGGGAAGGTCATAGATATAGCTTCTGCCGTTGTCGTTTTTTATGGGCATACCGTTGAGAAGGGATAAGTTTATGGATAAAATGGCCGCAGACAGTGCATATTCCCCGGTATAGGCAAAGTTTGCGGAGGGCGATCCGGCATTGGTATGGCCGCCTTGGGCCACAATGAGGTAATCGGTACCGTTTACCGTGACGAATTCCAAACCATTGTTGGCATGGTTTTCCTCGGAACGGGGAAGCCCGCGCACCAAATCCACCACATTCCATGAACTGCCGGTCCAGGTAAAGCGGGTGATGATGCCCGAGTTGGTGTCCAGACCCGTATCACCACGTCCACCGCCTGAACCGCCCCCGATACGAAAATCGCTGGAGCAGACATAGATTACGGGATGGGCTGCGGTGCCTGCCACCGTCAGCCCGGTAGTTTCCCGAAATGTGCTTGTGAAAATATCCCCATCGTCATTGTGATCCTGTATATCCTGCAGGCCCGTAAGAACTTCTTGATCGAGGAGTATATAATTGCCAGGACCGTTGCGCTGGATTCTGAATACCTTTATGGCTCCCGTATATTCCGCAACATATAACCTTCCATCGGGACCGAACATCAACGAAGTTCCCGCGGAAACGGAGCCATTGCCATTGAAATTAAGATGGTTCTGGGAGAAGCCCTGCGCCGACAGGTCCGTCAAATCCATCAGAAAAATGCTTGTCGCTAAAAGGAAGACGGGTACGCCCCAAAGTCGAACCGCCATCCGATAAGAATTGGCCATAAGTACACAATTAACACTAAAAAAACCTAGGGGTTACAAAATATAAAATAGGGGAAAGGGGGAAGTATATTTAAATGTATGAGGTTTTAATCTAATTTTTCTAAAAAGCGCTCCTTATTCGACCATCTATTACCAATTGTCGATGAATGACACGAGGTTTAAATTCAAATTTTGAATTCCGATTAGCACACGGATACCCCGCATATCACGATTTCCTTCCCTACCTTTGCAAAAATCCAAGTTATGAGCCGATCGGAGTCCGACAAAAGAAATACATCATCCAACCGATCCAAACGGGATGGTAGCAAAAAGGCATCCGGGCGTCAGGGGGTTACTTTTAGAAAGAAGAGTTCTAGCCGTGGAAAGGTGCCGATAAAGAACAGCGGGAGCGACCAACGACCACAAGATCCGGACCTTATCCGCCTGAACAAATACGTAGCCAATTCCGGGGTCTGCTCCCGTAGGGAAGCCGATACGCTTATTGCCGCAGGGAGTGTAACCGTCAATGGAAAACCGGTTACCGAAATGGGCCATAAGGTAAAACGGACCGACGAGGTACGTTTTGACGGACGCCTGCTCGATCCGGTGAAAAAGGAGTACGTGCTGCTCAACAAGCCCAAGGATTTTACCACATCCGCAAGAAACGAACACGGACATCGTACGGCGATCGGGCTCATCTCAAAGGCTACCAAGGCCGAACTGAACCCCGTGGGCAAAATGGGAGCCGATGCTACGGGCCTGCTACTCTTTACCAACGACGGCGAACTGACCAAACGCCTGAACAGCCCCAAAAACGGATTCCGCAAACTGTTCCATATCGAATTGGATAGACCGTTGAACAGTGCCGATCTGAAAAAAATCCAGCAAGGCGTGGCGATTGACGGCAAAGTAGTACAGGTACGGGAAATCAGCTATGTCGAGAACGCCCCGAAAACTGAAGTCGGGGTCGAAATCTTTAGCTCCCGCAGTAAGATTGTACCCCGTATTTTTCAGAGCCTGGGCTATGAAATCGTAAAACTAGATCGTGTCGTCTACGCCGGGCTCACCAAAAAGGACTTACCGCGCGGGCATTGGCGCTACCTGACCGAACAGGAAATCATCAATTTGGGCATGATCAAGTGATACCGGATCTATCGCTCATTTTTTGAAAAAGGAGACGATGGGATTGGAAATCCAAATACGCGTCGATTGCTAGACCAGTTAGGATGTCAAGGCCTCACAGAACGTATCGATGCGGGACTTGGTAATGTGCTGCATAACTACCACATGTGCCATATCGCCTTGTGTCGCCAATTGGTATTTCTTGACAATTTTCTCCGACGGTTTCTTAAAGGTCACGATAATCTGGTTCGGAAACAGGCCGGTGTCGGGATAATGCATCGCATCGAGTTTGTTTTTAAGGTATTTAGCGTTCTCGATACAGGTGGTACCCTCCGTCTTAAAACCTTCGTACCCCTTTTTCTTGAAGATGTACCAAAGGTTCAGGGCAAGAAAGCCGTTTCGGGAACCACTGATCGTGGTATCCTGTGTACCTACATAGGGAATCCAATGATCGCCAAACGCCGTTTCATGTACCGATTTATCGACGAGTACAATACCGCAGGGATGTATGGCCCCCGGAAATTTATGTCCCGAGATGGCGATGCTGGTCACGCCGTTCTCAAAAAGGATTTCCCTGTTTTTCAAAAATGGATAGATAAAACCCAGCAGGGCGGCATCGGCGTGGATCAGCACGTTCTTTGGCGAAATTTCCGATGCCTCGATACACGCATTCACGCTTTTCAGGTTGTCGATGGCACCCGTCATGGTGGTACCGATATTGAGGTTGAGGATGATACCTAAATTCGTATTCCCGGTTTTCTTAAGCTCTTTTAAAACCGAAGTCAATTGTCCGTAGTCCATTTCCCCGGAGGGGCAGGCCTTGATGGTTCGGGACTCAAGCCCCAAAAGGTGCGCGTTTTTCGCCAGGGAATAGTGGCTGGAATCCGAATACAGAAAAATCGGTTTTCTCTTTTTTGCGAAAAAATATTCGCGTCCCGTGTACATGCCGTAGAGATTCCCTTCCGTTCCCCCGCTGGTGATATAGCCCCAATACCGGTTTTCGATGCCGTACAGGCGTGCGGCAAAATCAAGGGCCTCGCGCTCGAATTCCTTGCTGTGCATCTTGGCATTGCCATGCACCCAAGGGTCGCCCGCATTGTTGAGGTGCAGCTTGGCCAAGCTGCCGATGCCGAGGATGGAAAGATCGTTGTTCTCCGGCACTTCGGGATATCCGAAATAGGTCGTGGCGTTCTTTATCTGCTCCGCCAAAAAATACGAGAGCCGTATTTCGGCCTCGGCCACGCGTTCGATATCATCGGATCTGTCCATTCCAGGTTTTTGAATGTACCGAAAGTTACGCTTTTTCGGCTGTTTTGGGATGAAGGCTAAGTGTGATTTTGGGCGTGGGCCTGCTAAAGCTGGCTTAACACAACATTAGGGTCTTTCTTCGAACAAAAGCCAAAGTCCGGGATCAAGAACCAGGGCGTCGGGCTCGGTGGGGATGGAAATCTCGAATTTTTCCGATTTTTCAACAACTTGTACAGTGGTGATCTCAAGTTTCCCCTCTTTTACGATACCGATTTCCAACGGAAAATGAAAGATGTGATGATCTTGCACCTGATTGATATTGATCCGCAATCGGCCATTGCCATACTTCCAGTCCCATTTGATTTGTGGGTGACCCTTGGTATACAGCCACTGTTGGAAAAAAGGTTTGAGATCTTCTCCCGAAACCGCTTCCATGACCTTACTGAAATCGACGGTCATCACATTGGCGTTTTGAAACCGCTTATAATAGGTGCGGATGCCATCCCAAAAAACACCATCGCCCAGTTTATGCCGCAGCATGTTCAACACCCACCCGCCCTTTTGATAGGTGTTGACGCTCAAAACCTTCATGGGGTCGGTGATGGAGGGGTCTATGATCGGGGAAGGATTCTTTTGGTAGTATTCGATGATCTGCTTCCGGTCGAGGGCCAATTCTTCCTTTCTTTTTTTGTCACCGTATACGTTTTCCTGGTATAGGATGGCAAAGTAGGTAGCAAAACCTTCGCTGAGCCAAACGTGGTTCCAGTCGTTTTCGGTGGCGGAATTGCCAAACCATTGGTGCGCGATTTCATGGGCGATCAGCCCCTCGACCTCATTTTTTCCCGTCACGGAATTTTCAAAATACGATATGGTACCCGCATTTTCGAGGCCACCCCATTGGGTCTTGGCCTGCATATTGGCTAGTTTTGCGTACGAATACGGTCCGATGTGATCGATAAAATAACGCAGCACGTCGGTGGCGACCCGGTAGTCCGAAAACCCATCCAATCGGTTTTCGGGATAGACCCAGGCCGAAACGGGAATGTCGTAGACCTCTTCGAGCAACCTGCTGGCAAATTCTGTTACCCCTATCGTGACCACTTTCATGGCCACCGGGGCCGGTTCTTGATACACGGTCAGTTTCAGGCCGTTGCCCAAATGGCTCTCCTCGATTTTCTTGCCGGTAGCGACAACGTCGTAATGTTCGGGCGTCGTGATACGGAATTCGATACTGGCCTTGTCGTAGGGGTGGTCGACGGAGGGCAGCCAATGCCGCGCCAGATTGGGCCAATTATCGCCGAAGAAGGAACGCTTTCCGAATTTGGTGGTGTCGATGACTAAGCCCCTTTCGGGAATTCCCCGATATTGTACGGTAAAGGTTCTGGTGTGGGTGCCATTGGATGATTGGGTACTAAGGTCCGAAGATAGGCTGCTTTCGATGCTGTCCGTTTTGGCCGATGGGATGATCTTGATTTTGTTGTTCTTGAAAGTATAGGTTGCTTTGCCGCCGCCTTCGAAAACGTTCGCTACCGTCATCCCGTACGTTTTCGATTTGCCAATAAGGTCAAGTGTAAAGGCTTTGGCCTCGTCTTCGAAATCAATGGTGATTGTGGCCTCGCCTTCAATTTGGTCGGTACTATCGTTTAGGCTTAGGTTGAAAATATAGCTTTTTACGTCAGCTGTGGCGTTTCTTTGATACGTGTCTTGGGCCTTTGCCGCAGCAATGAACACAAAAAAGAGTAAATATTTAAGCATATGTTTTTCGAATTTTTTCCGGTCACGACCCTAGTTTAGCCATCTTCTGCTTTATTTCCTCCAAACACAAATTCCCCAAACTCCCCTCATGCGTATGTGCGATATCCCGATTGGGGGCAAAGCTGCCTTCTTGTATTTCCTGCCCCATTTTTTTATAGGCATCGCGGAAAGGCATCCCGTTTTTCACCAATTCGTTCAAGGTATCGACACTAAAGAGGTAATCGTATTTTGGATCCTCAAGGATGTTTTTGTTTACGCGGATTTCCTTAAGGCTGAAGGTCAAAATTTCAAGACAGGCCTTCATGTCCTGAATCGCGGGGACGATAATTTCCTTGACCAGTTGCAGGTCACGGTGGTAGCCGCTGGGGAGGTTGTTGATGACCAGGGTCAATTGATTGGGGATTCCCTGCAGTTTGTTGCACTTGCCCCGGACGAGTTCGAACACATCGGGATTCTTCTTGTGCGGCATAATACTGCTGCCGGTGGTCAGTTCATCGGGAAAGGAGATAAAATCGAAATTTTGGCTCATGTAGAGGCAGATGTCCATCGCCAGTTTCGATAGGGTAGACGCGATACTGGACATCCCAAAAGCGGCCGCCTTTTCGACTTTGCCACGGCCCATTTGGGCGGCGACCACATTGTACTTTAGGGTTTCAAATCCCATTTCTTGGGCCGTAAAACGCCGATCGATGGGAAAGGAGCTGCCGTATCCCGCAGCGCTTCCCAGGGGATTTTGGTCCGCCACCTTGTAAGCCGCCCCGATAAAATGGAGGTCGTCGATCAGGCTCTCGGCGTAGGCAGAGAACCATAAACCGAAAGAGGATGGCATGGCGATTTGCAGATGGGTATATCCCGGCAGCAATACATCCTTGTGTTTTTCTGCCAGGTCTAGTAGTAGATCGAACAGTTCTTTGGTCTGGGATTTTATTTCCGACAGCTCTTCCTTTAGATACAAATGCATGGCCACGAGCACCTGATCGTTCCGCGAGCGGGCGGTATGGATTTTCTTGCCCGTATCGCCCAGTTTTTCCGTGAGCAGGAACTCGATTTTGGAGTGCATATCCTCAAAGGACGCTTCAATCTCAAAATCCCCTTTTTCGATGGAGGTAGCGATATTTTCAAGTGCGTCGAGCAAGGATTTCGTTTCGGCTTTCTTCAGCAGTCCGATTTTGCCCAGCATTTTGGCGTGTGCCTTCGAGGCGATTACGTCATATTTTGCAAGGTGCAGGTCGAGTTCGCGGTCGTTTCCCACGGTAAAACGATCGATTTTTTGGTCGGTGCTAAAGCCTTTGTCCCAGAGTTTCATGAGGTTTATTTTTTCAGAAATCCTTCTAAAATCCGAAGATACAAATCAATTCCTTCTTCGACTTCGCGCACGTAAATAAACTCGTTGGCGGAATGGGAGCGCGTGCTGTCGCCCGGGCCGAGTTTCAAACTTTGACACGTCAGCGCTGCCTGATCGGACAGGGTGGGGGAGCCATAGGTTTCACGACCCAAAGCAATACCCGATCGTACCAAGGGATGGTCTTTGGCGATGGCGGACGAATTCAATCGCAACGAGCGGGGTTGCAGCTCGCATGGGGCCTCAGCTTGCAAGATATTGGCGATTTCACGGTTCGTGTATTTGTCGTTGACCCGAACGTCGATGACCAGTTCGACCTGGGCGGGCACCGCATTGTGCTGCACGCCTCCGCTGATCTGGGTGACGGTCAATTTGACTTCTCCCAAGGCTTCGGAAACCTTTTCGAATTTATAGTTTTTAAGCCATTCGAGGACTTCCATGCTGTTGTAAATGGCGTTATCGTCGTTCGGGTGGGCCGCATGGGAGGGGGTTCCCTTGACCTGTGCGTCGAAAACGACCAGACCCTTTTCGGCGATGGCCAATTGCATCAGGGTAGGTTCGCCCACGATGGCCACATCGATATCAGGAAGCCTGGGCAAAAGTCCGCGGAGACTATTATCCCCTGAACTTTCTTCCTCCATCGAGGCTACCACCAATAGGTTATGCGTCAGGTTTTTCCCGGCATAAAAATGGACGAACGTGGCCAGCAACGACACCAAGGCGCCCCCGGCATCGTTACTGCCTAGACCATAGAGTTTTCCGTCCTCGATGTGCGGATGAAACGGGTCTTTGGTATAGGCGGCATTCGGTTGCACCGTGTCGTGGTGGGAGTTGAGCAACAGGGTCGGTTTGCGGTCGTCGAAATGTCGGTTTACCGCATAAACGTTGTTGATATGACGCTTAAAAGGGATGTCGAAGGACGTGAACCACGCTTCGATGGCGTCGGCGGTCCGGTCTTCCCCGGAGGAAAAGGAAGGAATGGAAATCAGTTGTTTTAGCAGTTCCAATGCCCTTTCCGTTAGGTGGTCTTTATGTATCGGATCCATCGTCATAAGGTTATCGTGGTGTAAAGATCGTCGCTCTCGGATAACATGGTCGTGCTACCGATGCATACCTTGGCTACCCCGTGGTTCAGGGCATGAAAACAATTGGTCAATTTTGGGAGCATACCGTCCGCAATGCGTTTTCCCTGTAAAAGTCCTTGGTAGCTTACGGAGTCGATATGGGGTATGACCGAGGTGTCATCGGCAACATCCCGCAAAACCCCTTTCTTTTCAAAACAGTAATACAGGGTGGTTTCGAAAACCTGGCCCAGTCCGATGGCCAGTTCGGAGGCAATGGTATCCGCATTGGTATTCAATAGCTGTCCTTTTCCGTCATGGGTCATCGCACAGAAGACCGGCGTCAGGCCCAGGGTCAAAAATTGGGTGAGCAGTGCCTCGTTGACGCCGTCCACATCGCCTACGAGGCCGTAGTCGATATCCCCAACAGGGCGTTTATGGGCTTGGATGGTGTCACCGTCCGCACCGCTCATTCCGATGGCGTTGCAGCCTTTGGCCTGTAGTTCTGCTACGATGTTTTTGTTGGTCAGGCCGGAGTAGACCATGGTGATGACTTTGAGTGCCCCTTCATCCGTAATGCGTCGGCCGCCTACCATTCTCGACGCAACGCCCAGTTTTTGGGCGATTTCGGTAGCCAGTTTTCCGCCGCCGTGCACCAAGATCTTAAAGCCCTCCAACTCGGAAAAAAGTTTCAGGAACTTGGAAAGCGCTGCCGCGTTGCCGATAACATTACCGCCGATTTTAACTATGGAAAGCGTGGGTTTCATGAATCGTTTATTTTAACCTTCCAGTAACTTCTTAAGCACGATTTGGGCGGCAAACGTTCGGTTGTTCGCCTGCTCGATGACCAGGGACTGCCCGCCATCCAAAATAGCATCCTCGACCACCACATTCCGACGTACCGGCAGGCAGTGCATAAAGCGGGCAGTTCCCAATTTCTCTCTCGTCATCATCCAATCCGGATTTTGGTGCAGGATTGTTCCGTAATCGGAATAACTGCTCCAGTTTTTAACGTATACAAAATCCGCATTTTTGCAGGCTTTTTTCTGGTCGTATTCGATCGGGATGCCTTTGGTAATCGCGGGATTCAGTTCGTAACCCTCGGGATGGGTGATTGTAAATTCGGCCTCCTGCAACCGCATCATATCTATAAAGGAATTGGCTACGGCATGCGGCAATGCCTTGGGATGGGGTGCCCATGAAAGAACGATTTTCGGTCTTTTTTTAGTATTGTTTTCCGCCAGGGTAATGGCATCCGCAAGGGCTTGCAACGGGTGGCCCACGGAACTTTCCATATTGACGATGGGCACGGGGGCGTATTTTTGAAATCCGTTCAATACTTCCTCGGTCTCGTCCTTGATTTTGTCCTTCAATCCCGCAAAGGCCCGGATGCCGATGATATCGCAGTACTGCGAAACCACTTGCGCCGCTTCCTTGATATGTTCGGATGTACCTTGGTCCATGACGGTTCCATCCCCGTATTCCAGGGCCCAACCCTCGTTGCCGAAGTTCATGACCATGACGTCCATACCTAGGTTCAGGGCGGCTTTTTGGGTGCTGAGGCGGGTACGGAGGCTGTTGTTGAAAAAGAGCAGGCATAGGGTCTTGCCCGTCCCCAGTTTTTTGTGGGCTGTAGGGTTTTCCTTGAGTTTCCGGGCTTCGGCAACATAATCGGCCAATGGGTCGATGTCTTTTATTGAGAGATACTGTTTCATATCAAGTTTTTAAAAGGGGGTTTATGGATCGATTCTTGTGTGCCTGCTCCTATTTTCGAGGGCATCAACCACGAAATTATCCTTTAGCCCATTTACGACCCAAGTTTCGATACCCGCATTTCTTGCGATGGTCGTCGCCTCTATCTTCGATGTCATGCCGCCGGTGCCGTGGGAGGACTTCGACGTGCTTATTTCGGCCTGTAGTTCTTGCAACCCGGTCACCTTGGCAATGGTTTCCGGATTCCCTTTTTCCATAGATACTTTGGTGTAAATGCCATCGGTGTTCGTCGCAATCATTAGCAAATCCACTTTAAGCAAAGCCGCCGTCAATGCCGCCAATTTATCGTTATCGCCGAACTGTATCTCGTCGGCGGCGACCGTATCGTTCTCGTTGATGATAGGGATGAAATTGTTGGACACCAAAATATCGATTGTATTTTTGATATTGGACTTGGATTTCAAATTCCCGAAATCGGAATATGACAGCAGGCATTGGGCCGAAAAAAGTCCCAATTCCCTAAAACTTTCCTGGAACATACGCATCAAATGGGGCTGCCCAATGGCCGCCAGGGCCTGTTTGACGTTGATTTCTCCGCCGTTGTGCTCCAACCGCACGAACTGTTTGGCCGCGGCAATGGCCCCCGAACTGACGACTATAAATTCATAATCGTTCTTCAACAGCGCAATCTGCCGACCGATATCCTCGATCTTGCCGCGGGAAATCTGGTCCGTTTCCTTGGTCAAGGTATTGGATCCTATTTTTAGGAGGATGCGCTTTTTCATGGTTCAAGTTCTGTTTTCAACGCCTCAAACAAGGTATCTAATTGCCTTTCGGTGATGTTAAGAGCCGGTAACACCCGCAATACGTGCTTGTTTTTGGCACCTCCGGTAAAAAGGTGTTGGTTGTAGATCAGGCGTTTTCTGAGATCGGCCACCTCGAAACCGGTCCCAAGGGCATCCGCGGTACCAAATTCCAAGCCAAGCATTAATCCCCTACCTTTCACTTTTTTTATCTGTGGGATTTCGGCGGCGCGTTCCCGAAAATATCCTTCCAAACGTTGGGCGTTTTCCATCAGGCCTTCCTTTTCCATTACTTCCAACACCGCCAAGGTCGCGGCACAGGCCAAATGGTTGCCTCCGAAGGTGGTGCCCAATAATCCGTAGGATGCCTGGATGCTTTCATGGATTAAAATCCCCCCGACGGGGAAACCGTTGCCCATGCCTTTGGCAATGCTAATGATGTCGGGTCGAATGCCGTGATTAG
>DASSWC010000030.1:0-6489 GCA_035705395.1 Pricia sp. | reverse complement strand
GTTACCAGTAACAAATATCGGTTTTATTCAGGCGATATTTTATATGGAAAAATCAGACCTTATTTTAAAAAAGCATATCGCCCAAACTTCCCAGGTATTTGTTCTACGGATATATTAGTTTTTATTTCTACAAATAGAAATTTAGTTCGGCAGGATTTTCTGTACCACCTAATAAAAACTCAGGATTTTACAGACAAGGCAACAGAAACAAGTACTGGTACGAAAATGCCTAGAGCAGATTGGAATAGTCTTAAACAAATAGAATATTTTTTTCCTCCTCTCCCCGAGCAACACGCCATCGCCAGCATACTCTCGGCACTCGATGACAAGATCGAAAACAACCTGGCCATGAACAAAACCCTCGAAGCCATGGCCATGGCGCTCTACAAACACTGGTTCGTGGACTTCGGACCGTTTCAAGATGGCAACTTTATCGACTCTGAACTGGGCCCCATTCCGGAGGGGTGGGAGGTATCAACTATAGGAGAACACTTCGAATCCCTTCGGGGATTAAGTTATAAGGGAAAATTCTTAGCTAAAGAAGGAAAAGGAATACCTATGCATAATTTAAATTCCGTATTCGAAGGCGGCTACTATAAACATGCTGGTTTAAAATGGTATTCAGGCGAATATAAAGACCGTCATATTGTAAAACATGGTGACCTTATTGCTACAAATACTGAGCAAGGATTTGAATATAAGTTGATTGGAAGTCCGGCACTAATTCCTGAATGCTATGGAGACTTTGGCATATTCAGTCATCATCTCTACAAAATGATTCCAAAAGATGAAACACACCTTTCAAATCTATATCTATACTACAAATTACTAGACCCACATTATAGATTCTACGTTACCGCATACGCGAATGGTACTACAGTGAATATGATGCCAAAAGATGGACTCGTTATGCCGTACTTAATAATTCCGTCGCAGAAGGAAGTTGATGCATTCACCAGTCTGATTGGTAATTACCATCAATTAACTGAGAAGAATCTTGAAGAAAATAAAGCCCTAACCAACCTCCGCGACACCCTCCTCCCCAAACTGATCAATGGGGAGGTACGCGTCAAGAACATCGAAAAAACAATAAGCGAAGTCGTATGAGTTCTATGGCCGAACATACCGTACAGAACGCCGCGATCGAATGGTTGCAAGGCCTGGGCTATACCCATATTCCCGGCAATGCCTTGCAACGCGACCTTAAAAAGGTGGTTCTAGAGGCCGAACTGCACGATTTTCTTACGAAAACCTATCCCGATGTCCCAACAGGTGCCATCAACGAAGCTTTCGCCCAGTTTTCCCAGCACGAAGGTATGGATGTGGCCTACCGCAATCGGGACTTCCACCGCAAGATGACCCAGGGCATCGACATCAGCTGGAAAGATGCCCAAGGCAATGAAAAAGCCAAACATTTATATCCCATCGATTATAAAAATCCCGAAGCGAACCGTTTTATAGTTTCCGATGAGGTCAAAATTATAGGTAAAAACAGCCGCAGAACGGATCTGCTCGTCTTTATCAACGGCCTACCGCTTATCCTTTTCGAATTCAAGAACCTATTTGATGTCGAAACGGATGTATCCAACGCCCACCGCCAGATCCAGAATTATGTGCTGGACATTCCGCAACTCTTCGATTACAACGCCCTGTGCATCGTATCCGACGGTCGCGAGACCCTGCACGGCATGTTCGGTTCGCCAATGGAATGGTTCGCCCCTTGGAAAAGCCTTACCGGTGACGATACCCAACAAAATGAGGCACTGCAATTGGAGACCATAATAAATGGCCTCTTCCCCAAGGCCACCCTGCTCAACTATTTGCAACATTTTATCTTCCACGAAGACCACAACGGCAAGATTATCAAAAAAGGGGCGAAATACCATCAATATTGGGGCGTAAACAAAGCTGTAGAAAGTGCCTTGGAGCGCATCAAACCCGATGGCGATGGGAGCCTGGGGGTCATCTGGCATACCCAGGGCTCCGGCAAGAGTATCAGTATGGCCATCCTCACGGGTATTTTGCGGCAACTGCCGGAAATGAGGAACCCGACCATCGTCATCCAGGTCGACCGCTCCGATCTGGACCAACAACTTTACGAGAGCTTTGTGCTCGCCAAAGACCTGGTAGGCGACGTACAGCATGCCGAAAACACCGATGAACTCCGCCAACTGCTCGGTTCCGATGGGGGAGGGGTCATTTTCACTACCATTGAGAAATTCCGATTAAAATCCATATCCGAAGGCCCGGGGCCTGAGACCACTCGAAGGTCCAGCCTTAAAGAGGATGTGCATCCTGTCCTGAGCGAACGCTACAATTTGATCGTGATGGCCGATGAGGCCCACCGCACCCAATACGGTTTTGAGAGTGGGGGCTTTGCTCAGAACATCCGAAGGGCGTTGCCCAACGCATCCTTTATCGGATTTACCGGAACCCCTGTGGATGGTAAAGACGCCGATACGCAATTGGTATTCGGTCCCACCATCCACACCTATGACATCAAGCAAGCGGTTGACGATGGCGCCACCGTGCCCATCCATTACGAGCCGAAGATGGTACCGCTCAATATTAAAGGAGAGTTTGACCAAGAGTTGGAAGAAGTAAGGGAATCGGAAGAGGATAAGACCATAGGGGTTTGGGCGGCCATTGAAGATGCCGCGGGAGCAGAAGACCGGGTCAATCGTGTGGCCAAAGACATCCTAGAACACTACCATGCCCGTACCGAAACCCTGGACGGTAAGGCCATGATCGTCTGTATGAGCCGTAGGAATTGTGTTAAGATGTACGATGCGCTTATTGCGCTGGATGGCTGCCCCGAAGTGGCCGTAATCATGACCAGTAATCCGGGCAAGGACCCAGCGGCCTGGAATGCCCACATGCGTACCAAGGACAGCATGGAGGCCATCAAAAAACGCTTTCGCAATGCGGATGACCCCTTAAAAATGGTCATCGTACGCGATATGTGGCTTACCGGTTTCGATGCGCCATGTGCCCACACCATATATGTCGACAAAATCATGAAAGGCCATAACCTCATGCAGGCCATCGCGAGGGTAAACCGCGTTTTTCAGGATAAACCGAATGGACTGGTGGTGGACTTTATCGGTATCTCCGGCTTTCTTGCCGCTGCCACAAAAAAATATACACGAAGCGGTGGTAACGGCAAACCCACCATAGACATGGATGCGGCCGTGGAACTCTGTATCGAACAACTGGGCACGGTAAAAAGCCTGATGGGCGGTTTCGAATTGGAAGAAATCAACGCTATGAGTGCCTCGGAACGGATGAAATGGTCCAACGAAATGGTCAACAGCTTGCTCAAAAACGACCAAGAGACCGATGCTTTTTTGCATGAAGAGCGAAAGCTCTCCGAATTGGTAGCCATAACCCATTCGGATAAACGGATCTGGGAGGTTCAGGAAGAGGTGGGTATCATCCAAAAGATCCGGGCGGTTATCCGTAAAATAAAATATCCCCCGGGCAAGTCCCGCGAAAAGAATGAACGCATCAAGGACTTGATCAGTAAATCCCTGGAATCCCAAGCTATCGTCGATCTGGCGAAAATGTACGACCTTGATACAATCGATATTTCCATCATAGACGATTCCTTCCAGGCTATAGTGAAAGAAAAGGGGAGCGAAAACATCAAGGTAGAACTGCTTCGACGCATTATAAACGATGAGTTGAAAGTGCGCATGCAAAAGAACATAAAAAAAGGGCGTAAACTTAAGGAAGAACTGGAGAAGGTATTGAGCAAATACCACAAAAACAGTTTGGACAGTATCGCGGCCATTAAACACTTGTTGGACATCGCCAACGAGTTCAAGGAAGATGATAAGCGCACCAAAGAACTCGGATTAACGGAAGATGAGTTGGCTTTTTATGACCTACTTTCGGCCAACAGCGCCATCTTAAACGAAGCGGGGCCGATACAGGATTTGGTGCATACGGTCGTAGCTTCCGTCAAGAAAAACTTGCAACTCGATTGGACCAAGAAAGAAAACGCACGAGCTGCCATTCGCTTGGCGGTAAAAAAAGAACTTCGGGGAAAGGTACCTTTTTCGGAATTGGACAAGCTGTTAAAGGAAGTCATTGAGCAGGCAGAGGGGCAGTATGCGGAGTGGCCGTTGCTGGGATAGTGTCTGTTCAATTTTCGGCCTCCATATGTTTAGAAATCGCCCCGATTGGGCCATAGCTTGCCATTTAAATACTTTCCCCGAAAGTCAGCAAGTTATTGTCCGGGTCAAGAACTGAAAATTCCTTTTGTCCCCAGGCCTTTGCCTGTAGACTTCCGTTTGGGTGAATGGGTGTCCCCTCGGCCAACAGCCATTGATAATAATTTTCGATATCATCGACCCTTATATAGACCTGCCCATAATTTTCATTAGGGTCAAGTGCCTTGAACTCAAAAAAATGGATTTGGATTCTGTCCTTTTTCAACATGAGGTAACCTTCATAGTCGCCGCTTCCAAATTCTTCAAAACCTAATTGGCGCAAATAAAAATCCTTGGTAGTAGTCTTGCTGCGCATCGGTATTTTTGGACTGATTTCTGTGAGCATGTTTTAAATTTTTTCTGCTTTCTCCCTCCCCGTTCATTTTGGCAAAAAATTTACTTTTTTAATACTGTTCCCTTTTCCCCGAATCATCCGTTTTCAAAAAAGCAGATAGGACTGTTCGTCCTACCTGCCATTTTGCGCTCTGCCGGAAGCACTCTTTTTACGCTTCCGTCATTACTGATTTTATCTTTTTCACAACTTCGGGATTGACTTCTTCCAATCCATGTACTTTCTTTGCGTGTTCGGCAGCTAACTCGAGCGCCTCTTCTTCGGTTTTAGCTTTGATTACACCATCGCAATCAAAACCTACATCCCGACAACGAATAACTTTTCCCATTTTGACTTGTTTTAAAGGTTATAAATAAATTACTGTTCTTTTTAAATTCAATTTCCTACTACAATCGGCTCGGAATGTTGCGAAAGAAATAACGAATCAAGGGGGGAACGTAGCTCTAATGGAATTTAGAGGCTATGGAAGAAATTAAAGGTAAGGAAAAAATCGATATATCAATTTTTATTTCCACATAATTATTTTGCTCTTTTGGCACGCATGGCAGATACTTTTTTGATACTGTCGTCTTTGAGGAAGCAGGAATATTCTTCCGTTTCCACCCCATACATAGCTATCTTACCGTTTTCGTCGCTATGAATTCCGAAACCGTATCGTTTGGTAAGGGGCGATGCCCGAAAACAGGGTTGCCCCCTTGAAAAGAAATCCGCCCGTTTTTTCTGCATTTCCTGTTTCCTGTATTTCCTCCGGATAGCATGGACGGAGAATAGGACGTCGTCCGATGTGAACTCGCACGGATGGCCAGACAAGATTTCGAACTGATGATTGGCAACCGATCTGTTCGCTCCTCTTAACGGAGGTGTTTCACCAAAACGTGCTGGACAATCTTCCGCAACTTCAATGAACGTATTAAAATAATTGGTGGAATGTGTTTTCATTAATTTAGAATTCGTTTTGCGAGCCTCTGCAGATAAGCCGTCTCTCATGTTCAACCCGGGGCCACCGCTTCGATGGCCTTGGCCAGCCCCTCTCTAAGCCCGTTCATGGAGGCCGGTTTGGTCAAAAAATAGGCCGCGCCCAGTTTAGCGGTTTCCTCCCTATCTTCCCGGGCAGAGGAGGTCGTATAGATGATGACCGGGATTTCCTTGAGCCGGGGATGTTTCTTCAAAGCCTTCAGGCAAGCTTTCCCGTCCATACCCGGCATGTTCAGGTCCAGAAAAATAACTTACGGAACCGTGCCGGTCTCGCTCCGTAATCGAGTCAGCGCTTCCTCGCAATCATTGGCCAAATCACACGCGACATCCGGGTAGATATCTTTCATGACCTCTCTGAAAAATTCAAGGTCGTCCTCATCGTCATCAACAATGAGAAATTTACGGTCAGTCTGCATTATTTTAATGATGGTTGTTTTTGTAACGGACAATATAATATAATTTTTGGCGTGAATGTGAAAAAAGCAGTTCCTATTACATCCTATCCCCTATCTTTAACCTTATGAAATTTCTTAGGCTTTTTGACCATATTCATAAGTATAACTTTCATAAAATTTAAAAATTTCTTACTTTGATTCTTCGACGGATTTGTCTCGAAGTCTATTTATTGAATCAAACCAATATATCATTAGCATGACCATAGTTCAAAGACCCATTGGATTCCCTCTGATAGGGGTCGTCCTTGCCGGTACCGCCCGTGCTGAATAGTACCACTTTTTGCGCAATAGTATTATATTTGGGCATGAAATCAGGGGAAATCTAATAAATAATCTTATGAAAACGTCCCCACAAGCAAAGAACCTTTTATTTCTGAAGGGTGGAGGAAAAGTGGGCAATATCATAAAAACTATGGAGTGGGACAAATCCTCCTTGGGTGACCTTAAAACCTGGCCCATAAGTTTTCGCACAGCACTCGGAATGCTATTGCAT
>DASSWC010000029.1:0-3310 GCA_035705395.1 Pricia sp. | reverse complement strand
CTTGAGGATCAAGTAGATTTTACGGGAGCGCGAACCTTCAGAATATACCGATTCCCCTTCCTTGAACTGCACCAATTCGCCGTTGTCGTCAAAAAAGTTCTTTAATTCGTTTAAGGTACGCATTTCATCATCCGTAACTTCAGCGGTCTTGCCATCGGTACTCGACCTTCGTTTTAAAATCTCGGCCTTCGCCAAGCGGCTTTCTATCGCACTCAACAGGTCTTCCTCCTCAAAGGGTTTTGTCAAATAATCATCCGCGCCCAAATCCATACCCTTTCGTATCTCCTTATGCTCGGTCTTTGCGGAGAGGAATATGAACGGGATGTCCTTGGTAATTTCGTCGGAGGACAAGTTTTGTAACACCCCATAACCGTCGATTTCGGGCATCATGATATCACAGATCACAATATCCGGCAAGTGCCCCTTGGCCTTTGCAATCCCTATTCTTCCATTGGGGGCCGTAATGACAGAGTAGTCTGAAAGTTCCAAAAGCTCCTCGGTGTTTTCCCGGAGGGCATTATCATCTTCGATTAATAATATCTTTTTCATTATCAAGATTTTATAGGTTCCATGGGAATGCCTACTTTGAAGGTAGACCCCTTACTTTCTTCGCTGTTAAAATCAAGGGTGGCCCCAAGATTTTCCAGATGCTGTTTGGCGATGTTCAGGCCGATACCGGTGCCTTGGGTCAAGAGAGCGTTCTCCGCACGAAAGTAGCGGTTGAAGACGTGCTTTTGATCTTTTTTGGGGATACCGATACCCTGGTCGATGACCTTGACGGTCAATCGATCGGATTTCTGTTCGACCTCAATGTTGATAACGGAATTTTCGGGGGAGTATTTGATGGCATTGTGAATCAGGTTCGACAACACCAGTTCGAGAGTTTTTTTGTCGAATTCAACAAGAATATCGTCAATATTATTGGGGTACTGGATTTTTTGACCGGATTTCAATAGCATATTGGCATCATAGACCACTTCATTGACTACTTTACTAAGGGCAAAGTTTTCCATCTTGTAGTTGACCTTACCGGATTCTAGCCGTTCAACGGAAAGGAAATCGTTGAGTATGGTGTCTAAATACTTGACTTTGTTGCGAATGGTATTGACATGTTTGTCACGCTTTTCTTGTTGTTCGGTGCGAGTGTACTTGCCCAACAGGGTAATCGAGGTCAGGATGCTGCTCAGCGGAGTCTTGAACTCATGCGATACCAAAGAGAGGAAGCGGGTCTTCAACTCGTTCAGCTCCTTTTCCTTGGCGAGGGCCTGGGAAAGCTGCTCGGTGCGCGCCCTTACTTTTTCTTCAAGACTTTTGGTATAATCCTTTCGCTCCGTAATATCAAGAATCATGGCCACGAATACCTGTTTTTCGCCCATGGCAGAAAGCTGCAGGTGCACCTCTACCGGATAGGATGAACCGTTTTTTCTACGGTGGTTCGTCTCGAACTTAATTTTTTCCTCTTTCCCGCTCAACAGGGGATCGATCAGTCTTCCAAATTTTGCAAGGTTGAAATCCGGTTTGATATCCAATGGGGTCTTGCCTTTTAATTCTTCCAATGAAAACCCGAGATTGCGCTGCGCCTCTTTGTTCACCTGAGTAAAAAAAAGGGACTCGGCATCAAAAACATAAATTTCGTTAAGTGATTCATCGAAAATTTTCGCCCAGTGACTAAGTTCCTTTTCCTTTATTTTCCGCTGGGTAATATCGATGACCAGGGCCATGACGTAGGTAGAACCGTAGAGTTCAAAGGGATTAAGGCCCGCTTCTACCGGAAATTCTTCGCCATTCTTTCGAACACCATGAAGGTCGCGCCCGTGTCCCATTTGGCGTTTCTCGGTTTTTTCAATAAATTGCTCCACATGTCGGTCATGTTCTTTGTGGTACCTTCTCGGAATCAAGGTGTCTAGATGCCTGCCCAAAAGTTCGTCTTTCCCATACCCGAACATCTCCTCGGCGGATGAATTGGTGGCAACAATCTCCTGCTGGGTATTGACGACAAGAATTCCCTCGGAAACCCCCTCGGAGAGCAGGTTGAAAATATTACTGTTTCTCTGGAAAACGCGCATAACCAAAAATAACGAATCCCAACTGATTTTTGTCACAGAAAAACCTAGGCCAATCAACTAATTTTAGATCGTACACATAAAACACAGAAAAATGACAAGTACACAGAATCAGGGAATCGAGGTATACCAGAACTTGGGAAAATTGTTTTACGCGGTGGCCATGGCCGACGGCAGGGTGCACATTAAGGAACTGGATAGACTCAAGGAAATCGTAACCGAGAAATGGCTGGCCGTCGATGATATTGAAGATCGGTACCATACCGACGCCGCCTATCAAATCGAAACAGTCTTTGACTGGTTATTGGAATATGAAAAGGACAGCGAGGAGTGCTTTGAAGAATTCACCGATTTCTATCAAAGCCATTCTGCACTGTTTCCCGATCCTGTCAAAAATCTTATCAAAGAAACAGCGCACGCCATCGCCAATTCCCTGGCCGGAATGAATAAGTCGGAGCTTGTTTTGTTGGTGAAAATCGACTTGTTGCTAGGCGGTAATTCTAATTCTTAAAGGTCAATACGGGGCAGACACCTGAGTAATTTACTACCACGCCCCTTCGGCACCAAAATCCGGATTCGCTGTGATCTCGAAACTACTACCAAGGTATCGTGGTTTGCCTGCTGAACGATATTTACAAGTATAGGGAGTAACGGTGTGTTTATAAACCCCACCCCTTTATTCCTTATGAGTCCTTTCTCAAGAAACCATGTGATAAATGTCATAGTTCTTGAAGCGGATTACCAAACGCCATGACGTTGAGATGTCTTATATTTACGCTGTACCGATGAAATGGAAACTATACCGTACCCTTTTTTCCAATAGAGCAAAAATCAAGGAACTGATGCTCGACCTTTCCTACGAAACATTGGTATGGCCTTCGGCATGTATTTGCACCAAAAGGCCCCTGAGGCACGGCTGTTTTCGATGACGGTTTGATGAAGGCTGGGCGACAATATGAAAATAGTCCCGCCGAAGTCTATATGGGCGTTGCACACCGAAGGCAGTCGGGGTGCCGCATTGACCATAAAAGGATCTCCGCCTTCGCGGAAATGACAAATAAATAACTAGTTATGAAAAAAATAATAGTACCAATCGACTTCTCAGAGCAATCCGAAAACGCCTTAAAAGTGGCGGTTTCCTTGGCCAAAAAACACGGCTCGAAAATTTTGGCGCTGCATATGTTAGAACTGAACCAGGCGATGATAACTTCTTCAGAGGGCTTTCATCCAGAACAGACCGTGTTCCT
>DASSWC010000028.1:0-5667 GCA_035705395.1 Pricia sp. | reverse complement strand
GCAAACCCTTTGGACCTTATCAAACCCCGCCTGGAAGAATATTTTAGTGACCGTCAACAAATCGAGGTCCGGTTTGAAATTATCGGCAGATACGGCATTTTGAGGTGATCCTATCGCCCTTACCTTTGGCGCTGCAAGAATTCTTGTCCCCGTCCCCCCTAAAATCCTCCGCATGCTTTACCGCCTTACCCGCTGCCGCTGCAATGGGTTATCGGTCAGTTCTTCATATTCCTTTCGGTTCCTGAAAATGTGGATGGCCATAAATACCGCCTCCTTGAAAGAGCTGTGGTCGGCCTCGCCCTTTCCGGCGATTTCGTAGGCGGTGCCGTGATCGGGCGAGGTACGGACTTTGGAGAGGCCCGCGGTAAAGTTCACGCCCTTTCCGAAAGACAGGGTCTTAAAGGGAATCAATCCCTGGTCGTGGTATGCGGCCAGAACGGCATCGAAGTTTTCGTAATTCTTCGAACCGAAGAAACTATCGGCGGAATAGGGGCCGAAGACAAGATGTCCGGCGTCGGACATCTCCTTAACGATCGGCCGAAGCACCTCATCGTCTTCCGTACCGATGACCCCGTTGTCGCCGGTATGCGGATTGATGCCTAAAACCGCCACTTTGGGGGCGCGAACGCCAAAGTCCATCCGAAGTGACTTTTCGATGGTGCGGACCTTGCTGCGAATCAGGATGGGGTTGATGGCCGCCGGGGCGTCCTTAACGGCCACATGGTCGGTAAGTAGGCCAATTTTAAGGTCCTCGGTGACCATGAACATCAGGCTTTCGCCCTCCAGTTCCTGCGCTAGAAAATCGGTATGCCCGGGGAATTTAAAATCTTCGGCCTGAATGTTGTTCTTATTGATCGGTGCGGTCACCAGGGCATCGACGTCCCCTTTTTTTAGTGCTTTCACCGCGGCCTGCAACGATTTTAACGCGTATTGCCCCCCCTCTTCCGTGGCCTTGCCGAACTTGATCTCCGGAACCTCCTTCCATAGGTTCACGACGTTGACTTTTCCGTCGAGGGCCTCGGACGCTTCCTGGACCCCGTGATATTTGACATCGATATTCAGTTCTTTTTGCTGGGCGGAAATGGTCTTGCTGGAGGCAAAAATGACGGGCGTACAGAAGTCCAACATCCGGGAATCGACAAAGGTCTTGAGCACGACCTCGCATCCGATCCCATTCAGATCACCGATAGATATGCCTATCTTTATCTTATCGTCTTCCTCCATAATATACCTATCTTTACCCCTGCAAAATTACTTAAATTAAACGGAACATGTTTACGGGCATCATTGAAACCTTGGGTGAAGTACGGCATTTGATCCGTGAAGGAAGCAACCTGCACATCACCCTAAGATCGGCCTTGGCCCCGGAGCTGAAAATTGACCAGAGCGTCGCCCATAATGGAGTGTGCCTGACGGTAGTTTCCGTTGAAGGGGACACCTACACGGTAACCGCCATTGCGGAAACCCAGCAAAAGTCGAACCTCGGACAGCTCGGTCTGGGCGAAAAGGTCAATTTGGAACGGGCCATGATTTTGGGCAGTCGCCTGGACGGCCATATCGTTCAAGGCCATGTGGACCAGACCGGTACCTGTACCGCTATCGCCGAAGAAAACGGCAGCTGGCGGTTTACCTTCGAATACGATGCCGCAACGGGCAATCCGACCATCGAAAAAGGGTCGATCACCATCGACGGCACCAGCCTGACCGTGGTCGATTCGGGAAAGAACACGTTCAGCGTAGCCATAATCCCTTACACCTACGAAAATACCCGATTCGCCTCTTATCAGGTGGGAACCGTGGTGAATCTGGAGTTCGATGTCATTGGAAAATATGTGGCGAAGCTAGTTGGGTCCAGAGTCTGATGGCTGATATCCTCCCAAAAGTGCTCTTCTGATAACTCAACCCCCCAAATAACCCACTTCAAGGGTGAAACCACCGAAACGCCATCCTCGCCAGTTTCATTTTCCAGGCTTTTCTGGTTTTTTTCATAACCCCGCGTACCGTTTTTTGGTTGATACGGGCTGCGACGGGATAGGGATATACCCTGTCGTTCAGTTTTTTTATGGGGATGCCGGCGTGCTTTGCGAGTTCCAGTTCCTGCATGAGTTCCCCGGCCCGAGGGGCGATCATACTGCCGGAAAGGATTTTCTTTTCCCCGATGTTGTCGCTGTCGTCGAAACATAAAAACATTCGTCCATAGGTGTACTCTTCGACAATGGCCCTGTCGTCATGTTGGAAATCCTGCTCTTGCCGATGGTATTTGATACCTTGCCCGTTCAACCCTTCTTCCGTAAGTCCGAAATGGGCGACTTGGGGATCGGTAAAGGTGACCCAGCTAAGGTCGCTCCAGGTATTTTTCTTTTTGAAAATGGGAACTAACAGGTTGCGCCAGAGCTGGCGGACCATTTTTTCGGCACCGTGGGAGAACATATAGCTTCCGGCGGCATCGCCTATGACATAGACCTTTTTATTGGTGCTTTGCAGATAGGTGTCGACCTTGATATTTCCTTTTTCCGTCAATTGGATTCCCGCGGCATCTAGGCCCATACCATTCGTATTTACCGTCCTTCCCACGGCGATTAGTACTGCATCACAGGGAATCTGGACTACCTCTTTTCCGCGGGATGCAATACGTGGGTCCTTGGATGTGATACGGGCCTTCCCATCCTTGAAAACCTGGACCTTAGAACGGTTCAGGATTTCGATGCCTTCCTCCTGAAACCGGTCTTCCAATATTTTGGATATCCTTTCCGGTTCTTTGCCCAACAAGCGCTGGCCCCGATTGACGATGGTGACCCGGGATCCCAAGCGGGAAAACGCCTGCCCCAATTCGCAGCCGATGGGGCCACCCCCGATTACCACCAAGTTTTCCGGCAGTTCCCGACACTCGAAAAAGACAGTTTCATTGGTATACATCGCGACGGAATCCATCCCTTCGATATGGGGAATCCTGGGCGAGGACCCGGTACAGAGCAGAATGACCTTGCCGGTATAGGTTTCGCCGTTAACCTGTATAGCATCCCTTGAAGTAAAAACGGCCTTCCCGATTACTACGTCGATACCCTTTTTGCGCAACGCCTCGGCATCCTCGGTTTTTTTGATATCATCCTGCATCTTGTGGATGTGCTCGAGAATATCGCCCATGTTCGCTCTCCCGCCTGTCTCAAGGCCGAAGCGTTCCGCCGACTTGGCTTGATGGAACTGGTTGGCGATATGGATCAGGGCCTTGCTGGGCACACAGCCGAAATTGGTACAATCGCCCCCGAAGTTATCGCCATCCTTTTCGATAAGCAGCGTCTTTAGGCCCAAGACGTTGGCGACCCCCGAACTCCCCAGACCGGCACTTCCGGCCCCGATTACGATGACGTCGTATTTTTTCATGATGTGGGAGGCATTGTCGAAATGGTTTTTACGTTCTAGTCATCGTTTAGGGCCTGTCGATACGGATCGATCGGATGGGTCATTGGAAATCAAAGGATGGTCCGTAGAAAAGAATAATGTCCCCTCTTGAGAATCCAGTGAAAAGAAAAGCAATCGGAAACTTTAAACTTTAATGAAAATCCTCCTTTTATACAGCACATAGGCCAACCAACAGTAAAAAGCGACCACGGTCAGGGCATATAAAAGCGAAGAAAGTTGCAGCGCCATAAAATCGTGCACATAAATGGTGTCGAATAGCCAGCCGTGCAAGGAAGTATCATCCTCCACTTTGATCATGCCCATGATCTTGGCAATAAAGCTGGATAGAAAATAGAGTACAATGGCATTGGCGCCGGCGTAGCGGAAAATACTTCCGAATTGGATCCCCCTGACATCCGTTAGATAAAATATCAGGGCAAGGACAAGATTGGCCCATCCGGCGGTTACGAGCACGAAACTGCTGGTCCACAAGGCTTTGTTGATTGGAAAGACCACATCCCACAGATATCCGAGAAGTAGCAGCGACCCGCCGATTCCCATTAAAATCCTTGCTTTTTTGGGCTGTTTCGCCGTTAGGATCAATCCCGTAAAAACCCCCAATAACGAACTTGCGATGGCGGGGATGGTGCTGAGCAGGCCCTCGGGATCGTAGTCTTCTTTATAGTTGTGGGTGCCGAAGACCTGTACATCCAAATAATTGGCCAAATTGTTCGGGGCGCGATCGAAAGTAGATTCCATTCCCTCTACGGGTACAAATCCCATAAGCAGCCAATAGCCGATCAGCAGTGCAACGGCAATGCCGATCAGGGTCTTGTAATTGAAATTAATAAATAGGATGGAGGCAAAAAAGAACACCACCCCGATACGTTGTAGCACGCCCGGAAAACGGATGTCGGCAAAATCCTTGATAAACGGAAAGGTCAGGGTAAAGGCCCCAAGAAAAAGACCCAGACCGATCAGTTTTAGGGTGCGGACCGTAATTTTTTTATACGTGCCGAGGTCGATCGGCTTATTCCTGTAGGCAAAGACAATCGACGTGCCCACAATAAACAAAAAGAATGGGAACACGAGGTCGGTGGGTGTGTAGCCGTGCCATTCCGCATGTCTGAAGGGCGGATATATTGCGGACCAAGTACCGGGTGTGTTGACCAAAATCATCAGCACGATGGTCATGCCCCGAAAGATGTCTACGGAAAGGATGCGGTCTTTCATTTTTGGTGTATCGAATTGTTTGGGTTGTCAGGGGTTGGGATTCATGGGCTCCTTGGTCCTTGGTCCTTGGTTTATAAAATATCTTCTTTCATTCTATTCCATGCCTTGATCAGCAAAAAGGCGGAGACTATGGCTATACCCGTCAATACTAAAGCCGGGGTAGTGCGTCCGTATAGCCAATAGCCGGTGGCGAACATGATGGTATAAATCAGCACGCAGCCCAACAGCATAGCGGTAATGCCCTGGGGTACGCTCCATTTTTCGTCTTTTGCGATTTTCTCCCCATCCGCCTTTGCCTCTTTGACCACTTTGGACCAGCCGGGGCCGCCGGGCTGGATTTTTCGATAGAAGGAACGGAGCACTTCGGGCGATTCCGGTTGCGTGATATAGGTGGCCGCCAGCCAAACCGTTGTGGTCACGACCACCACGAACGGATATTCGGCCCAATTGGGAAATACCCCCGAACCTTCAGCGAAAAGAAATGGCCCTAATACGGTTGTTTTAAGTGCGATCGACAAAATTCCTGATACGAACATGGCGGTAATTTCGCTCCACGCATTGATCCGCCACCAAAACCAGCGCAATATGAAAATAAGGCCGGTGCCCGCCCCAAAAGTCAGCAGAATGTCAAATATTTGTAGGGCGCTTTCCAGAGCCAAGGCCAAACCGGCACTCAACACCATCAAAACCACCGTCGAAATCCGCCCCATGGCCACCATTTGCTTCTCGGTGGCATCGGGATTGATCTGTTGTTTGTAGAAATCAAAAACGATATACGACGACCCCCAGTTCAGCTGGGTCGATATCGTACTCATATAGGCCGCCACCAGTGAGGCCAAAACCACGCCCAACAAGCCGCTTGGCAGTTTGGTCAGCATCGCCGAATAGGCGAGGTCTTGCCCCAACTTGCTTTCCGGAATATTGGGAAAGGCTTCTTGAATACTCGCCAAATCGGGATAAACGATCAAGGAGGCCAGGGCAACCAAGATCCAGGGCCAGGGCCGCAAGGCATAGTGCATAATATTGAAGAAAAAG
>DASSWC010000027.1:0-3292 GCA_035705395.1 Pricia sp. | reverse complement strand
ATTCCGCGATTGCTTCCAATGACATAAAATTGGAAATCATAAAAAGGATGGCAGGTACTTCGGACAAGAACGTAAATGCGGAATTTACCGCCGAACCGGTCGAAATGAACCTTGTGGCTTTAAAAAGTTCCGAAGCCATTGCCGACAATATGGATAGTCAAGAGGTCGCCATCGAATCGGTCGAAAAGAAAGCTCCCGTATTGAAGAAGGGCGAAGCCATTGCAGATAATACGGCGCAACAGGATGTCGCGGCTGACGAGGCGTATATCCGAACCGTGAAATTCGAGCCTGTGGATAAGGTCTTGGGCGAAATAATCGCAAAGCCGGCCGTCACCCAAAATACGAATGCCGATGCGATGAAGGATGGCGTGAAACTGCCCATCAGAACGATGAAAAAATCCGACCTGGTAGGTGTGAAGTCCGGTTACTACGTCATTGCAAATGTTTTCAAGAGCAGAAAATACTTGGATGCGTTCTTGGGCGATCTCAAACAAAAGGGACTCGATGCGGGCTATTTCTTTAACAAGGAAAACGGACTCCATTACGTCTATCTGGCGGATTACAATTATAAATCAGATGCCAAGACCGCATACGTGACGAACCTAAATGGACAGTACAACGAAGAAAAATGGATCATGCAAGTAGATAACATGTCGGCCATCGTCGATAACTATTACGAGGATCAATAGGTATAACAATTTTAAATTATGGTTAGTGGGACCTTGTTTTTCGAAAAGAAGAATTAGGTAAAATTACAGCGGGGGAGGCCCCGCTGTTTTTTTTTGCGCTTATCGAGAAAATCGGACGTACTGCACAAAATTTTGGCAAACGCTTGTATTTGAACGAAAAAACCTCACAAATTTGTAGACGGATTTGGAATTTTACTAAGTTTGGTTATTAAATCATAAAAAATCGATAAAATCAATCTGTAAATGTAACCTAGTAGAAACCCAAATCTCACCACCATGAAATCCTACCTACACCTACACGATTACCTGCAAAAAGAACTCCTAACCGAGTTACCTTCCCCTGCACTCCAAGGGGGCAGTTTCAATAGCAATCCTGTTCGACATCGCACTTTTTGACAATGTAACCTGCATTAAGCAAAAGTCTTTTGTATAAAGTGCACGGAAAGTTCGAGGTTCAAATTCCAAATTTAATGCCGTGGTGTACCCACTACAGCATGTTTTTGTAAGTGTGGATTTTTGCTCCGAGACCTGATATTCCCCGACGCCGACCATCGTCGGAACCGTATCCTCTATGCCTTTACCAAAAAAACGTCGCCTGCGATGCGATTGGATTGTCATTGCCCAGTATCACAAATCTAAACCGGTATGAAACTGGACCGACACGTTTCAGGCTTATACCACAAAACCCCACTACCATGAGTATTAACACCTTAAAGAGTATCGTGATCGATAACGATCGGTCACTTCACGACACCTATCATCAGTTTTTTGACATGTATCTGGAATATTCCCTCGAGCAAATTTTCGTCTCGGTGGAAGATGCCCTTTCCGACTACGACCGGTTTTCTCCGGATATCATTTTTATCGAGGTTTCCCAAAAGGATGAATGCGGCATCGAATGCATCTCCCGGTTCAGAAAAAAGGATCCGAACGTGAAGATTATCATGCTGAGCGAGCGGAACGATTTCGAGTTGGTCAAAAAGGCCTTTAAAAATTCCGCTAACGGGTTTCTATCAAAACCCGTTAGCGAGCGGAAACTTTTCAACGCCTTGGATTCGATAAAGAACGAGGGTGCCACGATGAGCAACGACATTATCAGCCTGTTCATCGCCACCTTTCAGCGAAAATCACGCGATATCTTCTCGGAACGGGAAAACCAGGTCATCGACCTGCTCTGCCAGGGTGCCACCTACAAGTCCATAGCCGAAAAACTGTTCGTTACCGCCAGTGCGGTAAACTTTCACGTGCAGAACATCTACCTTAAACTTGACGTGAATTCCAAATCGGAAGCCCTATTGAAATTGCAGCAACTGGATTATGCCGATAAAGCGGCTTAGCCCGTGTTTTAGCCAAGTAACCATTTTTTATGGGGGTGTGCAAGCATCCCCTTTTTTTATCCGCGAAAGCTGCTAGACACTGGATCTTTGCTTGTTCAACTTTTTAACGACTACTGCGAATTCATTCTTTAATTTGTCTTCGTCTATGGGCTTATTGATGATATGTAATGGATTTTGGTCCTTGGCTTTTTCGAGGGTCACCTTGTCGGAGTTCCCCGTTAGGAATACAAAGGGAATATCATATTCTTCATTAATGATTCCGGCAAGTTCGATACCGCTCTGTCCACCGGAAAGCCCGATATCGAGCAAAATTACATCCGGGGAAAGCCTCTCTGAAAGGGCAAGGGCATCGTTCCCATTGTCCGTTGAGGCGACAACTTCGTGTCCCATCCCCGATAGTACCTGCTCCAAGAACATCTGTATGATAAAATTATCCTCTACAATGATTATTTTTTTTGGCATATTTTAAGAAGTTTGTTCGATTTCCTGAAATGTTATGATATAGTTGGTGCTTTTTTTTGAATTGTCCATTTCGATATTGCCCCGTAATTGAAGCGCCAATTTATGAATCAACTTTAAGCCGAGCGATTTCGTATTCCTAAAATTAATGTGGGAGGGTATACCGGACCCATTGTCGCCAATATTCAATGTATAGGAAAAGCGGCCCAATTTCTGCAGGGCTACGGAAATGGTGCCTTCCTGGCTTTCGGAAAATCCGTATTTAAGCGAGTTCGTGATGATTTCATTGATCATAAGTCCCAATGGAATGGAAGTATCGATATTCAAAAATATATTATCTACTTCCATTTCCAGTTTGATTTCGCTTTTATCACCTTTCATGGATGAAATGAGAGCCTCGACCAACGCCTTGATATAGGCGCCATAATCGATTCGGTTAAGGTCATCGCTTTTGTACAGCATTTCATGGACAATACCCATCGAATTTATCCGGTATTGGCTGTACCGGAACAACATCTTGATCTTTTCATCCTGAATAAAACTAGATTGCAGGCTCAAAAGACTGGCCACAACCTGTAAATTATTTTTGACCCTGTGATGTATTTCCTTGATAAGGGTTTCCCTTTCTTGCAATCGGTTTTCGACCGTTCGGTTCAATTTTGAAATGTTCCTGTTTTTTTTATGGAGTACATGCACAATGATTAGAAAAAACAATATTCCTGTTACTACGATGGCACCGGATATATAGGCTTCTTTTTTAAATTTTTGCATTTTCAGGTTCAGGGACGCGATGTCCGTTCTTGTGAA
>DASSWC010000026.1:0-4181 GCA_035705395.1 Pricia sp. | reverse complement strand
GAGCAATCTTATTATTACGAAGGATATGAAAAAGACAGCGAAGCATAACCCGATATCTTACCACGCCAACAAAAAAGGCTATTACGGCGAGTTCGGCGGGGCCTTTATCCCCGAGATGCTCTATCCGAATTGTGAGGAGTTGCGGGAGAACTACATCCGTATCATGGAAGAACCTTCCTTTAAAGAGGAGTTCGATCAGTTGTTACGGGATTACGTCGGCCGCCCTACCCCTCTCTATTTCGCCCAAAGGCTTTCCGAAAAACACGGCACCAAAATCTATCTCAAACGGGAGGACCTTTGCCATACGGGGGCGCATAAGGTAAACAATACCATCGGGCAGATCCTTATGGCGAAGAAACTGGGTAAAAACCGCATTATCGCAGAGACCGGAGCGGGACAACATGGCGTTGCCACGGCAACGGTATGTGCCCTGATGGGTATCGAATGCGTGGTGTATATGGGTGAAATCGATATCGACCGCCAATCGCCAAACGTGGCGCGGATGAAAATGTTGGGGGCCGAGGTGCGGCCTGCCAAATCGGGGAGCCGTACCTTAAAGGACGCTACCAACGAGGCCATCCGCGATTGGATCAATAACCCAGTCGATACGCATTATATTATAGGATCGGTAGTCGGGCCGCATCCCTACCCGGATATGGTGGCGCGGTTTCAGTCCGTTATCTCCGAGGAAATCAAATGGCAATTAAAGGAAAAGGAAGGCCGTGAAAATCCCGATTATGTCGTTGCCTGCGTAGGCGGGGGAAGCAATGCGGCAGGTGCCTATTACCACTATCTAGATAATCCCGATGTGGGTATTATTGCCGTGGAGGCGGCAGGCAAGGGCATAAATTCCGGACAAAGTGCCGCTACTTCTGCCCTCGGCAAAGTGGGCATCATACACGGCAGTAAAACCTTATTGATGCAAACGGATGACGGACAGATTACGGAACCGTATTCGATTTCAGCGGGACTCGATTACCCCGGTGTCGGGCCGATGCATGCGCATCTTTTCAAGTCCGGCCGAGGCGAGTTCATATCCATCACGGATGATGAGGCCATGACGGCGGGACTGGAAATGGCGCAACTCGAGGGCATCATTCCCGCCATCGAAACCTCACATGCTTTCGCGATCTTTAATCACCGAAAGTTCGGGAAAGACGAGGTGGTAGTTTTCAATTTATCCGGTCGTGGGGATAAGGATTTAGATACCTATATTGACTATTTTAAATTGTGATGAACAGAATCAACCAAAAACTATCGGAGGATAAAAAAATCCTCTCCATCTACTTTACAGCGGGCTATCCGAACCTAAACAACACGGTTAAAATTATCGGGGACCTCGAAAAAAATGGAGTGGACATGATTGAGATCGGACTGCCGTTCAGCGACCCGCTGGCCGACGGGCCCACCATACAGGAAAGTTCTACCGCCGCCCTCAAAAATGGGATGACCACCGAAGTCCTGTTCAAGCAATTGAAAGACATCCGTCAAACGGTAAAAATTCCCTTGATCATCATGGGCTATTTCAACCCCTTACTCCAATATGGCGTGAAGGCTTTTTGTAAGAAATGCCAAGAAATCGGTATTGACGGACTCATCATTCCCGACCTACCGGTCGACGTGTACCAAGAGGAATATCAAAAGACATTCGAACACTACGGGTTGATCAACGTATTCCTGATTACCCCGCAGACCTCGAAAGAACGTATCCTGTTTATCGACAGGGTATCCAAGGGCTTTATCTATATGGTCAGCTCGGCGAGCATTACAGGATCGAGCAAAGGTTTTGGCGAGGTTCAGCTCAAGTATTTCCAACGTATTGCCGCCATGCGACTGTCCAATCCGCAGATCGTTGGATTTGGCATCAAGGATGCACAGACGTTTCAGACTGCCACGACTAATGCCCAAGGGGCTATAATCGGCTCCGCATTTATCCAGCATTTGACAGAGAAGGGTGTCGATTCGGTGGGAGATTTTATTTCATCCATCCGCTGAATGGTCCCTGTTTTAATGCTTTGTAACAAAATCTTGGTGTGGGCATTACCCGTTCTGTCACCCATCAAGCCGAGTTTCTACTGGCGTTGATATTACCGTATAGCGACCGGGTGACGATTTTCTCGTAAAGCTCCTTATGATCGGCGTTCTGCCCGATTTTTTGTAAGGCGTACTGTTGGATGACCAACAAGGGCAAAACGATATTTTCCCGAATCTTGACCGACTCCCGTGATACGCCCTCGTTCTGCATCAAAATATCGTAACCGGAAATGCGCAATAACATCTCCTTCGACAGCTCGTACTCGCCGTGCAATATTTCCCAGAACGCCCCGTATTCGGCATCCTCCTTCATGTAGCTGGTCAGCTCGAAATAGCATTTGGTCAACGACATCATGCTATTATGCATCAAGGCCTTAAAAAATGGTACCTCCTTGAATAGGGACTTCACTTCCTTGATCCTACCTTCGTCCATAAGTGTCTTGATGGCAGTTCCGATACCGAAATAGCCAGGTACGTTCTGTTTCAGCTGGCTCCAGGAACCTACGAACGAAATGGCCCGTAAGTCGGTCAGTTCCAACTTTTCCTTATTGCCCCTTTTTCCAGGCCTGCTGCCGATGTTGGCCTTGGTGTAATATTTTAAGGTACTTTTATTTTCCAGATAGGGAATGAACATCTCGTGCTTCTTCAGGGCATCGTATTTGGCGAAGCTCAACTCCGAGAGTTCTTCCATCAATTTACGATCCTCCCTTGAAATCACGTTTTCTTTGCCGAACAGGTTGTTCGAAAGTCCCGCTGTCAGCAGTTGTTCGGAATTATGCTGAAACTGTTCCTTGGTGCCATAGGTGCTGGTGATGGTCTGCCCCTGGATGGTGAGCTGGATTTCGTGGTTGGCGACATCCTTGGTCTGTGCCGCGTAGAACCTGTGGGTCTTTCCGCCCCCCCGTGCCGGTGGTCCGCCACGACCGTCGAAAAATACGGCCTTTATGCCGTTCTTTTTGCAGACTTTGGACAGGGTTTCCTTGGTTTTTAGGATAGACCAGTTGGCCTTAAGGTATCCACCATCCTTGGTGCCGTCGGAAAAGCCTAGCATTATGGTCTGTACGTTGTTGCGGCGTTCGAGATGCGCCTTGTATTCGGGCATATCGAACAGGGCCTGCATAGTGGCTTCCGACCCGTCCATACCGTCCATAGTCTCGAAAAGGGGAACGATATCGAAGGTGATTTCTTCCGGTTTCCATCCGCACCATCGGAATAGGGCGTACACGAAAAGCACCGAAAAGATATCCTCAGAATTACTGATTATATAGCGGTTGCAGCCTTCCTCACCGTTTTTTTTCTGGATTTCCTTTAACTGGGCTACATTCACCAGGGTATCCTGAACGATATCGTCCGTGAAATCCTTGGGATCTGCCTTTACATCTTTGTGCAATAAAATGTCCACGAGTTCGTCCCGCTTCAATTCATCCAAATTTTCCTCGATCAGGCCGCTGGACCGTAAAAGGCTTTCAATGATAAGAATGTGCTTGCTCTGGTCTTGGCGGATGTCCAATGTAGCGAAATGGGTCTTGAAAATCTTAACCTTATCGATGAGATGGTCGAGATCTTTCAGATAAAGGGCGTGGTATTTATCGATAAGCGTTTCGCGAATGCTTTCCAATTGCCCGATAATCTCGTGGTAATCCACCGTAGTTTCGATGTCGAACATGGCCACATACAGTTTGCTGCGCAGCTGGTTCAATGGCGCCTGCAAATCTTTAAAAGTCAACTTTTTACGGATTTCCTTAAGATCGTTGTAGTAACATTTCATGAGGGTAATGCGGAGCTCATCGGCTACATCCTTGGTAATGTCCGCAGTTACATAAGGGTTACCATCGCGGTCACCGCCAGGCCAAAACCCGAGTTTCATGATATTGTGGTTCTCAAAATCCGCATTGGGGACGTTGCCCTTGATATAGGCGTAGAGATCGCCGACCGCATCGTAATACACATTGCGGAGAATGTAAATGATATTCTTCGCCTCATCGAGGGGCGTGGGCTTCTTGGCGTTGATCAACGAGGTCAGTCCCAATTGCTGCAAGGTCACATCGATATCATTGATACGGTTTTCCAAAATAAGGGAGCGCAGTTCGGCAATGATGTCCAACACAGCGGGCGTGTAGAACTGGGTGGGGTGTGCCGTAAATACG
>DASSWC010000025.1:0-9467 GCA_035705395.1 Pricia sp. | reverse complement strand
TATTCCGGCAAATTACATAAAGTTTTGTAAAGGTAGATTGCATACAAGACGATAAAAATTTATGCAGATACAAAATTAAGATAATTTGGTAGTTTTAAGCATTCTTTTAGAGTTGGTCAATGGGATTAGAATGGGAAAACTGAGTAAATTTTAAAAAAGATTATGACAATTGCAGTTATTTTATCATTTTTTTATACATTTGAATTTCATGCTCATTCTCCAACATTGAGTAAAGGCGCTTTAGAAAATTGTTTTTTATTCAATTTATTCATCTAATTCTTTGGTTATGAAAATTTTTTATTTTTTTATTTCGATTTTCTTTTTATATATACATTCTTTGAATGCTCAGACAGATGGCCCAGCGAAACTAAATGGACATTATGTTACCGTACCTCCCTCGCCAACTTCCTTTGAGTTTACCAAATATGGGGATATTGCAGTGAACGAATTTAAGGGTATGGTTTCACCCTCCATTCCGCTTTATACTTATAGAGCAGGAAATTTAAGTATTCCCATTTCAATGGATTATATGGGAAATGGGGTAAAAGTAGTTCAGTTGTCAAGTTGGACGGGGATTAATTGGAATTTGAATGCGGGCGGTGTAATTACCCGTACCATTAATGATCGGGCGGACGAATTGCCCGACACGCAAAGGATTTTTTACGAGGAAATAAATGACTATCCGTTCACGGGAGACCAACAATGGTTATACACGCTTGCAAAATCCAATAATTTTTATGATACTCAATTCGACGAGTTCAATTTTCGCTTTTTAAATTATTCTGGGAGTTTTTATTTGGATTCAGAAGATAAATTTCAGCTTACATCGAAAGAAAGCGAATTGAAAATAGAAAGTGAAGGCTTATTTGATGGTGGTAATGATACTATTGTGATAACCACGCCAGACGGCACGAAATATTATTTTGGAGGGGAATTTTGCGAACAAACCCAAGTCAATCCTGTTCCTAGTGGAGGATACGCCAATATAAAAGGGAATACTTCCTATTATTTATATTTGATTGAGCATCCAAAGGGGGATTATGTTCAATTCCACTATGGAACGGATAACACTTATGATATCTGGCATTCCTATTCGGAACGATTAACACGACTCCCTGGTAACGTTCAAGAGAATTATCCATATTATCCCATAATGCAATACCGCTTTATTGAACCAGGGTATTCTCATAGTGAACAAGGATATAAACTTCGCGTTTTTAATGGACGTTATTTGACTGGAATCACCTCTTCCAGACCTAATTTTGAGGTGTTTTTTAATTCCAGTTTGGCCACAAACCAGATTCCGAACTCATATCACTATCACAGAATATTGAATAATATACAGGTTTTTAATTCTTCTTCGGATGGAAAGGAGTTCGAATTTAATTATGATGAACCTACTTCTGATCGATTTTTTTTAACAAGAATTGCCCAAAGAGGAATAGAAGATGGCAGTTCACTAATAAATGATTATAATTTTGAATATTTTGATGAACATGAATTACCAGGACGTTTTAGCAATGCCCAGGATTTTATGGGATATTTTAATGGACATAGCGAAAATACAACTTTGCTTCCTCTTAATGCATCGGAGAGCTTTCCAAACGGAGCAAACGGCATAAATTTTGCCGACCGAAGACCTTCTTTTGATTATGCGGTCACGGGTGCTTTAAAGAAAATCATCTATCCTACAAAGGGATATACTCTACTGGAATATGAACCCAATCCCTACAAAAAACCAGTAGAACCCACTGTTTCCTTGAATGTTTATAATAATCTTTCGGAAATGGGTGGAAATGGTTATCCAGAACCGGATACCGATCTCTTTGCTGTTTCTCATATTGGCAATTATATCTCTTTGCCAGGAGAGACCGCGGATTGCTTGAATGAGGGGCAAAATGTTGAATTAAATTTGCATTATACTGCTACCGGAAATTACAACCATTTTTATCGACTAAAAGTGACTATCACGGAAATGGATTCTCAGGATATAGTTTATGAACATACTCAAGTAATTCCAGATTCTTTTGAGGAAACTATGAATGAATCAATTCCATTAGAAGTTTATTTGGAGGGAGGAAGTTGCTATTCCGTGAGTTTAGCCTTGATTATGTTGCAAAATACGGATGCACCTGTCAATGCATATTTATCCTTTTCCTATACGGACGGATATGAACCTGCCCCCGGCATTGGAATAAGAATTAAAAAAACGAGCGACTACACCGGTGAAAATGAACTTACCACTGAAAAACATTATTATTATCAATCGATAATGGAGTATATGAATAATTTCATAAATTACAAAAAACTTGATTATTCTGATTTATTTTATGAAACTATTTATATTGATGCCTGCCCTTGCATAGATACGGATGAAATATACGGTTGTAATACCACAAAATCGGATCAAATACCGATTAGTGTTTTGACAGCAGATACCTTCAATTCTCCAATGGCTCGATTATATGATAGTTTTTCCTATCCATATGTGACAATCAGCCATGGCGAAAATTTTAAAAATGGCGGGGTGGAAAAAAAATTTATGTACCGTCCGAAAGACACCATAACCGTCAAGGTTCTTCTGTTCAATGAAATGTATCCGCCGCCGCCATCCTATTCCCGAAGCGCAGGATCCAACCGAGATGCCTTTAACGGAAAATTGATTTCAGAAAAATATCTGATGAAATCACAGTTTGATTTCTATATAAAAAAGTGGAAAAAATATGATTATTCCATCAATAGAGATTTATATTCTTGGAATTCCTATATGAATATATATCACTTCATGTGCAATCTCTCAGCCTCTGTTCCACTGGACGAAGTCACAAATAATTCACAAACACCATCCGATGTTCTTCAAGAGGGGCTATATGCTGGTTTCTACAGAACATTTCAAAATAAAATTCAATTAGATACTTTGGCTATAATAGATTATATCGATCCACTTCCAGTACTTAATCAGGAAGATGACACGAATTACCGAAAAATTGTCAATAAAACCTATTACGAATATGATCAGTACGTTGGGCTCCCCTCCAAAATTACCAAAACAACGAGCAACCTGGAGGAACTTATGGTTACGAAACTTTATTATCCTGGAAGCACCTCTATAACTCCTCCATCCCAAACCCAATTGGGATTTTGGAACGAACTACATGATTCCCATCGGATCGCACAGCCTATTCAAACGGAGGACTATATATCCCAGAGCAACGCTTTGCACCTACTGAGTGCATCAAGAACTTTGTATAATAAATATACTTTTTACAATAGGCTTCTTCCAGCATCCATCGAATTTTCTAAAAATGGCAATTCATTCGAGGAAATCGCATCCTTCATTGAATATAATAATTCAGGACAGTTGACTTTGTTAAGTGTAAAGAATCATCCTGACATAGAATATTCTTATAATTCCTACGGAAATCTAATCAGTAAAACTGATAATATGGGATCATCCAATATTCAACAAACTACTTATAGTTATGATGATCTACAACGATTGATCAAAATAACTGATCCTCGGGGAAAAGAAACGCATTTTAAATACGATTCGGCGGGAAGATTACAAAATATCAAAGATCACACAGAAAACCTTTTGCAATCTTTCGAATACAATTACCGGCCCCACTAAACCCAACCAACAATGAAAAAATTCTTCTTTATTCTTTTTCTGCTGCCCGCTGTTTCGCCGGCCCAGATATTGAACAATGACCAAAACTACGTTCATTCGACCACGTACCGTGTGGAGAACTCCGAAAATGTTTTTGGGCAAGTGGTGGATGTGGACGGCCAACCCCTTGGGGACGAGGACAAACAGGAAACGGTCACCTACTACGACGGTTTGGGCCGCCCCGAGCAGACCATTGCCAGTAAGGCGGGTGGACAGGGGCAGGACATCGTCACCCCTATCGTTTACGATGCGATGGGCCGGCAGGCAAAGACCTATCTCCCCTACGCCAATGAAACCCAAACCACCTCCACCTTGGAATACCGGGACCCATCGGCGTTGTTGAACAATATCACCGCCTATTATATGGGCAAGCACCTTACGGAGTTCGATTTGACCGCCCCCAACCCCTATTCCGAGCAAGTGTTCGAGAATTCCCCTTTGAACCGGGTGCTGGAACAGGGCGCCCCCGGGGAGTCATGGATGGTGGACCCGTTGTCCGACAGCGACCACACGGTGAAATTCGAATACTCCTCCAATGTTTTCTTGGAGGTGGCGCGTTTCGAGGTGGGGTTCCCCGATCCTTCCAACACGGAAGTGACCGAACTTGTCCGCGAGGGGTATTACGATCCGGACCAATTGTACAAAAACATTGTAAAGGACGAGAACTGGCAACTGGGGCAACAATACGAAAAGGATCATACCACGGAAGAGTTCACCGACAAACAGGGAAGGGTCGTGCTCAAACGTTCCTATGACAAAAACCAGCGGCACGACACCTATTATGTTTACGATATGTACGGCAATCTGAGCTATGTGCTGCCCCCGGTTGCCTCATCGGAACTCGTGCCGGTCTTTGCCACGGGTTTCGACAGCTTTGCCCCTTGGACGGGGCTGGTGCTTGTGGACAGTGAATTTGCGCAGTACTACGAAAAGAGGCTATCGGAATATGAGGACGAGCAGATATTGAACGCCGACATTGAAAACAAATACGACGGGCAGGGAGGCTTCAGCATATCGAGCACCGAAGGCGGCCAAGGCTTCACCTTCGGGGCCACCTTTTCCGCCAATGAGGCGTTCGAGCTGAAGACCGGGGAAATATTCGATTTGAAGGAACATGGGAGGTTCAAGGACATGGAACTGGGCAGGGCCATCGGGGAAGGTTATGAATACATCTTTATGGTCCGCAACAACCATATCGTGGTCGAGGGAGGGGGAAAAGTATCCGGTTTGAACCTTTCCTTTGTGAGCGGGGGCAAATTGGCCTATTCGCAAAATCACCCGTGGACGGCCTATATGGAGGTTCCGTCCGGGTTCGCAAAATATTACGAAGAACAGTTGCAACAGTACGAAAACAGCGACATCCTGACAGTGGACATCCCCAACGAGTTCGGGGGCCACGGGGGGCTGAACATCCAAGTGGGCGAGGACGGAACGGTGAGCGTGAACATCGGCGCCAGTTCGGACTCCCTTTTCAACTTAAAGGAAGGTTTGGTGCTTCCTTTGAAAATCGGGCGCAGGCTCGCCGACCGTCCCTTGGGGACCATCTCGGGGAACGGTTACCAGTATGAATTGGGGATCAAGAACAATAGTTTGTTCATTCAGGGCAACGGCCCCGTGGGCAATCTGAACGGGTTCCATACCGCCGGTTCGCCCCCCGACTCCGATCAACAAGCGGTTTTGGAAGGGCTTTGCTACATTTACCATTACGACCACCGCAACCGGTTGGTGGAAAAGAAGATACCGGGGAAGCAGTGGGAATACATCGTTTACGACAACTTGGACCGCCCGGTCCTCACCCAAGATGGGAACCTAAGGTTGACGGACGATTGGCTTTTCACCAAATACGATGCCTTTGACCGGGTGGCCTATACCGGAAAATACCACAACACCTCCGAACGTGCGGTGCTGCAAAATTCAATAGGGGCGCAGGCCAGCACCGAAGAACGGATATATGAGGTCATTGTTGGGGATATTTACAACAATGTCGATATTGGGGACGCCATAGTTTATTACACGAACAACAGCCTGCCTTTCGAAACCATGGGCGATATGGAGGTTTATACGGTGAACTATTACGACACCTATTCCGAGGACATCACCAACGCACTTCCTCCTGCCCCGGCCACCGTTTTCGATGAGGTGCCCACCACCTCGACCAAAACCCTTCTCACGGGAAGCAAGGTACGGGTACTGGGAACGAACATTTGGGGACTTTCGACCACATATTATGATGAAAAAGGGCGCGTTATTTTTACATCGACCGAAGGGTATGAGCGTGGGTCCCGTACGGAAATAGATTTGGATTTTACCGGTCAAGTGTTGACAAAAGAACGTACTCAATGGATCGTGGAGACCCCTTTGGTCACCGTTATCGACTATTTTGGGTACGACCATATGGGCAGGGTGAACGCCCATGCCCAACGGTTGACGGACCTCAATGGAACTTTTCTGCAGGACACGGGCATTTCGAGAAATTATTACGATGAACTTGGTCAATTGAAAAACAAAAAAACGGGAGGCCTGCCGTTTTATTCATCGGGGAACTTCGCCCCGCTTCAGGACGTCCTTTATTCCTACAACATCCGCGGGTGGTTGAAAAGCATCAACGAAGTGCAATCAACTATTTTAGGGCAGGATTACCTCTTTGCTTTTGAAATCGGTTATGACCGACCGGAACTTTCCAATGCCGTAGCTTTGTACAACGGCAATATTTCCGAGACGCAATGGATCACCCAAAACGATGACCAGCAACGAAGTTATTCCTACCAATATGATGCATTGAACCGGATCAAAAAGGCGGAATTCAGCGGTGGCTCTATAAATGGAATTTACCTCATTCCGGAGGATTACAGTTTGGAGGGAGTGGATTACGACAGAAACGGGAACATCACCTCCCTGAAACGTTACGGCGCCATTGGTTTAAGTGGGGGAGTTCCTACAAATATGGATGTTATCGACGATTTATCGTATTTTTACAAACCCAACAGCAACCAGTTGATAAAAGTGAACGACCAGGCATACGGTGAAGGTTTCAAAAACGGCTCCAACACAGGGGACGATTATGTATATGATGCCAATGGGAATATGGTAGAAGACAAAAACAAGGAGATCACCATCACCTACAACCATTTGAACATGCCTGTGAAAGTGAGCAAGGACTACGATGCGGAGGGCCATATCGAATACACCTATTCCGCAACTGGTGAAAAATTGCGGAAAAAGGTGGTGGACGTGAACTCCAACAGCACCATGTACACGATGTATTTTGGGGATTTTATTTATCAGGTCCCGTTGGGAGGTGGCCAGGCGAAGATCAAATCCATCCAAAACCCCGAAGGTTATGCGGAACCGAAGAATCCGGAGAACTACGCGGAGGGGTTTGATTATGTCTATCAATATCGCGACATCTGGGGCAATGTAAGGCTCTCGTATTCAGACAGCAACGGGAATGGGAACATTGATCCCAATACCGAGATCAAAGAAGTTGCTTCTTATTATCCTTTCGGGATGCGCTTCAACAGGAGTGTGCTCAGCGGCTCCGGCTATGATTACAAAACTTACCAAGGGCAGGAATTCACCGACGAGCTTGGCCTGAACATTCACGAGTGGAAGTACCGGGTCAGCGACCCGGCCATCGGGCGGTTTTGGCAGGTCGACCCACTTGCCGAAAAGTATCCTTACAACTCTACGTATGCTTTTCAAGAGAACAAGATGGGAATGGGCGTAGAACTTGAAGGGTTGGAATTAGGATTAAATAAATGGTTCAAAAAAGGAATCAAATTTCTTGCAAGAAACTCGAAGGGCCAGTACAAACGAGTTTCTCGAAAAAGTGCGGAAAACATTTTGAAAAACAAAGGGAGTGTTACCTATACTCAAACCAGAGGAGGCAATAATAAAGCCAAGAAACTAATGGAAAGCACTACTGATAAAAAGGTCGTGAGAGATGAGGGTCATAAATTAGCAAATGGGAAAACAGGAAAAAATCACTATCAAAAGAAATCAGGGGATGGAAGCCACGTTTTTGTCGAAAATGCTAAAAATGGAACTATTGTTACAACTGCCACTACTTCTGAAGGTTCCGACAAAGCAAGGGAATTTGCTGGAGAAGCAACTGAATTTGGGGCAACTATGACAGATGCTGTTGAAAATTTTGGAACTAATGTTTTTGGCGATAATGCGGTTGGTCAATTTATTAATGATTTTAATCCTCTTAATCTAGGGTTCTCTGATTTGTTTAATTATGCGGATGAAACATTAAATGGAGAAACAACAACAAGCACTGCCACGGACTCAAGTACAGATACTAGTATTTCTACAAGTGAATGTGATGAAAATGGAGGATGTTAATTTAAACAAGTGTTTTTTAATGGTTTAATATGAGGGCAATAGAAAGATTTTTAGATATATTTAGAAAGAAAGACTTTTATCAGGTAGACTACGAAATATTAAAAAATGAGTTCTCAATAACTTTTAGAGAAGTGTCTGATAATGATTTATCCAAAATAAAAGAAACGATAATTAATTCTAAAGATACTGAGGTAATAGAGAATGATAAGGCTGAACTTTATATTAATAATTGTGTGGTTTATGAAAATATAGATGATTTAATTTCAGGAATTGTACAAATACTCAAAGCGGATTATAAGGATACATTTTTTAAATCAAAGAAATTTGGGTGGGATTTTGAATATATTCTAAACTCATTTGGAGGTCTATATCCAAGTACTTTGTTTATATCCAATTCAATGACATATCCCAATGATGAAGATTTTGGAAATGTCATATATCAATTATTGGCAATTAAAAAAAAGTTGAATAAGTACTACTTATGGGATTTATTGGATAGAGAAGATGAGGTTATCCCCAGCGAATAAATGTGCAACTTCTACGGCTTTTCTATGAATTTCACTTCGTTATAACGAAACGTACTGAAAACAACTATTTTAAAAAGTCTGCCAAATCCAAAAACATTTAAAGAAAAAGTTCAAGTATCTTATTGTTCCAAGATGTTTTGGACCATAAATTAAATCGTTTTGGTACTAAGGGTTTTTTGACTGCAAACAACGGGATAGAAAATAAAGATAGGTCCAAATCTCTTATGGCCTCGATCAACAAACAAAACACTTGGCTTTCCGGTTGGCGGCGATTCGATTTTGTCGCGCCTGTTGAAAGTCCATTTTCAGGTCGGGAAAAGGGTTGTTTCCCGTATAGGCCTCAAAGGGCGTAAGGCCGTTTATGGAACCGTGCGGCCTTTTCTTGGTATAATCCCCGATGAAGAAATCCACGCATTTTTGAAAAGACTGAAAATCTTGTGGTTGAAAATGTCGTAAGTAGCGTTTGAAAATTTTGTTCACCGCTTCCACCGGCGAATTTGAATAAGCAATATCCTTTTGGGCGATCCATTTAATAAGTTCAGGGTTTTTGGCGGTCTCCACAAAATTTTCTATTTCCAGGGCATTGTTTTCCCCACCACCATCGACGATCAAGTGGGTTTTGATCTGCTCCGGGCAATATTGCCGGATGGTTTCCACAGATTGTTGCAAAGCCAACTTCACATTCCGAAACCCATGCGATAAGGCCGAACAGTTTCCCAAAATATGCCGGGAAAAATTATCGGAAACAAAAACCGTTGCGGTTTTTTCCCCAGTGGGAAGTTTCCAAAAGGTGGTGTCCACGTGCAAAAATTCATTGGGGCGAACGGCTTGTATCCCGGTTTTTGCTTTGGGTTTGAATTTGTTTTTCTTTGAAATCCCCAATACCTTGAGGTACTTGTAGAAAGTACTTTGACCGATCATCA
>DASSWC010000024.1:0-6408 GCA_035705395.1 Pricia sp. | reverse complement strand
TCCGCGGATAGTATCCAGGCCCTCGAGGGTATGGAACACGTGCGTATGCGTCCCTCAATGTATATCGGAGATGTGGGCAGCCGAGGGCTGCACCATTTGGTCTACGAGGTGGTGGACAACTCCATCGACGAGGCTATGGGCGGGCACTGTGACCAGATCAGCGTCATTATCAACGAGGACAATTCCATCACCACGAAGGACAACGGTCGCGGTATTCCCGTGGACCTGCACAAAAAGGAGGGAATTTCCGCCCTGGAGGTGGTCATGACGAAAATCGGTGCCGGGGGCAAATTTGACAAGGACTCCTACAAGGTTTCCGGAGGATTGCACGGGGTCGGGGTGTCCGTTGTCAACGCCCTATCCGACCATTTGAAGGCCACGGTCTATCGCAACGGTAAAATTTGGGAGCAGGAATACGAACGGGGCAAAGCCCTATATCCTGTCAAGAGCGTCGGCGAGACCGACGAGCGGGGTACGGTGGTGACCTTCCATCCCGATACCCGGATTTTTACCCAGTCCATCGAATACAGCTATGAGACGCTTTCCAACCGTATGCGCGAACTATCCTTTTTGAACAAAGGGGTCACGATTTCGATTACGGACCGGCGGCAAAAAAATAAGGAGGGGGAATTTCTTTCCGAAACCTTTTATTCCGACGAGGGCCTAAAGGAATTTATCCGCTTTTTGGATGGTACCCGCAATCCGTTGATCAAAAACGTCATTTCGATGGAAGGGGAAAAAAATGATATTCCCGTTGAGGTCGCCATGATCTACAATGACAGTTATACCGAAAACCTGCATTCCTACGTCAACAATATCAATACCCATGAAGGGGGGACGCACCTTTCGGGATTCCGAAGGGGACTGACGACCACCCTGAAAAAATATGCCGATGCCTCCGGGATGTTGGACAAAGTCAAGTTTGAGATACAAGGGGATGATTTCCGGGAGGGCCTCACCGCTATAGTATCCGTTAAAGTGGCCGAACCCCAGTTCGAGGGTCAGACCAAGACCAAACTGGGTAACCGTGAGGTTTCGGCCTCCGTTTCGCAAGCGGTCTCCGAAATGTTGACCAATTATCTGGAAGAGCATCCCGACGATGCCAAGGCCATTGTCGAAAAGGTCAAACTCGCAGCCCAGGCCCGGCATGCCGCCACTAAGGCACGGGAAATGGTACAGCGCAAAAATCCGATGAGCATCGGGGGCCTGCCCGGAAAACTATCCGACTGCTCAGAACAGGATCCCGCCCAGTGCGAGGTCTTTTTGGTGGAGGGTGATTCCGCAGGAGGTACCGCTAAAATGGGAAGGGACCGTAGGTTCCAGGCCATCCTTCCCTTACGGGGTAAAATTTTGAACGTCGAAAAAGCGATGTCCCACAAGGTCTTCGAAAACGAGGAAATCAAGAACATCTATACCGCCTTGGGCGTCACCATAGGAACGGAAGAGGACAGCAAGGCCCTGAATCTCGAAAAACTGCGCTATCATAAAGTGGTCATTATGTGTGATGCCGATGTCGACGGTAGCCATATCGAGACCTTGATCCTGACCTTCTTTTTCCGTTATATGCGCGAACTGATCGAAAGCGGACATGTATACATCGCCACGCCCCCCTTATATCTGGTCAAAAAAGGCAGCAAAAAACGCTACGCCTGGTCCGACAAGGAACGCGACGAGATTTCGGAAAGCTACAGCGGCGGCGTCAGTATACAGCGCTACAAAGGTCTTGGTGAAATGAACGCGGAGCAGTTGTGGGATACCACCATGGATCCCCAGTTCCGCATCCTTAGGCGGATTACCATCGACAATGCCACCGAAACCGATCGCGTTTTCAGTATGCTGATGGGCGACGAGGTACCCCCGCGACGGGAGTTTATCGAAAAGAACGCCAAATATGCGAATATTGATGCGTAGTAAACATAATTAAAAGCCGCAGTCCCCATGACTGCGGCTTTTTGCGTATTTGAAATAGGCGCTCTTTGAAGCGCAAAGGAACTTGACTAGAGTCCCCTAAGATTCATTCTTGGCGAAGCTCCACTTCTTTTTGTGTGTCGGTGGCCGTACTAATTTCCACATCGGACCAGATTCCGGTAACGGCATAATTGTTTTCGGGATTCCGCGTACAGTTGCTGGCCAAGATGATGCCGATAATGGCCAATAGTGAAAATAGTTTTTTCATGCCGTAAAATTTTGGGGAACCGATCACACAATAGACAGGCTTGGGCTCTAATAGTAAAAAGAACGCAGACCGGCGCTCCGCTATTGCAAAAATTCGACGTATGGTATAAAAATGCATCCATTATTCGTTGAAGCGCAAATTCCTTTAACACTCCGTGTTCTTCATCCAATGCTTCCCGTTTTTCCACAAGGCATTTATCGGCATTTCATCGGACTTTTTTACGAGGGAATGTTTATTTTTGGGGAAAATTACAAACCATGAAAGTTACCGTAGTAGGGGCAGGAGCCGTGGGCGCAAGCTGTGCGGAGTATATTGCCATCAAGAATTTTGCGGCCGAGGTCGTTTTATTGGATATTAAGGAAGGTTACGCCGAGGGCAAGGCGATGGATCTGATGCAGACCGCATCCTTAAACGGGTTCGATACCAAAATAACGGGCGTGACCGGCGACTATGCCAAAACGGCGGATAGCCATATTGCCGTTATTACATCCGGCATCCCCAGAAAACCGGGGATGACCCGAGAGGAGCTCATCGGTATCAATGCGGGAATCGTTAAATCCGTCGCGGCCAGTCTCGTGGAGCATTCCCCCGACATCACCATAATCGTGGTCAGCAATCCGATGGATACCATGACGTATCTGGTTCACAAGACCACCGAGCTTCCCAAAAACAAAATTATCGGTATGGGCGGCGCGCTCGATAGTGCCCGTTTCAAATACCGTTTGGCGGAAGCCATGGAGGCACCCATTTCCGATATCGATGGGATGGTCATCGGGGGGCATAGCGATACGGGCATGGTGCCGTTGACTTCCCATGCCACCCGTAACAGTATCAGGGTATCGGAATTTTTATCGAAAGACCGCTTGCAGCAAGTGGCGGAGGATACCAAAGTGGGCGGGGCGACCCTCACCAAACTTTTAGGTACCAGTGCCTGGTATGCCCCCGGCGCAGCGGTCTCCGGTCTGGTACAGGCCATCGCCTGCGACCAAAAGAAAATGTTTCCCTGCTCCACCCTGCTTGAAGGCGAATACGATCTTGACGATATTTGCATCGGCGTACCCGTCATCCTAGGCCGCGACGGTATCGAAAAAATTGTCGATATCCCGCTCAGTGATGCCGAAAAATCCAAAATGCAGGAAAGCGCGGAAGGCGTGAAAAAAACCAACGGATTATTGGAACTGTAAAAATCGATGGTCCACCAAAAACAAGCATCCGCCAAGGGAATACCCTTCGGCGGATGTTTTTTTGACGGGTGAATAACTCCCAAATATATTGCCCAATACGTTCATAAAATCCATATATTTGCACGCTAAATAAAAAGGCACCTTTAAAATTAACGCAACTCCCTTTAAAATTAACGCAAACCATGCAAAATAAAGGACTTATAAAGCTTTTCGCCCTGCTTTTCGGGTTGGTGAGCATCTACCAGTTATCCTATACCTTTATCGCCAGTAAGCTGGAAAACGACGCGGAAAACTTCGCCGTAAACCAAGTTTCCACAAACGAGGAAAACTATGTGGCCAAACGACAGGAAGTGGAGACCCAGTACCTTGATTCCATCGGTGACCAGACCGTTTTTGGATTTACCAGCTACAACGAAGCCAAGAAAAAGGAACTGAACAAGGGCCTCGATCTCAAAGGGGGTATCAACGTCACCCTACAGATTTCGGTCAAGGATATTTTAAAGGGATTGGCCGACAACTCCAAAAACCCCATTTTCAACAAGGCCCTGGCCAACGCCGATGCGGCCTCAAAAGATAGCGATGACACCTATTTGGCGCTCTTCTTTGAAGCTTGGGACAAGATAAGCGGGGATACGAAACTGGCCTCGCCCGATATTTTTGCCAACAAGGGTTTGAGCGACGAGGTGAATTTTCAGATGAGCGATGAGGAGGTAAAACCCATCATCCGCAGAAAGGTCGACGAATCGGTGGTCTCCGCCTTCGAGGTATTGCGCGAACGTATCGACGGGTTCGGGGTCACCCAGCCCAATATTCAGCGGGAAGGAACTTCCGGCCGGATCTTGGTAGAACTGCCCGGTGCCCGTGACATTGACCGTGCCCAAGACCTTTTATCCAGTACCGCGGAACTGGAATTTTGGGAAACCTACCGGCCCGATAATCAAAATTTGCAGGCCTTCTTTTTTCAGGCCAATGAACAACTAAAGTCGATGGTCGATACTACGGCCGTCGAAGAGGAGCAGCCCGCCAAGGAAGAGTCGGAAATCGATTCCCTCTTATCGGATGTTGCGGAAGACTCCCTGGATACGGCAGCCGGAAGCAATCCCCTTTTCGAAAAGTTTCAGCTCGGGCAGACCGGAAGCTACGCCGTGGGATTTGCCGCCGTGGAGGATACCGCCGAGGTGGGAGCCATGCTGAGAAAAAGGGAAATCCGCCGGTTACTTCCCCCCGAACTGCAGTTCGTAAAATTTCTATGGGAAAGACCTTCTGAAGATTCCGAGGTGGCCTCCCTCTTTGCCTTAAAATCCAACCGGGAGGGCATCCCAAGAATGGGCGGCGACGTAGTCAGCGACGCGCGCAATGAGTTCCAAAATGGGAGCCCCGTTGTTACCATGTCCATGAATACTCGGGGGGCTAAGGAATGGGAAGAACTTACCGGGGACTCGTATAATAACCAAACCGGTATCGCCATCGTGCTCGATAACAAGGTCTACACTGCACCAGGAGCCCTCGGGCCGATATCAGGGGGCCGAACCGAAATAACCGGTGATTTTACGGTCAACGAAACCAAGGATATTGCGAACGTATTGCGGGCGGGTAAGTTGCCCGCCGCCGCGGATATCATACAATCCGCGGTCGTAGGGCCTTCCTTGGGGCAGGAGGCTATCGATAGTGGACTCACATCGTTCATTATCGCCATGGGCTTTGTTTTGCTCTGGATGGTTTTATACTATGGAAGGGCAGGTGTATTCGCCGATATCGCATTGCTCTTCAATATTCTTTTAATATTTGGGGTGCTTACGAGTCTTGGTGCCGTGCTTACCCTGCCCGGTATCGCCGGTATCGTTTTGACCATCGGTATGTCGGTGGATGCCAATGTGCTGATCTTTGAACGTATCAAGGAAGAAATCGCTAAGGGCAAAGGCAAGGCCCAGGCCGTCTCGGATGGTTTCGGCAACGCGCTTTCCTCCATTTTGGATGCCAACATTACCACCGGCCTGACGGCCATTATTCTTTTTGTTTTTGGATCTGGACCGATCAAAGGTTTCGCTACGACCCTTCTTATCGGTATCGTAACCTCGTTGTTTACGGCCATCTTTATCACGCGTTTGTTGGTGGATTGGTACCTCGAGGGAAGGACAAGACGGCTAGATTTCTCCACCGCATTGACCAAGGGTCTGTTCCAAAATATCAATATCGATTTCCTGGCCAAAAGGAAAATTGCCTATATTTTTTCCAGTATTTTGGTTGTGGTCGCGGTAATTTCCTTGTTCACGAACGGATTGCAGCAAGGAGTGGACTTTATCGGGGGCCGATCGTACCAAGTGCGTTTTGAACAGGCCGTGAATCCCTCCGAGATTGCCTCCGAACTGAACGATGTTTTTGGAAGTGGCACCACGGTCAAAACCTTTGGTGAAGATAACCAGATCAAGATAACGACGCCCTACAAAGTCGATGTCGAGGGTACCGAGATAGATAATGAAATACAGACCATGCTTTATAATGCCCTGCAAAAATACCTGCCGGACGGTACCAGCCAAGAAGAATTTCGGGTCGGTAGCGAAGGCAAGGCCGTCGGAATCATGCAGTCGATAAAGGTCGGCCCTACCATTGCCGACGATATCAAGAACAATGCGTTCCTGGCGATTATCGGATCGCTGGCCGTGGTCTTCCTGTACATTTTGTTTCGATTTAGAAAATGGCAGTTTTCCCTGGGTGCCGTAACCGCCGTTTTTCACGATGTGATGATCGTACTGGGTGTATTCTCCCTCTTCGGTAAGGTCATGCCCTTCAGCATGGAAATCGATCAGGCTTTTATCGCGGCGATATTGACGGTCATCGGGTATTCCATTAACGATACCGTGGTCGTGTTCGACCGCATCCGTGAAATAATCGCCGAAAAAGGATGGCGCGGTGGTGTGAATACCAATCTGGCCTTGAACAGCACCTTGAGCCGCACCTTGAACACCTCGGCGACAACCTTGGTGGTATTGGTGGCGATTTTCATTTTCGGCGGCGAGACACTGCAAGGCTTTATGTTCGCCATGATCG
>DASSWC010000023.1:0-4064 GCA_035705395.1 Pricia sp. | reverse complement strand
GCTTAGTACGGGAGCTATGGTCATCGCCCAAATTCGCAAAAGCGGCCACAAAATTTCAATGCTGGTAGCCAACAACAAGGCCAATTTCTCCAAGAAAGCTAGGGGAAGAATTATCTTTACCTGTGAAGACGGGCACTTAGTGGGCGACGCAATAGACAGCACCGTGGAGACGGGAGAGGGGCAGACCTTTTGGATGCAGTCCACAGGCGTGAACGAGGATGGGATCGTGGTCTCCACCTTTCATTTTGAATGGACCGTACGGCTGAAAAAGTAACGAACAAAACAAACAACCTAATGTTTCAACCATGAACGCACACGAAATTGATTATCAGATTTTTGGGGAAGAAATGCAATATGTCGAAATCGAGCTCGACCCTCAAGAAGCCGTAGTGGCCGAAGCCGGTAGTTTTATGATGATGGATTCGGAAATAGCGATGGATACCATTTTCGGCGACGGTTCCAATCAGGAAAAAGGGGTTCTGGGCAAAATATTTTCCGCGGGAAAACGGATTCTGACCGGAGAAAACCTATTTATGACCGCCTTTCTCAATGCGGGAACGGGCAAGAAACAAATCAGTTTTGCGTCGCCCTATCCCGGAAAAATCCTTCCCATAGATCTTTCGGAAATCGAAGGGAAATTCGTCTGCCAAAAGGATGCCTTTTTATGTGCGGCAAAGGGTGTGCGTATCGGTATCGAATTTTCGAAACGCTTGGGAAGGGGACTATTCGGTGGTGAGGGCTTTATCATGCAAAAACTGGAGGGGGACGGAATGGCCTTTATCCATGCGGGGGGTACCTTGGCCAAGAAGCAATTGGCTCCGGGTGAGGTTTTGCGGGTAGATACCGGTTGTCTCGTAGGCTTTACCCATCAAGTCGATTATGATATCCAATTCGTTGGCGGAATCAAAAATAGTATTTTTGGGGGTGAGGGCCTTTTCTTCGCCCGGTTGCAAGGTCCCGGAACGGTCTACATCCAATCCTTGCCCTTTAGCCGTTTGGCCGGTAGGGTGCTGGCGGCAATCCCAAAAGGTGGAAAGGACAAGGGGGAAGGCAGTATTCTAGGGGGACTCGGAAATTTGCTGGACGGGGACAACCGGTTTTGACAAATTGCGTGTCCCTTTTGATCATTTACAAATCCGTTTTGTCACTACTTGAACAAAGCCGTAACCCTCTGACACCCTTTTAAGGCTTATCCTTACAACCGGCGTGGTATCCTGTGAAACTTGCGTTAATGTAAACTTAAATTCCTATCTTACGTCCTTTCACGCATGAATTATTCCCATAAAGCTACTCCATTGGTTATTTGGATTATCGACGATGATTTGATTTCACTGTATACCACGCGATATCGGATAGAACAATCGGAAATCAATGCCAAGGTACTAGATTTTGACAGCGCCGAAAGCGCACTGCAGGCCTATACCGAAAAAATAAACGACGATCGGGAACTGCCCGACATCATCTTTTTGGATTTAATCATGCCCGATATGGATGGATGGCGGTTTTTGGAAGAACTCGCCCGTATTTCGGTAAACCATAAGATATCGGACATCTACATACTTTCCGCTTTTTCGAATTCCAGGGATAGGGAGCGGGCTAAGGCACATTCGGCAATCCGAAACCATTTGGATAAACCGCTTTCCAAAATCGACATGGACCGTACGTTGCTGAGTTTTAAGGCACGAATGCGGTAGGCCCTCATTCCATTCGGCCTACTGCCGATTTGAAGCCGGGATGAGCCGGGCACTGAGATCCGGCTTTTTCATGTCCTTATCCAACGGAAACATGGGTCTTTTTATCCGTTTATATCCGAGCCTTTCCAGATTTTGGTCCACCCCGCCGGGGGTCAACGCCATAATCCAATCCCCCCGCATATCGTAGAGTTCCGGTACGAGATAGCCTATTTTGACCACGATGATATCTGTCTTTTCGGGATGGAGTCCTAAATCCGTAAAATCGCTTTTATGATGGTAGGGCTTTCTTTTTTTAGTCACAATAACCTGTATGCTTCCGGTTTGGACGACCACTTCCGTCTCCGCATCCCGATCTCCCTGTTTTATGGCCTTTACCGTTCCCGACAACTGGATTGGCGGCGCAAAACGACTATCGACTATAGCCCCGACAGGGGCATCGACCTTGCCGCCGACCCCGACCTCGATGGCCTCTTGAATTAGTTTTGGACCGGGAATGGATGCGTAAATAAGTGAAGGTCCGTTTTTGGTTTTGAATTCCGGCCGCGCCAGTATTTTTTGCAGCGTCCAGGTGACATCACCCGCACCGCCAGCGGTTGGGTTGTCCCCCATATCGCTTATCATAAAGGGTTTTTTATCACTGGCAATGGCCTTGTCCAGACTTTCCTTTAAGGAAGCGACGGGAGCCACGAACTCGAATTCCTTTCGGACCTCCCAAAAACTTTGGGCGAGCTTCTCGGCGCCTCCCACTACGTTTTCCTTATCATCGCCGGTGACCATGACCACCGCATGGTTGCGCGGTTCATCGGCCCAGGCGTACCCGATCCAAATAGCGGCATCGATAACCCCTTCCCGATTGGCAACGGTAGGGACCTTGGCATACAGGCTTTTTCCCGGTTCGATCCGGGTGCTGGTCATTTCCCCCGGCAGTAGAATGGGAACGGGAATCCACGCTTTGTACTTCGGTTTTCCCTTGCCATTTTCAAGCCGCTCCAATAGATTGTCCACCGCCCGTTTCTTGGATTCCATGGCATCTTCGTGCGGCGCCATACGATAGGCCGTAATCAGGTCCGTATGCCGGGCCAGGCGTTTGGAAACGTTCCCGTGGAGGTCCATCGAGGTCGAAATCAGGGTTTCCGTCCCGATAACATCCCGAATCCGTTTGATTAGGTCGCCCTCGGGATCGTCGAGTCCCACTACGCTCATGGCGCCATGGATGTCGAAAAAGAGCCCATCATACGGTCCATTTTCCTCTAGCATAGTGAGGATTTTGCCCGTCAGGGATTCATAGGCCTCCCGGGTAACGATGCCCCCGGGAAGGGATTTTCCGACCAAGGTCGGCACCCATTCCGCCCGTTGACGCATTTTTGAACCCTCGGCCAAAAAAGGATAGCGTGAAAAAATGGAATCCCCGGTCTTGGCGTGAAAGGCTTCCTCGGTGGATTGGGCCGGCGAGAACGTACTCGATTCGATACCGAGACCGGCAATGGCGACCCGTGGCAGGCTTTCGGTTTGGGCGAAAAGGGTAGTGGTGACGAGATGGAATATAATGGATAGAAATGCAGTTCTTATCATGGGGTCATTTTGCAGGGTTCGCTGTACACTTGAAATTCAGACCACCAAATTTACCTAAAAAATATGCATATAAAGGAAGAACCCTTGTTGGAAATCTATAATTTTATCCACCTTAAAACCCCAATTTGAAAAACGGTACCATAAAAAACATCCAAAAAGAAATCCTCTCCGACAACTGGTATACGCTTAACAAGTACACCTATGACTACCAGCGGGAGGACGGCTACTGGGAAACCCAGGAACGGGAATCGTACGACCGGGGGAACGGGGCGTGCATCCTGTTATACAATAAACAACGAAGGACCGTAATACTGACGCGGCAATTTCGGATGCCGACCTTTGTCAACGGTAACGAAAACGGGATGATGATAGAGGCCTGCGCAGGAGTACTCGACGGCGCCCATTCCGAAGCCCGTATCAAAATGGAAGTGGAGGAGGAGACGGGGTATCGGGTGGAGAAGGTGAAAAAGGTGCTCGAAGCCTACACTTCGCCGGGGGCCGTTACCGAAATCATGCATTTTTACCTTGCGGAATACGAGGAAAGCATGAAAATCGGGAAGGGCGGCGGTGCGGAAAACGAGACCGAGAACATTGAGGTGCTGGAATATTCTTTTGATAGGGCCGTGAGGATGGTGCATGCCGGGGAAATCAAGGACGCGAAGACGATTATGCTGTTGCAGTATGCCCAAATCAATGACTTGATCTAAAAACACAATCTCCGGCCACTGCAACATTCCTTTTTTAATCGCGTTTATTTGCCTACGACTTGGCTCGAGGATGTTTGCCCGTGGAAAGAAG
>DASSWC010000022.1:0-8799 GCA_035705395.1 Pricia sp. | reverse complement strand
CAGTCGCTGTAAAAGTTCGTTCTTCTGGACAAAGTTGAGGGTATAGGAAGTCAGTTCCTTGTTTTTGAAATCCAGGTCCTGTGCAAGTTCATTTTGTTTTAGGTGGGCATTTTCCAAAGCGGTCTTTGCAAGTTCTTCCTTTGATGCGAGCAATTCCTGCTTGCGCAGCAGTAGTTCATGGTTTTTGGCGGTACGCTGTTTACCGTTCCTATACATCAAAAAACCGAAAATCATAAGTCCCAATGCCCCCGTTCCGATACTCCAGTTGATAATAGTGCCCGTTCTTTCCCTTTGTCGTAACAGGGCTATTTCCTTTTCCTGGTCGTCCATTTCCCTGGCGAATTCCATAACCGCGATCTGTCTTGATTTATCCGTATTGTGTACGGAATCCCTTAGCGCGATATAGGCGTCATAATATTGAACGGATTCCTCCAACCTGCCCTGTTGCCTTTTCAGCAATTTCAACTCCTTCAATGCATTTACCTGGTACTTGAGCAGGCCTTTTTTCCTAGCCTTGTCCAATGCCGAATTCAATTGTTTTTCAGAGGCCGCGTAATCATTGCGCGATCTGTAGAGTTTTCCCAACTGTATCAGGTTGCTTATTCGCCCATCCTCGTCATCAACGGTTTCACCGAGTTCCATGGATTTTTTGATATGGTAATCCGCTAATTCCAGTTCGTCCTGCATCAGGTGAAGAATTCCTAATCTATTGTGGGCTTCGGACATTCCATAGTTATAGCCATCCTGGGCATGCATGGTCAATGCGTTGGTAAGATATTCCTTCGCCTCGGTACGTTGGTTTTTTTCAATGAGAACCGATCCGATTTTTGTAAACGTGGTGGCTATGCGCCTCGTAAGGCCTAATTTTGCAAACTGTCCTATAGATCGGTCATAAATTTCCAGGGCCTTTTCATGATCCCCAATATCCGCATAGACCATCCCACTGTTCATAAGACAATTGGCCGCCCCTTCCCCATCGTTGATTTCACGGTATATTTCTTCTCCCGAGGTCAAATTCTCAAGCGCCGGTTTAAACTGCCCCAACGTCCAATACGATACGCCAAGGACCCTTTTCGCCAATGCTGCACCTTCAGGATAATCCAATTCCTCGGCAAGTTTCAAGGCTTTATTGCCATACGCCACCGATGTATTGGAATTTACGATCCAATAGTAATAGCCCAGATCGTTAAGAATATCCACCCGTGTTGTAGTTGTTTTGGGATGGCGCTCAAGTTCATTCCGAAGACTGTCGATGATTTGCATGGTCTGGCCCGTCCCCGACCACGGCGAAATTATAAGAAATAGTATGGGCAGAAAACGAAACATGGCATGATGACCCTACAAATATAGTAAGGAAAGCCATTTAACGGTCTGATTTCAAGGAAAAAGACAGAAGCCGTTGCAGATGATCTTGAGCGTAGTTCCACTCATTTTGAAATATTTCTATGTTTGCCCCATCCGACTCCCATTTACCCACATAGATTTGCCAAATTTGAAATTACCGATGGTTGACAAAATTATTTCCGTTCCAGTATTAGCCTTAATGTATTCAGTTCCCCATCCAATAATTTCATACCCATTTCAAATGCTTCCTCCGGCATGTGTTTCGGTTTGGTGAACGTTATCATAAAGTGGGCGCCTTTGCCGGCTTACCATAGGTGTCTAACAAAAACACGGCTTGAAGCTGTGTTTTTAAAAAAGGTTCCCGAATTTTTTGATTTCCAAGCGAGGCCCGACAACCTGCATGTCGTTATCCGCAAAAATCTTGGCAAACTCTTCCGGATTTGGCTCGTAACCTATTTTGGACATCGTGCTGAAAAATTTTTCCATTTTACCCGCAGGTTGAAAAAGTACGAGCATTTTTCCTTTTTTTGAGACTTGGGTCCAGGCATGGGGTATTTTCTTCGGCAAGAAAATAGTATCCCCTTTTAATAAACGATACGTTTCATCACCTACCCTAAAGTAGTAACTTCCCATCACCACGTAAAATACCTCATCCTGTAAATGATGTACGTGCAATGGGGTTCCCCATCCTCTCGAAACGGAGGTCTGTTCAAAAATCGCTATATTGCCATTGGTATCATCATTGCCTACTTTCAAATCAAGTACATTGGAATTAACGCCACGCAGTCGTAGATGCCCGTACTTTCTTCCTTCTCCTGAGCTTACCTTGAATCCCTTTATTTTTTCATTAAGGATGTCATTTGCTTTCAAAAACGACAAATGCGGCATTGCGATCAAACCTAGTATGGAGGCCACAAAATAGTTTCTTTTCATATACTAATCATTACTTGTTAATCGTATTGATCGTATGGGCTATAGCCTGACCTATTTTTCTCTTCGCACCATAAGGATGTTCCCGCAATACCTAGCCTAATGCGGTGCAGCGCCCCATAAAAGGAACAGCCCGATTTACTGGTTTTTCCGAGTAACGATAATGTCGTCCACAAAAAAGGTCGCCTTATGCAAAAAGCCGACGTGAAAGCTTACCGCCCCGAACTGACGGGCCAAGGCAAGAACGTTGGACCCTATGGTCACGTTGGTGCTGCCGGAGGCCTCGCCCCCCAAAAGTGAAATTTCAGCGGTTGCGGTTGTGGCCGTAATTACCAAGTTTACGGACAGCACAAAGTTCTTGTCCCTTGGAAAGTTTCCAAATCGGGAACTGCCGTCATCGATCCGTACATCGCCTTCGGGCATAAAGTCCAGATGCAAAAAATCGCCGAAGGGCAAAGGACTTTCTTCCGATGCTTCGAACTGAACCGTAACCACCCCGCTACCACTTGGGATGTGCATACTGGCCAAAAGCCCATAACTGCCTATTCCAAATTGGGTAAACTTGCCCGTAAGCTGGGTCAGGTCGGACTGTGCGGTCGGATGGCCGATTTGGCACCAGTTGTTCACCGGAAGTTCGGGTCTGGGCGCCGCTACCACTGTAATGATGCCTGCACCCGGCACGAGGGAGACCGTACCCGTGGGTTGGGCCGCCGCCGGGGGCGATCCGATGGTGTCGTTCTTAAAATTGGCCAGCAGTACGGTGGTCGACGAACAGCCGGTTGCCAGTAGTATGCCAATAAAAAGGCTCAATATCAATAAATAGTTCGACCTACCGATTCCCGGAAGTCGGATCGGATAGTGATCACGACCGACCCGTCGGGGTTTATCGGTATCGCGATTCCGTATAATTCTTCCCATAATAATCCATTTTTTGTTACGAGTCCGCAAAGGAGCTTTGAAGCTGATAGAGGTGGCTGTTCTTGACGATCAGTTCCGTCCACACCACCAGATCATTTTCCTCATCCGCGACGATTTCATAATAGGTCCGCTCCAAGAGCTGATACAGAAGTCCCCATGTATGGGCAAGGTAGCGTTCGAACATATTTGTTCTATGCCATGAATCCCCAATATTTCCAATCAGGAACCGATTGGAAAAACCGTAGGATATCGGTACAACATTCCCATGCTCATCGATGACAATGGTCTTGAGTGCCTTTGAAAAGGTATCGCAATCGGCAGAAAAGCCTGCACCGAAATAACTCGCTGTTTCGGGATGTTCAAGGATATTTTCGCGGTGTAAAAAATCCAATTGCACCAACATTTCAGGGTAGTATTTACTTTTTAGATAGTTGCCAAGAATATAAACCTTGTGAAGAAATTCCTGATCTGTAACTGCATCGGCCATCTCCGTTGCGGCCCTTCCGTACAGTTCAAGAGGGTGTACCTGCAATAGTTTTGCCCCCTGGTCGTTGGCAAACCTGAAAAGCTCCAGTAGTACATCCCAACTCCTTGGGGTAAGGGTATGGATAAAACCAAATTCCTTCTTTAATTTTTTCAGGACGGCCACCCCTTCGAGCATTTTGGCATAGGCTCCTTTTTGGTTCCGCATTTCATCATGTAACTGCTCGTCGCCATCAATGCTTATGGCGATAAGGTCAATGGACTCCAATATTCCTCTTGCCCTTTGTGTTTTGAGCAGCATACCGTTGGAGGCCACTATATTTTTATAGCCTAATTTTTTGCTTTCGGTCAGTACCTGCTCCAGGCCGGAGTATAAAAAAGGTTCCCCACCGGATACCGAAAGTGCGTTGAACCCGTATTCCCGGGCATATTTTAAAAAAGCCGTTATTTCTTTTGGATGCAATTCTTTTTTCAACCCCGGTGCGGAACTGGAATAGCAATGCTTGCAAGCAAGATTACATCTTAAGGTAGGATGGAGATGGATGACACGGAAGCCATCCAAAAATGGGTGCTCCCGTGTCATTTCAGCATTGCTGCAACCCCCTTCCGCGTTGGCATTCATCCTTTTACGATTTGTTCCCCTATCTTAAATCGTACGTCCAACAGGTCGGGATATGGGATACCCAAGGGAAATACCTCGATACCGTTAAGTTCGGGAATTTTAAAAAGTTCCTTCAGTTTCACAATGTCATCGATCCCCAGTCTTCCGCGAACGACCACCCCGTCAGGCCAAGGGATACCGTATTTCCATATTCTGTCAACAATCACGTCGTGCTTGCGCAAGGTTGCGATGACGGAAGAATACTTTTTTAGTGCCGCCTTGCTCATCCTGCCGTTGGACAGGTGTTCCATCAAATCGTTTTCATAGTTCATTTTTGCTTCCATAGTTAAAAAATTTAAGGGTTAATAAATCTATAAAGGATTGCGTGATTCACCCATTGGTATGTTGAACTTAGTATTAAAGATAGGCTACTAGTAAAGACAAACTTTACCTTTGTGTGTGAATGACAGAACATTCTGTGTGGACGGGAGAAAAATCCTGATGTAATTCTTACGCGCCCTTGTACAAGTCAAAAATTTAAAGTATCCGGTTCAGCACTAAATCTACATCGATCAATAAAATACTAAAGACCCCTAAGACAATAATAAACTTCAGGATATTGTGCAGCCAAACGTAGTGTTTCTTGGTCCCCGATTTCAGCAAAAGCACGAGAAACAGTAGCAAGAGCAAGACGCATCCCATAAAATAATAGTGCATATGGCCCACATCGAACATGAGGATCAATAATAAAGAGGGAACTAAGGTGAGCAAGATCAAGAGGGATATCAACAACTTTGACACCCCGCTACCGTATAGAATGGGGATGGTCTTGTAGTTCTGTGCCATATCCCCGGTCATATTTTCCAAGTCCTTGACCATTTCCCGGGCCAAGATCAGCAAAAAGAGGAACATCGCATGCACGAAGATAACGGTATCGAAATTCTTGTAGTAGACAAATACGGCGAAAAAAGGGGAGATGGCCAAAATGGCGGAAACGAAATTCCCCAAAAACGGCACCCGTTTCAGCTTGTGCGAATACAGCCAAATACCGAAGATGTAGGCCGAAAAGAAGAGTACTGCCCGAAAGGAGACATAGCTGGCGGTGAATACCGATAAAAAATTGAGCACAAAATAAGTCGATAATTTGAAACGCTGGGAGACCAGCCGATCCAACATGCTCTTTCGGGGCTTGTTGATAAGGTCTTTTTCGGCGTCGTAAAAGTTGTTGATGATATACCCACTGGCGATGACCAGGGCCGAAGCGACTACGATCATGAACAGGTTCAGGTCGAATACCACATCCCGCAGCGGCATTTCGGGGGCCAATATATAAATGGATGCCAGGTATTGTGCCAGGGCTATGATCAGAATGTTGTAGCCCCTTACTACAGAAAACAGACTCAATACCTTGAGAAGTAGGAGCTTGTTTTTTCGGCTTAACATAAGACGCATTAAAAAGGATGGGCCAGGTATTTCCTAGGGAATCAGGATCCAATCCTGTCATTCTGGCTTTTAGTACATAGACCTTAGAAGTTGTACACCACCTCCAAATTATAGTCCTTCAAGGCCCTTTTTGCCTTGTCGATGTCCTGGGTAAAGCCCAAAATATATCCCCCGCCGCCGGAACCGCACAGCTTGAGGTAGTAATCGTTCGTCTCGATGCCCTTCTTCCACAGCTCGTGGAACTTGGCGGGAATCATCGGCTTAAAATTGTCGAGCACCACGTGGGAGAGCTGTTTCAGGTTGCCAAAAAGAGACTTTACGTTGCCGTTCACAAAATCTTCGACACAGGCATCGGTGTGTTTGATGAACTGGTTCTTAAGCATGTTTCGGAACCCTTCCTGCTTCATTTTTTCCATAAAAAGCTGCACCATGGGCGCCGTCTCACCGGTCGAACCGCTATCTAGCAAAAATACGGCCCCTTTCCCGTCCAAATTCTGGGAGGGAATGCTGGTGGATTCGATGTCCTCCTTGGAATTGATAAGGATGGGAAGGCTTAAATAGCTGTTCAACGGATCAAGACCCGAGGATTTTCCGTGGAAAAAGGATTCCATCTTCCCGAAAATCCGCTTTAGGCGCTGTAATTTTTCAGGGGTCAAATTTTCGAGGATGGTTATCTTATCCTTGGCATATTTGTCATAGATGGCCGCAACCAAGGCGCCGCTACTGCCCACCCCGTAGCCCTGCGGGATGGAACTGTCGAAATACATGCCCGCCGCAATGTCGCTTTTAAGGGATTCAAAATCGAAGTCCACAAGGTTCGGGCTGTTCTTCCGCACCATTTCGAGGTATCCGGCAAATTCGCGCAGGCCCAGATTGGACTTTTTGGCGGCTTCGGACGGATTGTCGTCCGTCTTCAACGCTCCCTTAAAAAAATTGTAGGGTATGGAGAGACCTTTGGAATCCTTTATGATCCCGTACTCCCCGAAGAGAAGGATTTTGGAATAAAACAGCGGGCCTTTCATGTCATTAAAGGAATGGTAGCACAAAGATACGAATTTTCGATCTGAAAACGGCTTGCTGCCATCATTAACGGATATTTCGGTTCAAAGTTTTTTTGACCCCATAAAATTCGCTATTCGGTCATTTTAAGCCGATGAGCGGGTTGAAATCATTCCAACTTTTTTGCACCATTGCCCGTCCGGTCGCAAATATGCTTCTCGTTTTTACAGAACATCAGCAGATTGTTTTTAATAAATTCGTACACGGTCTCCTTTTCGTTCTCGGGATAGAGTACGTGTACATTCGCGCCGGCATCCAGGGTAAAGCAGACGTTGGCCTTCGAAGATTCACGAAATGCCCATATTTTGTGGATGATTTCCAGCGTATTGGGTTTCATCAGCATAAAATAGGGATGGCCGGTCATCATCATCGCGTGCAGGGTCAGGGCCTCGCCCTCCACGATTTTAATGAAATCCTTCAAATTTCCTTCCGCTAAAATCGGGCGCAATGCCTTCAGATTCGCACCGGCCTGGTCGAAACGCCGTTCGGCGAAAGGATGGCCGTGCATCAGGTCGTGGCCCACCGTACTGCTCACCTGCTTTTGACCCTCGTCGACCAATAGGATGGTATCCTGAAAATGTATAAAGGTTTCATGGATTTTATGGGGATACGGGATGCCGTAAAGGTCCGAACTCCCCTCGATATCTTCATGAAACCCCCACTGCGCCAATGGGCCCACGATACTGCGACAGGCACTGCCGGAACCCAGCCGGGCCAGGAAGGATGCTTTCCAATAGAAAAAATCCCCTTCCATGTCCGGATACAGTTGTTTTTCGATATCCATCAGGCATAAGGCCAAAGCGCTCATCCCCGATGCCGACGAGGCGATTCCACTGCTATGGGGAAAGGAATTCGAGGTCTCGATATCGAGGTGGTATTCCTTTAAAAAGGGAAAGTATTTCTCGGTCCGCCCGAAAAAGGTCTCAATTTTGGGCCTAAAATCCGGCTTGGGTTTTCCCTCGAAAAATAAATTGAAACTCTGTTTACAGGAGTCCCGTATAGCCCCGCGCGACGCATCGTCCAATTTTTCATAGGTGATAATGGTCTCTGTCGCACAGGTATCCAAGGTAAAACTGATGGACGGGTTCGCCGGAATCTGGTTGTTCGCCTTCCCCCAATATTTGACCAACGCGATGTTGCTCGGGGACCGCCATGCTATCCGTCCCCCTTTTTGCTCCTGAGCGCTGTAATTCTTTGCATTTGAAGCAATGGATGGGACAAAATCGTTCTCGGTCATTGAAACTGAATTGTTACACAGTATGTATTGAACTCGTCTTGAGTTCATTCATCCTATTTTATCATACTGTCGGATAAAAATACTAAAATTGACAGGAACGGTAACGCTACTTTTATAGACGGGAATTTAATCTTACATTTAAACCCTCAAAGGAATCCCGCACCGGTTCCGCCCCTATTATTTTTGAACAAATCCGTAAATTTAAACCTTATGTACTACCTTCCTGCTTTGATATCCTTGTTTTTTTTTAGCACCTGTGGAACGCAGGTCGGCAAACCCCAATTTGCCCAAAACAAGGTGGTCGCCCATCGAGGGGCCTGGAAGGCGGAAGGACATCCCGAAAATTCCATTGCCGCATTGAAACATGCCATTGCCTTGAATTGTACCGGTTCCGAATTCGACGTCCAAATGACCGCCGATGAGATTTTGGTCATCAACCACGATAAGGATTTTGAAGGGATTTTGATTTCAGATACCCCCTATGCCGAACTGGCCGGTCTTCGGTTATCAAACGGCGAAAAACTCCCCACCTTGCGCGAATACCTCCTAGCAGGAATGGAAAACAATACCTCGACCCGGTTGGTCTGCGAGTTAAAGCCCGCAACAACCAAGGAGCGGGGGCAGAGGATGGCTGAAAAAGCATTACAACTGGTCAAAGAGCTGAAAGCGGAGGATATGACGGTCTATATCAGTTTCGGGTACGAAATCCTAAAAAAGATCGAGGAACTCAATTCCGATGCACACACCCAGTACCTCAACGGCGACAAATCGCCCGAAGCCTTGA
>DASSWC010000021.1:0-5035 GCA_035705395.1 Pricia sp. | reverse complement strand
GGTATCTAACTCTATGAAGTGTGGAGGTTTAGAATTCAAACCCGTTCACGGCCCTGTACATAAAAGCATAAACGGCCATAATCAACATCAGGGCACAAAAGACCGAATATATTTTTAGAAGTACGACGACCACCTCGGGCTTACAGCCCTGAAATGCCTCAATGAAAAGATTCCGGAAGTGCGATAGCGTTCCCATATAGTTGTGTTTTTGGCACAGCTATAAGCGTCAAATTCTAGGGGGTAAGTGGCAACTTGGGATGGTGCTAAGATACTAAAATTACCGATACCCCTACATGCGGTTTATCGAATTTAATGGTGGTTCGACCCCGAAAAAGAATAATAATGCACGCTGATATCGGATGTGCCGCTTTGCACAGGTTGTGAATTCTGGGTTAGGAGTGGATTCGACCTAAAACTTTTACTGCTGGTTCCGGTATTTCTCGATGGATTCCCGAATGTGCTCAATGCGATTGTCGGGGTCGGGATGGGTACTTTGGAATTCCGGCATCCGGCCCGTCCCCCCGGAGGCGGACTTTAAAATTTCCATGACCCGGATCATTTCCTCGGGGTCGTATCCCGACTCGATCATAAACCGTACTCCAAGGTCGTCGCTTTCCAGTTCGTCGCCACGACCGTTTTTTAAAAGGGTGTTTTGGCCGATACTACCGACAACCCCGCCCATATCGGCCCCGACAGAGGCGCCTGTGGAGAGGGTCTGCCAAAATTCGCTGTCCGCGATACGTTCGGCGGAGTGTCTGCCGATGACGTGGCCGATTTCATGGCCCAGAACGCCGGCCAACTGGGCCTCGTTCAACTGCCTGAACAGGGCATAGGTAATAAATACCGGTCCGCCCGGCAGGGCAAAGGCATTGACCGTCTGGTCGTCGGCCAGCAGGTGAAAGTCATATTGATAGGGCGTTTCCTTGGCGATACTGTTCTGTACCAAATCGCTGCCGATTTTGTCGACATAGGCCTGCAATTTTTCGTCAGGGTACAGCCCCCCGAATTGCTGGGTAATTTCCGGGGCACTCTGCAGGCCGATGGCAATTTCCTGCTCGGTGCTCATGCTTATGGTCTGTGTTCTTCCGGTATACGGGTTTTCCTCCTTGTTCATCCAACGCTGGATAAAAGCGAAGGCTACGATGGCCAGCCCGATAAATATCCGAATTTTCCAACTTCTTCTCATGGCATTCAAGGTCTTGCGTCAATCCAAGATACGAAAAAGAATGCAATGAAAACCCACACCCGATCCGCATGGAATGTATTACAACAAGTTCGTATTGATATCCAGAATATTATCCTCTATATAATTGGTAAGAAAGCCTTCCGTGAAATGGTCGCTTCCGTAGAAATCCTCCTGTTTCAGAAGGAGCATTATATTTTTTGTCCGGAATTCCGATAGCATGGGAATGGAGAGCGGGGCATAACTATAGTGCCACGGCTCGTATTTAAAGCCCCTGCGGCCCGGGGTATCGGTGTATACAAGGTAAAAGTCGTAGTTTTCGGAATTTTCGTCCATCCACTTTTTAAAATCCGCATAGGGTTCGCCTTCCGCAAATTTTCCCGGATCCAGTACATCGCCCTCGACCTTTCGGTAGCCGTCGACGATATCGATATCGGTGCCCCAATGATGGCGGCTCGTACCGGGAATGGTCGAGTATTCGATAATCTTATCGATTGCCGCGATAGGTTCCATACCCTCTTCATCGGTATAGCGCAGGTATTTCCGCTCGAAAATGGAGCGTTGGTCTTCGAAACTCCGGTAGCTCGATACCGAGTGCAGGTCGATACCGTCGCTATAGGCCGCCTTTTTCATGGCAACGAAAGCGTCGTGTGCTTTCTTTCTAAGTTGGAATCCCTCACCCGACAATTCGATGTCGGCCTTGCCCATCAGCTCGAGAATGGAATATTCGGAGTCTTTGGAAAAAGCCAGATGCGGCAGGGCGGTCAAGGCCAGGCCGGACACTGCGGTTTTTTGTAGAAATGAACGTCGTTGCATGTGTGTTTTTAATTATCGAATCTACCAATTATATTCTTAACGATTGCCCTATTTGGTTAGTATATCCTGTTACTTGTATTCTTCCCAGTATTCTTTCGGGGTCACTATTTTGGTTGACCGAAACTTAGTCATTGTAAAATCATTTGTGTTTCCTGTCACTATGAAATCCGCTTGTGAAATCTGCGCTAATTCCAAAAATCTGTTATCCGGCTCGTCCTTGATTAACCTTACTTTAACGATTGGCTCATGAATTTCTGCCATTTCGACCAATCTTGTCAACAAGAAATCGGCGTTGCTCTTAAAATCGGTAAATTTTGCAAATTTCGGGCGACCGAGCACCTCAATATATTCTTGCAAAATAAGGTTGGAAAGGAAAACTTTTGCATTTCCCTCGATGCAATGTTCAACAATCAAATAGGGATAATTTTTTTGAATCAATGATGAAACAACTACATTGGTATCAAGAATTATCCTTTGCATCCCTGTGGGCTTTGATTTCGTCGTTGATTTCTTTCATGGTCATATCTGAAAGCCCGTATTCTTTTGCCAACTGCACGCTTTTTTCCAGAGCTTGTTTCGTGATTCTCTTTCCGATAATTTCAATAAGTTCGGAAAAAGACAGGGTGTTTTTATCCAAACCTAGTTGGTTGAACTCAAAATCGGATAGTTGAACGTTCACTGTTTTCATATTTTTTAAATATGTACTAAAATTACGAATAATTCTTAATCCTTCTTTTCGATGTGCTTTTAAAGGCGGATAAAAGGTATTTAGTCTTTGCGGAGCTTATTGCATTAAAACTGCCAGTAGGTTGGCCGGTTCGGAATTCTCGTCAATCATTGGCCAGATACAAAAACCCCTGGAACGTAAGATCGAGATCCTCTAGGGAAACGATATAAAAATACACTCCGGAGGGTAGGCCGTCATCCTTGGAGATCACAAGGTTATCGGTGGTGGCGAAACCATTGAACTCATTGGTATAATTCACTTTGTCGAACACCTTGGATCCGTTGCGGTCATAGATCTTAATGTGGTTGTTGGGGGATTGCGCGAGTTCGGGAATCTCCAAAAAGTCGTTGATACCGTCACCGTTGGGTGTGACCAGATAATTTTCAAGGTCGAGAAATTCCCGCGGTTCGCCCGCAGCGCCAAAGGTAATCGCCGCATAGTCGCTTGGAATAAAGCTATCGGAAACCGCAAAGCCCTGGACCAGGTCGCCCACCGAGGCTGGACCGCCGAGGTTTTCCCATTGGTTGGAGGCCTTGTTCCAGCCCACGAGTACGATTTCGGTAACGTCGTCGGTCAGGGCGCCGATGTCGCTACGTTCGTTCCAGCTCACCTGTACGGTCGAGGGTACCGAGCCCTCCAGCCGCCAAAATTCCACATTTCCTATTCTGCTGATATCGCTGGGGCGGGCACTGGTGCTAAAGGAGGTGGCGAACGTACTGGGCGTGTTGGGATCTTCGAAAAAATAGGCACAATTGGCGATGGTGTTTATGCCTTGGGAATTCAAGACAAGCGGCCGCAGTTGCGCGGCATCCCCTACGGGAAAGGTAAAGTTCTGCTGCCCCGCCATACTGGCATAGCCGTCGACCTTGCTGATATCGGTTTCCCCGGTGGAAAAGGCATTATCGATAAAATTCAAAGTAGTACCGGGATCGGCTCTAGGGGTGAAGGCGTCACCGGTCACAAAGTTGGCATTGTTAAGGATGTTTATGGATGTATGCAGTGCCACCCCGTTTTGGGTCAGGAATTCCGCATCGAAAAAGGATGGGAACAGCGCCCCGGAAACGGATAGCACCGAATCACCGTAAAATCCCACCAGCCCCTGGTTCTCGTCAAACAGCCCGTCATTGACCAGATTGGTGTGGAAGCCCATCTGTCCGTTTTCATGGATGCGGAGGTTGCCCGTGTTTTGTAGGGCGGTTTGGGCGTTGGCCGATACAACCAAAGCGAGGTAAAAAATGCCGACAAGTATGGGTATCACCTTTTTCACGCTGGGTTATTTGGATTTTTTAAGCATTGCCTTGATTTCTTCCAATTCTTTTCGCAGGGATTGGAGTTCCTCGGATAGCGCTTCTTTTTCCGATTGTAGTTCTTTGATTTTCTTTTCCTGTTCGATGGTATGGAGGAAGAGTTCCTCGATTTTTTCGAGATTGATTTCTGTTGCCCTGTTTATTAGGATGCCACCCCGTCGCTCAACCTCCCTAGCGGAAGGTACACCGGGTAGATGCTTATTGGTTTTGGTAAATTTTTCAATCTCATCTAAGGACATCAGTTCGTACTCCGGTTTTAAAAAACTTCTCCCTTCATAATATTTATGGAAAACATAATCCGGGGTGATGGTTCCTGTTGCCAAAATATCTCCAGCTACGTGCAATTTAGCTGTTGGGGCAGTTACGCCGATACCCACCTCCCCAGTTCTACTTAGGGTCATAATCGGATTTCCTGCTGTAATTAGAGAAAGCTCATCCACTCCCGTACGACTCATGCCGGTATCGGGGTCACCGTTAAAACTATAGGCCACACTGGAGGGTAAGGTGCCAAATGTATTTCGGATACCCTCGGCCCGAATGGCTCCTGCAACATGAAGTTTATTGGTAGGATTGGTTGTGCCAATACCCACATTGCCAGGCCCGGCAAACAAAAAATCATAACCGGCTTGGTTAACGGTTCTATCTTCTTCAAGCGTTGCATCGTCGTTTTCAATGCTTCCACTATTTTCTGGAATAGGTAACCACTGTACTTCTCCATCACTGTTCGTTGTAAGTACATCACCATTAATTCCGCCCTCCGGAAGCTCGATTTCGTTTTCGGCATCGGAATCCCCGTCGGCGTAAAGGATTCCTCCGTCCGTTCCCGTGGTTATAGAATTGGGAGCGTCCTCACTGAGTCCGAGTCCGCCGCCTGAGTTGGCGACCCATACGTATGAACCCTCACCGTCTATTGAGAGGACCTGACCGTTTGTTCCGCCATCGGGAATCTCGATTTCGTTTTCGGCATCGGAATCCCCGTCGGCGTAAAGGATTCCTCCGTCC
>DASSWC010000020.1:0-14376 GCA_035705395.1 Pricia sp. | reverse complement strand
GTCGCCAAAAAGTCCGGATAGGTCGTACTGCAGAAAATCCGCCTCGACGACCCGAAAAGAACCTTCCCTTTGCAGAATCTTCGGATGTTCTGCCGGGAAACTGTGCTTTAGGTATACGACGGAATCCGGATCAAGGTCCATAGCCACCAGATTCGTATCGCGCAATAGCAGGTATTTGGTCAACACGCCGGTTCCGGGACCGATCTCAATGACATTTTTGTATCCGTCTAGGGATAGGGTTTCGGAAATTTGTCGCGCGATATCTTCGTCCTTCAGAAAATGCTGGCCCAGGTACTTTTTGGCCTTTACAGGACCCGTTCCCTGCCTTTGGGGCAAAGGCCTTTGGGATTTCCCGGTCCGGTTTTTTTCGATTTTTTTCGACATGGCACGAAGGTAAGACGATTGGGTTACATACCCCATACATTTTTGCCCGATCCCATGGCCCCCAAAAGCCGTTGGTAGACCCTGTCAGTGTTCGCTGATCACCTCAAGTTCCGTCCGAAAGGAGACGGATTGGTTGGGAAAAAGCCGCTCGGCCTCTTGACGTAATCGCAGGGCATCGTGCTCATAATACTTTTGCAGGGTTTCCCTATCCACGGTGGTAAACTGCACCGAATAGGTGAGACCGCCCATTTCCCCCTCCACAAGTACCCGGCTCATTTTGGCTTTTAAAAATTTGCCGGTAGCCAACACATCGGGGATGTGGGATTCTTGCATCCACTGTAGCCATTCGTCGTGTACGGCTGCCTCGATATTCGTGGTCACGTTATAGATGAGCATGGTGTGCGGTTTAGTTGATACTATCGCCCCGCAGCATCCTAAATTTCTTTCGGGCCTGGGGGAAGTAATAACTGTCCTGATAATTATAAATGATTTTTTCGTATTCGGCCTTGGCCTTTTCGGGTTCTTCAAGGATATTGCGGTAGAGCTCACCAAGGGCGAAATGGGCATCGTCGGCAAGGATACCGGTAGCGTAGAATTCCGTAATCTTTCGGTAGTTGAACTCGGCGGCCTCGTAATCCTTTATGCCTTCCAAGAGCTCGGCCTGTTTCAAGAGGGCCTCATCCTCAATTTTTTCGCCTTTATGGTCCTGAAGGATGACCTCGAGCTCGGCGATGGCCTCCTTGGTTTTGTTCTGGTAAGCCAAAAGATCGGCGCGGGCGTATTTTTTCAGGGCGGTCTGGGTGGAGTCTTCCAACGAATTATCGGATATCAGCAAACTTAACTGCATGGCGTCGTTGGCGATCAGCTGCGAAGTAGAGCTTCTCAGGACTTTCAATTGGGTCAGCGCCCAGTCGAAATCCCCTTTGTAAAAACTGGTCTGTGCCACCTTGAACCGCGCGTTCTGCCCCAGCACATCGTTCTTCATACTTTTCTGTATTTGGGAAAAATAGATCAAGGCCTGGTTGAACTTTTTATCATAAACGAGGAGGTCGCCCAAAGCCAATTTGACAAAGGCGTTTACCCGATCGTCAAGGGGCAGGTCCAAACTTTTTTTAAGGATGGCAATGGCCGGTTCGGGACTGTTCATCTTGAAGGTCAGAAAATTCGCGTAGGCGACCTGCAACTGCAGGGTGCGATTTTGGTAGCCGTGGATGGCGAGCAGCTCGTCGAAACGCTTTTGGATGTTCTCCAAAGTTTTTTCGTCGGCCTCCAAAAGTTCTATGTCGATCAGGTTCAGTTGTGCGTTCAACCGCGTAATAGCGTCGCCGCTGTTGTCCGCGATGTATTCGAAAATTTCCTGGGCAGTTTCTGTATCCCGCTCCTCCAGGGCCAGAGTGCCAAGGCCTTCGAGCCTTTGCATCGAGGGGGCCTCCATACGTTTATAAATGGCCTTTTCTTGCCGGAAGGCGCTACCGTACTCCTTTTGCTGTACGAAGAGCCAGCTCAGCAGCTCGTTCCACAAGAGATTGGGACTCTGTTGCGCGTTTTTTAGCAGCACCTGCTTAAAAAGCAGGTTATCTTCGTTCTCCGGGTCCGCCGTGACGAAATCATCGATCTGGCGCAGTACATTGGACTTTGAGGTCTTCCCCTCGCTCACCAGTTTTAGGTACGACGTGTACATTTTTTCGATATTGCCCTGTTCCCCGTAGATTCGGGCCATCTGGTAGTTGTAGTCCAGTTGGGGATTGCTTTCCATGGCCTTGGTGTAGGCCTTGAGGGCGTAATCGAGCAGTGCGAATTTTTGGAAGCGGAACCCGACCCCGTATCCGAAATTGGGGTTTTCGTCGATCTTGGCGATGGCCTTTTCGTAATATTCATCGGCGTCCCCGGTTTTGTCCTGTAAGGTATAATTGTAGCCCAGCTCGATGAGCAGTGTGGGGTAGGCGTTGCTTTCATCGATTTTTTTCAATAGCAATTTTTCCGCATCCTCGTAACGCTCCAGCTGTTGGTATGTCTCGATAAGGCCCTCGGCATAGTCCATTCTCCTCGGATGCTTCTCTACCAATTTCTCATAGAATACCAAGGCTTTCTTATAGTCACCGTCATTAAAGTACTGCTGGGCCAAAAAATCGTCTTGGGCCGACGCCGAAACGAAGAATAGGAAAATTAAGAGCGGTACGCAGTATTGCATGAATCGCAGCCTTGTCCGAAACCCTTCCAGCCGCGGGCAAGTGCGCATTTGTTGCAGGTAGCGTTCCGGTTGTATAAAAGTGTCAAGCTTCAAAAGGCATCGTATTATTTAAATAGTACTTCGAATCCATAGCATAATTGACGTTCCGTCTTACAAAGTTAAGGATTATAAAATGGATGTAAGGACGCTAAGATCTGCCCTTTCAGTCGATGAGGTCAAACCCGCAGTACGGTATCAGAACCTCCGGAATGCGGATGCCGTCCGGGGTTTGGTAGTTTTCCAAAATGCCGGCCACGACGCGCGGCAAGGCCAGGGCACTGCCGTTCAGGGTGTGTGCCAACCGACTTTTCCCTTTTTCATCCTTGTAGCGGATCATCAAACGGTTGGTCTGATAGGTCTCAAAATTGGAGACCGAACTGATTTCAAGCCAACGGTCCTGGGCCGTGCTGAATACTTCGAAATCATACGTTAGGGCGGCGGTAAAGCCCAGGTCGCCCCCGCAAAGGCGAAGGATGCGGTAGGGAAGTTGCAGGTCACGGAGGATGTTCTTGACATGCTCGACCATTCCCTCGAGGGCTTCGTACGAGCTGTTTGGGTGTTCAACGCGAACGATTTCTACCTTGTCGAACTGGTGCAGGCGGTTGAGGCCGCGCACATCGGCGCCGTAGCTGCCCGCTTCCCTCCTGAAACAAGGGGTGTAGGCCGTAAAGCATAGGGGGAAGGTATCGGCATCCAAAATTTCGTCCCTAAAAATATTGGTAACGGGCACTTCGCCGGTGGGGATGAGGTACAGGTTGTCTTCCTCCAACCGGTACATTTGGCCTTCCTTGTCCGGCAACTGTCCCGTACCATAGCCCGAGGTTTCGTTGACCAGGTGTGGTACTTGGACCTCGGTGTAACCGGCCGCAGTATTTTTATCCAGGAAATAGTTGATCAGGGCACGTTGCAACCGGGCGCCTTTGCCTTTATAGACTGGGAACCCCGCACCGGTAATTTTTACGCCGAGCTCCAAATCGATGATGTCGTATTTTTTGGCAAGTTCCCAGTGGGGCAGGGCGTTGGTGTCCAGTTTTGGGATGGCTCCTTCTGCAAATACTTCCTCATTGTCGGCCTCGGAAGTTCCTGCAGGTACGGATGCATGGGGAACATTCGGAATTTGGTACAACAATTTTTGCAGTGCTTGGGTCGTAAGGTCAAGTTCGTCGCCCAACGCCTTGGAATCCTCCTTTAGGGCACCTGCCCTTTTCTTGATGGCCTCCGCTTCCTGATATTTCCCGTTTTGGTAGAGTGCCCCGATATCCTTGGATAATTTGTTGCCTTCGGCCAGGGTATTGTCCAGTCGGGTCTGGGTCGCACGACGTTTTTCGTCCAATGCGACGGCCTCGTTGACCATCGGGGCCACATCGATATTCCGCTTTTTTAGGGCATCGATGATAGCGTTTTTTTGTTCGCGCAGGGTTTGCAATTGTAGCATGGGTCGCTGATATTTACGGCAAATTTAAGGGATTCATTTGATTAAAAGGGATACATTTAGGGCGGATCTTAACAAGATGGTCTTGCGTTTTTCTTTGGATAGGATACCGCGGTTTCGGGGGAGATAAAAACGGTTCAGGACGACCGCACAAACAGGATTGCTATGGTTTTCGAACATTTTGCGCTTAATGTCAAGGACGTGGACGGGGTAACGGGATGGTACATTTCCCATCTGGGACTCCGGGTGGTCAGCGCCCAAAAAGAGCCGCCGTTTATGACGTTTTTGGCCGATTCCTCGGGCCGGGTCATATTGGAACTCTACCATAGGCCGGATGAAGCCATTACGGATTTTAGGAAACAGCATTTTCTGACCTTTCATTTGGCTTTCGTATCCGAAAATTCGGAAGCGGATATGGATCGGCTGATGACCGAGGGCGCCACCTTTGTCGAGGAAGTCAAAAAGGATGACGGTAGCCATCTGATAATGCTGCGCGACCCGTGGGGAATGCCGTTGCAGCTGTGCCGACGTACCGTGAAATTCTAAACGCTCTTACCGCAAAGTGCATAACGAAAGTGCAAAGGACCAGGGAGACCCTTAGTTGGCAATTGGGATTTTGGATTTGGAATTTTCCTTGGGCGACGGCAAAATCCATTCATTATGCCAAAAGTAGTCCCATTCCGCATTTGCCAGGTCGGTTTTCGGGTCGATAAAGGCACGGAAAGGCCTCCCGTTTATGCTCACCCTTGAGTTGACGGCGTACACCGCAATTTCTTTTCCCTCCTCGGCGTATTCTTTTTTGAGGCGCTGGGCGAACTGCCATATAAAATCGGGATAGGCCCCGATTCTGCGTTTTTGTTTATCCGTTAGGTAATCATCAAGGGCGATGATTTTCGATGTGCCGCTAGCCGGTTCCACCACCTTGAATTGAATGCTGCCGTAGCGGCTTCGGAGCATCATCCGCCAGCTCAGCCGATGGCCTTCCTCCGTCCACAGTACATCGTCCTTTATTACGTGGTGGCGTAGGGGGAGTGCCAGTTGTACCGTGAAATAGGCACATCCCAGAAAATACAACGCATTTTTATAGGATGGTACCTCTACTTGGTTCATCAAATAGGGTTTTTTTCTTTTGAAAAATAGCTTGCGGATGGTTTCCGCCTCAAAAAAGAAAACCGTGAATGCCAGGGATAGATAGGGAAAAATGCCGATCTGGAAGACGATGGAATTGAACAGGTGAAAAAAAATGGAAACGAAAAAGGCTATCTTCCGCGTGGGTTTCCAGAGCAAGGCCGGTACGATGAGCAGATCAAACAGAATACCGGTCGCCCCTATAATTTTGTGTAGCCAAGCTTGCTGCAACAGATCGCCGATGAGGTAGAATTGCGCCTTGCCGAGCATTAGGATGCGGATGATACCAAAATCGAGCCAATCCCCATACATTTTTGCGATTGCGGCGTACTCATACACGATTAGAAGCTGTAGGACGACCGCCCATTTTATCCAGGCGGGCATGGCATCGGTCCTGATCTCGGGTTTACGCCGCACATCCATCGAATGGCTGCGCTGTGCAGGGAAGAAACACATCCATCCCGAAATAAGCACCAATAGGTAATAATGGTTGTTATACGAGGTCTTTTGCATGAGGTACACCCCCGTCCATAGCAGGGTAAAGGCAATGATACTGAAACGGTACCGGTATCCCAGGGCAATGCAGACGCCGAGGGTGCCCATAACGAAAAAATAGAAATACATACCGTAGCCGGGCAGTGGCTGTAGCCAATCGAAGCCGATAAAATTAAAGGTAAATTGGGGTTCGACCAAAGTTCGTTGCACCCACCCGGTCAACATGGCCCCGTAGCACTCCAAGGCGACCAATATCCCGAAAAAAATCCGGAAGATAATCAAGGGCGAATTGTCGATTTTTTTGAAGAGAAAGCGGGTCATGCGCTTCTATTTTTTAATTTCCCTCGAAATATAGTCAAGCGAGACCTCCTTATCCTTATAAATTTGGCTTTTAAGCCTTTCCATTGAATCGTACCTTTTCTCGTCGCGGATGCGGTGCAAAATGTCCACCTGTATTTGTTGGCCGTACAGGTCCCGGTCGAAATCGAAGTAGTTGATTTCGATGGAGAAACCTTTGCCCGGTACCGTCGGATTTTCGCCGATGTTCATCATACCGTATACCTTTTGGCCGAACAGTTCGCTCTGCACGGTATAGACGCCATTTTTGGGGACTAGTTTATAATTTTCGGCAATGTGCAGATTGGCGGTGGGGAATTCGATCTGCCGGCCTAATCCTTTCCCTTTTTCAACCTTTCCCGTGAGCATGTAGTTGTAACCCAAATAGGCGTTGGCCGTTGGGATATCACCCTCTTCCAAGGCCTTTCGAATCTTGGTCGAACTGACGGATACCTCGTCGACCTCTTGGGCGGATATTTCCTCTACCTCAAAACCCAGCGTGCCTCCGAAGGCCCTTAGGTCGGTGATATTGGCGTTGCGGTTGCGTCCGAAACGGTGGTCGTAACCGATGATGATCTTCTTGGTCTTCAGGTTCCCGACCAAAATATCCCGTACGAATTCGATGGCGGAAAGCCGCGAAAATTCCTTGCTAAAAGGATGGATGATCAGCTGGTCCAGCCCCATGTCCCGTAGAATGCGGGTTTTTTCGTCGATGGTATTGAGCAGCTTGATGTCCGCATCCTTTTGCAGCACCATTCGCGGGTGGGGGAAAAAGGTAAGTACTGTGGACTTCAAATTCAGCGCCGCTGCATTTTTGATCAACCGCTCCAATATTTTACGGTGTCCGATATGTACGCCGTCGAAAGTTCCGATGGTGATGGCCGTGGGATGCCGTTCGACGTATTCGGGAATGCTTTGGACTGTTACCACGTACTACAAATAATAAAAAGGCTTATATTTGGGTTAGCATTGGAAGCATCTCAAAACGTAGAACTTCGTTTGGGGATGCGTTCGTTAAAAACCCCGGATGGCCACAAAATTACGGCTACTTTTTACAATTACCATAGTATTTATTTCCTTTTGCGCATCGGCTCAGAGGGACTATTGGGCACGGGAGACTGCGGGTACAGCCATCACAAAACAAATAGCGCAGCGTTTCGATGTACGGAAAGGATCGGTATTCACCTTTGGGGAAGCGGGGTTCAACCAGGCTTTGGAATCCGTTTCCGTTTCCGGAAAAAGTTCGAAAATAGTCCGTTTTCCGGATTCCGACGGCCAAATGGCGGCCTATCGCGTGGTAGAGACCCCCGTGTTTTCCCCCGCCCTTTCCCAAAAATATCCGAACATCAAATCCTATACCGGCTACGGTGTCGAAAATCCGGGAAAAAAAGTATGTTTTAGTACCTCTCCCAAGGGTTTGCAGGCCATGTTTGTGCATTCGGACGGTAGTGACACCGGGTTTATTCAAAAGGTTTCCGAGGATACTTACGTTCGGTATTCACGGGATCAAGAACAGCTTGTGGACACCGATTTTGTGTGTCGCACCCAAGATAGGATAATCTCGCAAGGTGGAAATCTGACCGCCCGTCCGGTCGACGGGCAGGTACTGCGAAAATACCGATTGGCCATCACCGCCACAGGGGAGTACACTGATTTTCATGGGGGCAGTGTCGCCGATGCCCTGGCGGCCATCAATGCCACGGTAACCCGTATCAATGCGGTCTTCGAGACGGATCTGGCGGTCCGTTTGGAACTCGTGGCCAATACCGACGCGGCCATCTATACCGATGCCGCTACCGATCCCTTTAGCGGTAAACTCAGCGGATTGGGCAATGAGGGGCAAGACGCGCTGACCAACGCGATCGGAGAAGCAAATTACGACATTGGCCACGTATTCCACAACGGGCCCGACGGGGGCAATGCGGGCTTCATCGGGGCCGTCTGCGTCGATAATCGCAAAGGCAGTGCCTATGCTTCCAGCCGAACGCCCGAAGGTGATCTTTTCGACCTTGATTTCGCCGCCCACGAAATGGGGCATCAGTTGGGGGCCAACCATACCTGGTCGTATCAGTCGGAAGATACACAGGCACAGGTCGAACCGGGCAGCGGTACTACGATTATGGGATATGCGGGCGTCACCGATAACAATAATGTGGCCCCAAACGGCGATGATTATTTCCATTTTACCAGTATCGAACAGATCATCACCAACTTGGAGACCAAGAGTTGCGGGGAGGTCGTTGCGATAGACAATACTCCTCCGGTGGTGGACGCGCTCGACGATTACATCATTCCGAAATCCACCGCCTTCGTACTGACCGGGAATGCGACAGATGCCGATGCCGCCGACATACTCACGTACACCTGGGAACAGATCGATAACGGCATAGTCTCCCGTGCCACCTTTGGCCCGACAAACCCAAGCGGGGCCAACTTTAGGTCGAGACCGCCGGTAACCGAGCCAGTCCGGTACTTTCCCTTTCTTTCCCGGGTCGTCGCAGGCAACCTCACCCAGACCGATCCCGCCGTGGACTCGGCATGGGAAACGGTTTCTGAGGTAGAAAGGGAGTTGAACTTCGCCTTTACCGTGAGGGACAACGCCCCCAATGGGGGCCAGGTGGTTTCGGAACTTACTACCATTGCGGTTACAAACTCGGCCGGGCCCTTTTCGGTACTCTCGCAGGAGACCCCCGCCACTTATACGGCCGGAGAGATATTCGAGATTGTTTGGGACGTAGCCGGCACCAACCAAGCACCTGTCAATACGCAGACCGTGGATATATTTTTGTCTACCGATGGGGGGATCAGCTTTCCCGTGGCGCTGGCCGAAGGGGTGTTGAACGACGGATCGCACGAAATCACAGTGCCGGGCATTCCTACGACCGAGGCCCGGATTATGGTGAAAGCCGTCGACAATGTATTCTTTGCGGTTAATGCATCCGATTTCAGCATCGAGGAATCCAAGGTCGTGCTTAATTTTTCGGATCTGGAATACAAAGTGTGCCAGGCCCAAGACCTCACCATCCCTTTTTTGTATGAAACCGCCCCTGGTTTTGATGAGGAGGTCACGTTCAGCGTCACCGGGGCGCCAGCCGGCCTTGGTCTATCTTTTTCCCCTAAAACCGCCGTTTCCGGCGATACCCCGGTCAACCTCCTTATTGCGGAAACCGAAAACCTTCCGGAAGGCAACTATGAACTTTTCGTGACTGCGACCTCGGCCAGCGTTACCGAACAGATTCCCCTGCAATTGGCCATCTCCAATGCCGATTTTCCCGAAGTGACCCTGACCGCCCCTACGGACGGACTCGCGGACGCTTCTAGCCGGATTCCAATGGTTTGGGAAGGTGATCCATCCTATGTTTCCTACGAAATACAGATTGCGACCGATGCCGCTTTTGCGGATATCGTGGAAACCGATACCGTGTTCTCGAACACGTATACCCCGAACGGGCTGGGGAACGAAACCAACTATTTCTGGAGGGTAAAGCCCACTAATTCCTGTGGCGAGGGGACTTTTAGCCCGGCGTTTAATTTCACCACCGTCGCCCTTACCTGTAAAGATAAAACCGCTTCGGGCCTACCCTTGAAAATTTCCGGGGTCGGAACGCCTTCCGTAGTCTCGAAAATCGCCTTTGTCGAAGACCGAACCTTGGCCGATATCAACGTGAATTTGGATATCGACCACAACAATCTGCAAGACCTGACGATAAGTTTGACCTCGCCGGCAAAAACTACGGTGGTACTCGTTTCCAACTCCTGCGGAAAACTGAAGAACATGAATGCGACTTTCGACGACGCTGCTCCGGACTTTGTCTGTGACGGCGATGCGGACGCCGCGATTACGGGTACGGTAAAACCACTGGTCAACCTTAGTGCCTTTAACGGCGAATCCATAGCGGGCGAGTGGATTCTGGAGGTCAAGGACAACGCTTCCCTTGATGGGGGTGCCCTGAACGGATTTTCCCTCGATATCTGCGTTGAGGGCGAATTTCGGCCCGATGCCGACGAGGACGGGGTTTTTGACGATGGCGATGACCTCTGTTTGGATACGGCCCCGGGTGCCGAGGTAGATGCTTCCGGATGCCCCATTTATCGTTTCCCGGCGGATAATTTTACGGTATCGGTCCAGGGCGAGAGTTGTCGTGATAAAGACGACGGGCAGATTATGATCGAGGCCGCAGGCGTTCTCGATTTGACGTACGATATTAGCGTGACCGGAAACGGTACGGCGATTAGCGAAAGTTTCGGCAATGCCTTTACCACACCCGGTTTGGAAGCGGGTACCTATACCGTTTGTATCAACGGTTCGAGCGGCGAAATCGACTATCAGGAATACTGTTTCGAGGTGTCGGTAATACAGCCGGAGCCGTTGGGCGTTACGGCTACTCTTTCCGAGGATGGTACTCAGGTATCACTGGAAATGGCAGGGGCTGAAAGCTACACGGTTGTCTTGAACGGAAGGTCTCTACGTACCGAAAAATCGCAGGTTACCTTGGATTTAAATGCCGGAACGAATCAACTGAAAGTATCGACAGACCAAGCTTGTCAGGGCGTTTACGAGGATCGATTCATCCTATCCGAAGATCCCGCCGTATTTCCGAATCCCTTCGCCCATGCTACCCGACTGTTTATGGGTGCGGTGGAAGAGAAACTGACCATCGCTATTTTTTCTATGGATGGCCAATTGATCAAGAAAGAAGTATACACGCCCAACCGCAATCAACTCGATCTGGACTTTACCGGATTGCCGCCGGGAGTCTATATGCTCAAGTTCGAAGGCCAAAACAGCAGGGGAAGCACAAAAGTAATCAAGCAGCAATGAGGCGCATTTTTTTACAGTATTGGGAATCATCATCCTGTTGGGTTATAAAAAAGACCCTTCCGATTCCCCAGGAAAGGCCACGCTGATTTTGGGATGGGAATTGGTATTCAGGTTCCATTGAATTCGTTCATCGTAATCCTGACCCCGGCCAGGACAAAGGACACGATCAGCCCCCTGGCTTTTTCAAACCGTTCCGGCAAGGCATTGCGCTCATCTTCGTTCCATTCCCCCAAAACATAATCCACTTGTCTACCATGACCAAAATCGGCTCCCACCCCAAATCGGAAACGGTTATAGTTTGTGGTCTGCAATACGTTCTGGATATCCTTCAGACCGTTGTGACCTCCGTCACTTCCCTTGGTCTTTAGGCGTATCGTGCCGAAGGGCAAGTTGATGTCGTCGGCTATCACCAAAACGTTTTCGAGGGGAATCTTTTCCTTTTCCATCCAATACTTTACGGCCTTACCGCTGAGGTTCATAAAGGTCGAGGGTTTTAGACAGAGCACACTTCGTCCCTTTATTTTAAAGGTACCGACATCGCCTAGTTTGGCCGTTTCGAACACAAAATCCTCTTTGATAGACAGGGCATCCAAAATTTTAAAGCCTACATTATGGCGGGTCTCGGCGTATTTTTCGCCGATGTTTCCTAATCCTACGATTAAAAATTTCTTCATGGCATCCGTTACTTCTAAATGGGATCGAATAAAAATACAAAAGCATCCCCAACCGCGATAATACATCATCGGGGTTCGGGATGCTTTGCTGTCAAACCTTACGCAAAAAGTTTACTCCTTGCTCTCTCCACCTTCGGAAGACTCTGAGGCGTCTGCTTCAGCACCTTCGGCACCATCGGCACCTGCTTCTCCCTCGGCACCTTCTTCGCCTTCCAGCTCTTCATCCTCTTCCGTTTCAACGACAATGGCCGCACGCATCTCTTTGACCTGCACGACGACCGTGGTTTCGGGATGTAATATTTCGAAATCGTCTTTTAACAGGGTCTCCACGGTAATATTGTCACCAATAAATAGCTTCGAGATGTCGATATCGAAGAAATCGGGCAGTTTATCGGGATAGGCCCTGATCGCCAATTTTCGTTTCCGGAATAATAGGCGCCCCCCATTACGCACCCCGGGCGAATTGCCTTGCAGGCGGACGGGGATGTTCATGGTCACCTGCCGATCGTCGAACAGTTCGTAGAAATCGATGTGCAGGATGCTGTCCGTTACCGGATGGAACTGAATATCCTGCATGATTGCCCTGACGATGCCCACGTCGCCACCGAAGTCTACACTTACGGTATGCGCGGCGGCCGTATACACCAAATCCTTGAACGCTATTTCGTCCGCTGAAAAGTGTATCGGTTTATCCCCTCCGTAAATGACGCAAGGGACCTTTCCAGCATTACGTAGGGCCTTTGTTGCCTTCTTGCCCACGCTTTCTCTTTCTGATCCTTTTACTTTAATTGCCTTCATGTGGTAATTATAGATTACTGATTAATAATTATTAGATACCTGATTTATGAATAACGTTGCGGGACCCGTCGTGATTACATCAAAAACTTCGAGGATATCGAAGTATTGTGATGGACCCTGTGCATAACGTCCGCGAACAGCTCGGCGCAGCTCAGTACGCGTATTTTATCACTTTCTTTTTTTATGGGAATAGAATCGGTGACGATCAATTCCGACAGTTGTGATTTTTCTATTTTCTGGTACGCATTGCCCGATAAAAGGCCGTGCGTGGTAATCGCCCTAACGCTCAGCGCCCCCCGTTCTATCATCAGGTCCGCCGCTTTGGTCAGGGTGCCGGCGGTGTCGACCATATCGTCAACCAGCACCACATTTTTGCCCTGTACATCACCGATCAGTTCCATGTGCGAAATCACGTTCGCCTTGGCGCGCTGTTTATAACAGATTACCACATCGCTCTCCAGGGCCTTGGAATAGGCATAGGCCCTTTTCGACCCGCCCATATCCGGTGAGGCAATGGTTAGGTTTTCGAGGTTCAATTTTCTAAGGTACGGCAGAAACATCGTGGAGGCGAACAAGTGATCCACCGGTTTTTCAAAAAACCCTTGGATCTGGTCCGCGTGCAAGTCCATCGTGATGATCCGGGTCGCCCCGGCCGCTTCCAGCATTTTAGCGATCAATTTGGCCGCTATCGGCACCCGCGGCTTGTCCTTTCGATCTTGCCGTGCCCATCCGAAATAGGGCATAACGGCGGTAATATGCCTTGCGGATGCCCTTTTGGCCGCATCGAGCATCAAGAGCATTTCCATCAGGTTCTCCGAGCTCGGATTGGTCGAACCAATGATAAAGATCCGCGCCCCGCGTACCGACTCCTCAAACGAGGGCTGGAACTCCCCGTCGCTATATCTTGCAAATGACACGCTGCCCAAATCCGTACCGTATGATTTCGCGATTTTTTCGGCCAATACCGTACTTTGCGTACAGGCAAAAATCTTAGGTTCAGGCACTTGATAGGGCATGTATAATGTATTGTAAGCAAATTATTCCGTCCTTCTTGGCGCCGCACCAAATCTTAATTGCGTGCTGCGGAAGCGCTTTGACTGGACTTGATTCAGGGCTTTGCCCATACCCAGCCCAAGTTCTCAAAAGGGAGGTGCAAATTTAGAAATTTATTCGTGTCGGAAAAGGATAATTGTTGATAATTTTGGAAAACCAAGCAAAATATTTTATAGTTTTGCAATCCATTTTGCGATTTGCCTTGGTGGCGGAACTGGTAGACGCGCTGGATTCAAAATCCAGTGTCTTCGGACGTGTGGGTTCGATTCCCACCCAAGGTACTTTAAAACCCTGTTAATCAAATGATTTTCAGGGTTTTGTGTTTTTTGGAGTGACGTTAAAGTGACGATTTTGTGATCTATAAAGGGGATTTTTAGTGATGGAACTAAGTAATCACCTAATTACTGGCCTCGTCGTCTGTGCCATTACCAGGTAGGGAGACTATTCCGTAGTATAGATACCCAAAGTACATCAGCAAAACATTAGTTTCGCTTAAAATGTGAATTGAGGATACGTGCTGAAATGCTATTGGGCCGCACCGAAGGACTGCAAAGCCTGTCCCATTAAATCCCAATGTGTGCCGAAGACCAAATGTAAAATGATTAATAGAACAATCTATGATTAACAATATTTGAGGGCCTACGGCCGACAACATAGTAAAAGGGGCAAACAGATGAAAAAATTGAGACAAAGTACGGTGGAGCCCGTTTTCGGTAGCTTGACCCGGTTCTACGGTTTGAGAAAAACAGGCGTACTCGGTGGCCTGTGCACATAAGGTCATGCTCATGGCGGCGATCGCGAAACGGTTAAAAGCATCATTGCCCTTCCTTCCTTTTGAAAGGATAAAGCATCTGTCCGAAGAAGTTCTTCGGGAAATTATCGTCTCCCCTAAAGCCGATTTCCAAATCCCGGCCATCGTTCGGTATATAGGCCGTCCCGAAAACATAGTCCCAAATACTAAGGGACAACCCATAATTCATACCATACGGTCGGTCTTCTGGGAACTCCTTAGCATGGTGCCAAA
>DASSWC010000019.1:0-11267 GCA_035705395.1 Pricia sp. | reverse complement strand
CCGGGGCATCAGGGTCGTTAAAATAGCCGGCGGGGCTCGGGTTCATACTGGCCACCAGCATAAAGCTACTGGGATAGGTGACCGTAAACTTGGCCCTTGCAATGGTAACCTCACGATCTTCCATGGGTTGCCGCATGACTTCAAGCACCCTACGCTCAAATTCCGGAAGCTCGTCCAAAAATAAAACGCCATTGTGGGAAAGGGAAATTTCGCCGGGCTGGGGATAAGTGCCCCCGCCTACAAGCGCAGCGCTGCTGATGGTGTGATGGGGCGACCGAAAGGGCCGCTGGTTCATCAGTCCCGTATTTTTAATTTTGCCGACTACGCTATGGATTTTGGTAGTTTCAAGGGCTTCATGCAAGGTCATGGGCGGCAAAATGGATGGCAAACGCTTCGCCAGCATGGTCTTGCCTGCCCCGGGGGGACCGATAAGAATAATGTTGTGTCCCCCTGCTGCGGCAATTTCCATACAGCGCTTGATGCTTTCCTGTCCCCTGACATCGGAGAAATCAAATTCGGGAAAATCCAGATTTTTTCGGAATTCCGCACGGGTGTCAACCACGGTTTCTTGCAATGGCGTTCCCTTATCAAAGAATGCGATGACTTCGCTGATGTTCCCCACGCCGTACGCCTTCAATCCGGTTACGATGGCCGCTTCCCTCGCATTTTCTTGGGGAAGGATAAAACCTTTGAAGCCCTCATTCCTTGCCTTGATGGCAATGGGGAGGGCTCCTTTTATCGGCTGCAGGCTACCGTCTAGGGACAACTCGCCCATGATGATATATTTTTCCAGGTCATCGCATTTTATCTGTCCCGATGCGGTAAGTATGCCCAGCGCCAAGGTCAAGTCGTAGGCAGAACCTTCCTTTCGCAGGTCCGCCGGGGCCAAATTGATGGTAATTTTTTTTCCGGGAATCCTATATCCGTTGTTCAGAAGGGCGGCCGCGATGCGGTAATTACTTTCCTTGATGGCGTTGTCTGGCAGGCCAACGAGGTGGTAGCCTATGCCTATGTCAACATTGACTTCAACGACTACGGTAGTGGCTTCCACCCCGAAAACGGCACTTCCGTACACTTTTGTGAGCATGCTTGGTTATTCTTAATTGTTCTAAATGTAAGCAAAGATTCCGAAGCCGGAATATTCCCTATTGCACCTCTTTTTACAACGTACGGAAACCTTAGGGTCTGTTACGCAAGACCCTTACTCAACGCGAAAGCGTTTGGTCAAGGAAACCGGTTTGCCCGCGGTGGTAAAGCCTTCCAATGAGATTTCAAAGCTTCCTTTAAGGTCTGAGGTATAAAAAGAAAAGAGGGTTTCTTTACCGGTAACCACAACATCCGGCTTCCAAAGCAATTGATACCTAAAATCCGGGGTCCGCAGCCTTTCTTTGGTGGGACTGTCATTGTATACCGGACTGAAATATTTTTTACGGGCCAGAGGCTTAACTATTTCTTTGGCAATCGTGAAATCGTCCGTTCCGGGTGGCTTAAAATCGCCATCCACGGTTTCCATAACCACCACGCCCTGAAAAATTTGCGGACCAAGGATGTATTTGTTCTGTAAAACCCCTATTCGTTTTATTTTTCGGGCATCATAGTCCAAAAGATAATTATGGTCTTGAACCAAGACACCATCCACCAATACCAAAGGTTCGGCGTTGGGCGGGATGTATGTATCGTAAATGGGACTTCTAACTTGAATGCGATAGTTTTCATCGGCCACCTTTTGGGAATAAACGTGGTCCACTATTTCGACCAAAGTTGTCCGGACAGTCGGAAACCGGGTATACCTATCCAAATCATAGACCTGCATCTTGTCCCTATAAGCGGGGCTCGGACCTTCCAGGGGTACCAAAGTATCGGGTTTCACCGAAAAATAGGCGTTTTCAATCTGGTTGTGTACACTTCGTTCCAAAATAAAGTCCTCCATCTGGGGAACGAGCTCAAAACGGTTAAACGACACTTCGGAATAATCCGAGGAGACTTCAGGATCTAAGCTAATCCCGAAGCTGTTTTTCCCTTTTCCCAAAATTTGAAAAATTGCTTCGTCCGAAACATACGGCTTATCCAGATTTAGATAAAAAGTACCTTTGGCATGGGTACTGGAGACCTTGGTCATATTTTCCTCGCCGGATATGGACATTGCAACCTTGATATCTTTCGGTAGCTGGCTCCCGTTTTTGGATATCACTTTACCCGAAACAAGATCGCCCCGCATTTCAGGAAGATAGAGGGTATCCTTACCTTTCGAAGAATTTTCAATGGCCTTGGCATCGAAGTCCCCTGATGAAACCATCCGGTGTGTATCGAAGGGGTCGGTTTTACGTACGGAAAGAGAATAATTACCGTTAATGTATGAACCGGGCCCGGCCTTAAGGATCACTTGCACTTTTTCCCGTTGGCCAAAGACCGAATCGTTTAGGGAAAGTATCCCTATTCTTTTTCGATCATCATTGCTATTTCTATCGGTTCGGATGTTTTCTTCCCGATTCTGCGGATCATTCGGACCAATCGGATCATTCGAACCAATCGGGTCCTTAGGGTCATTCGTGTCCTTAGGATCTGGGCCATCATCTATAAACAGTGAATCCTTCGCCGTTGCCAAAAGGGCTGTCTGATTTGACCGATAGGGGTTTATGATACTGACATCCCCTTGAAAAAACAGGTCCACCCCCCCGTTTTTCATCCATTGGGTAAACCCTAAAAGTGTATAATTGCCGGATTTTACCGAAACGGGAACAAAAAAATCACCCTGTCCCCTACCCGCGTCGAGAAAAATCTTATGCAGAAAAACGGATTCCCCATTTTCGCCGATCAGTTCTACATAGGCCACTTTGCTGATGGTACTTGGGCTCTCGGACGTAGCGCTTCTACAGTAGATGCTGTAATACAGATATTCGCCGGCAAGCAACAGAGAGGTGTTGTAATGCACAAAGAGCCTTTCTTGGGGTATGTCTTCGGCATCGATGTCGTCGATAGGCGACGATTGGCCAAAAGCGGCCAACGTGCCCATAAAAATTAGTAAGATAGGGTTGTAAAATTCTTTTTTCACCACAATTTTCTATTATTCCTCCCAAAAATCAGGAACCACATTATCCCCTAAAACCGTACAATCCCCACAGACCCTCTCCACGAGATTATAGGGCCCCTCAAATGGATCGGGTGAGGTGTTATACGAAAGAAATTTCGTCCCCCCTCTACGGAGCAGCGGTACAGCCACCATTGCCTCTGGCGCAGCAACTTCACAACTGCTCGGATACGAGAGCGAAAAATCATCGGGGAAAAAATCCCCGTGGTTAAAGAATATCCTTTGGGAAGACGAAGAGGATATTTCAAAATAACCCAAAACTTTTTCGTTGCCGTTGGCGGAGGCTATATTTCCTTCAATAAAACCAGGCTGGTTCTCCGAGAAGATGCTTTCCGAAGTCGATAGATCCGCCAAGTTGTTATAGTACCTATAGGCCTCCGGCGATATTACATACTGATGTACAAGAATACTGTACCGATGCGCTATTATAAAATTGTCCTTCTCGATAAAACGCACCGTAAAGCCAGTAAGCCTGTCCTCTGCCTGTCCATTAGTAGAAGCAACAGTAATTTTATTGGAAGGCATGGTGTTATAACAGGTCTGCTGCTCACTGGTTTTGGGCTGAAAGCTCACCACACCATTCTCCACAACCGCATCTACATTTACCCATTTAGGAGCGATAATTTTATAGGTTTCCTCGTATTCAAAGCGATAGTATCTGGAATTGCCGGAGGGATCAAAAGTATCGATCCGTAGCGATACACCTTCCACGTTGTCTTGATTCGTAGTTGCGACCGCGTATACGTCGTCAACAACGGCTCCTTGGGTCAGTTGGGCGGTTTCGGAACTATACCTGGTTCCATTTTCGGTCGCAATACGCAGTGTATATTCCTTTTCGGGCACCGCACCGAAGGTCTCGATGGAAAGATACCTACCGGGTGCGACTTCATCAAATTCATATTCGGTCCCTTCATTGTCGATGATACGTACGTTGGCATTCTGTACGGGTTGTGGCTCCTGCTCATCGAACCGAAAGGTATTTGACAATATGATTTCCTGTTCCTTGACTTCGTCCGTAATGACGGCTTCCACGACCAAAGCACTTTCAAAAAACTCCGTATCCGGCTGAAATTCCTCCACGCAACTACCGCACAACAGCATCCCTATAAAAAGGAGACATCCCCTATGATGTATCCGGTATTTCTTATATAATCTCGCCTTCATCGGAATTCAAAATTTGAAATTATAGGTTATCGTGGGGATGGGAATCGAAAAAATCGAACTTTGATACGCCTTGATTTCCCCATTTTCGGTGACGAAAAAAACGGAATACGGGTTATTCCGGCCCAACACGTTGTATATCGACAGGTTCCAAAAACTGTGGGCGAATTTTTTGATCTTGTGGTTGCCCTCCACGTTGAAACTGAGATCCAGCCTGTAATAATCGGGAATCCTATATTTGTTCCGGTCACTATAAAAAACATAGTCCGCATCTTGATACCGGTAACTGCCCAAGGGATAGGTAACCGGTCTACCGGTCTGATATACAAAATTAGCCGACAGGCTAAAGCGTTGCGTAAATTTGTAATTGGCCGTTATACTTAAATCGTGGGGCTTATCGTAATTGGACGGGAAATACTCCCCGTTGTTGACCTGCTCATCGTCAAAGTCACTATCGAGCTTTACAAAAGAACGTGAATAGGTATAGCCTAGCCATCCGTTCAATTTGCCTTCATTTTTACGAATCAAGAATTCAAGCCCATAGGCACGACCACGACCCTGTAAAACCTCGGTTTCCACATTTTTATTGAGCAAGAGCTGTGCGCCGGTCTTAAAATCAAGGATATGGTCAATTTTCTTAAAATACCCTTCCAAACTGACCTCATAGGTGTTTTCCTTAAAGTTTTTGAACAGCCCAAGCGAATATTGGTCGGCATTTTGGGGCTTGATGTTCAAGTCCGACAATTTCCAGGTATCGATGGGCGAAGCGGTCGTATTGTTAGACAGGGTATGGATGTATTGATAGATCCTATTGTAACCGGCCTTCACTGAAAAATCGGGCGTAATAAAATAGCGTGCCGATACCCTCGGCTCCAGACCGCCATAACTTTTTACGGTTTCCCCGCTCCCAAAATTTAAGGTATCCACCACCGTCTCCTCGCTCTTGGGCACACCCTGTTCATAAACCTTGGGCGAAGCTTCGCCTAAAGCTTGGAACATGGAATACCGTACCCCTATGTTCAATAGCAACCGATCGCTTACCTTAAAATTATCGGAGATGAACAGCCCCGATTCCAAACCCCTTTCCGTGGCAATATCAAGGGGAATTATATTGGATTCGGCACCTTCCGGAGCAATACTACCGGGTCGTACACTATAAAGTTTGGAGGATAGGCCATATGTAAATTTATGGGTGTCGCCATGGAGGTATTTCATCTTTAATTGGAGTCCCGTTTCGTCAATCCCGAAGCCGAAATCAAAATCGGTAGTGGTCGGGCCGTCGTACCCGATTTCGAAATCGTAGCCGCTATGTGTCACAATAAGGCTTCCCGTATTTTTTGGATTTATTTCGTGGTTCCAGACCGCGGAAAAAACCTGATTGCTGTACCCGTATAGGGAGTCCGAAGTGATACTGAACTGGTCTTTACTGTAGTATCCGTTCAGTTTTACCTCGTTCTTGGCGTTTATTTTATGGTTGTACTTGGCCATGACGTCATAAAACGAAGCTTTGCTGTTTTTTAGGGATTCTTCGTCCAAAGATTGTAAGATCCAATCCGAGTACGTACCTCTGCCCCCCAGAACGAGGGCGGACTTCCCTTTTATGACTGGTATCTCCAGGGCAAGGTTCCCGGTAACCGGACCAATGGACGCCTCCCCCTCAAAAGTATTGACATTAGCGTCTTTGGTCGTAATATCGAACACCGAGGACAGCCGACCCCCGTATTCAGCGGGAATACTACCCGTATAAATAGTGACGTTTTTGGTAGTGAACGGGTTCAGGGCCTGAAAGATGCCAAAAAAATGGGTGGGGTTATAGATTACGGCATTGTCCAACAAAATCAAGTTCTGGTCGGTCTTTCCGCCCCTGACGTTAAAGCCGGTGGCGCCTTCCCCGGCGGTCGATATCCCCGGAAGTGCCGTTGCGGCCTTTAAAATATTCCGTTCCCCTAACACCATGGGGATGTTCTTGGATTCTTCCGAATCGATATCAATGGTACCGGTCAGTGCCTCCTCGACGTTTTTGGCCGCATCGGCTTCCACTATGACCTCGTCTAAGCGTTCCACACTTTCATCAAGTACAAAATCAAGGGTTCCGTCATTGTGAATGATCACTCTCTTTTTTTGGTTCTCGATGCCTAGCGACCTCGTTTCCAATAGGTTTTCCCCTTGTGGAAGTAGGATTTTGTAAAACCCGGAATCATCGGTGGTGGCTCCGATATGGTCTTTGGTCGAAATAATCGAAAGATTTGGGATGGGTTTCCCATCCGTTTGGTTGGTTACATATCCGGATAAGGTATACTTGCTTTTAGTATCGCCGATGGTTTCCTTGCCGATAAAAACCGTTTCGATTTCCGCATTTTTTTCCGAAATATTTTCCTTGATAAACACTACTGGGTCCATATCTTCGGTGGTATCAAAGATTTCTGTAACGGAATCTTGTACTTTCCTTCCAAAAAAGGATTGGGGCAAAGTATCGTAAATTAATTTGTTGCGCGTAAGTATGATGCTGTTTTTGTCGAGGATATAAAAGTTAAGGACGGTGTTTTTCAGTACATCTTCCAAAACTTCGGAAACCCGTGCATTTTCGTAGGTACCGGATACGGTATCCTTTGGAAGCCATTGTTCTAAATAGTAAACACGATATTCCGTAATCCCTTCGATCTTCTCAAGGGCCTGCTTTATGCTGCCTTCCTCGATGCGCAGGGATATCCTGGGCTCCTGTGCCTGGGAATGTCCCGGATATATGCCCGAAAAAAGTATAAAAAATAAAATTCTATGACCCAACCTATTGTACGTTTTCTGTGGACATCACCAGGGAAAGCCGGTTTAATAGGGCTATCATACCCTTGTCCTTGTCCGATTTTTTAATTCTATACTTTTTGATTTCCTTTTTGAAATTGGGAAACAATCTTCTAAAATCCCGATTCGAGTCGACAATATGATAGGAGCCGTCATACAGCAGCACATTGAAATTATCATCGAGAAACTCGTAATACACAAAATCCCCTACTTTCTTGTTCCTTTTTTTCCGATGCTTTTTTAACAATGTCAATGTTGGGGAAGTAAATAAAATTTCAAAAAATCCCGAAATCTGGGTGTTGGATTCATCGGGAGTGCCGATATTTCGAAATTCGCTGCCTGCGATGGTAAATCCTTGGATTTTTGTTTTTTCGGGCTGTAAGGCGACTGCTTCGAATCCATCCTTGAGTTGGACAAGCACTTTATCCGCAAATAAATCATATTTCAGCTGTAGGCGATAATACGATTGGTCATCGGAAACCATCGTCCCACTCAGAAAATCCTGAGACAAAAAAAACTTGTGCCTTTCGTTAATGGACTTGAACTGTTCCACATATCCGAGGCCTTCAAAAAGCGGGGTATTCTCGATGCCGACGGTGGTGTCGAACCATACCAGATAATCGGCTTTTTGCTTTTGGGCATATCCGGTTGAAAAAAAAAGGGCCAAAATAACGAAAAGTACATTTTGCCCCGATTCGGAAATAGACTCAAATTTGCCAATGCCATCCATGCTTGCGGAAATTACAAAAAGTTGCTTACATCTTGTAGCTATGAATCGATCATTTCTATTTTTTTCAACCAACTATCTGGGAATGAGTCGAAGCATCGTTTCAGAGGTCTCCCTGATTTCCATTTCGTTCATCATCATCTTGCGGAATTCGCCGTTTGCGAACATGGTGGCCTGGTCGTCATAGTGTTCGCTAAAGGGATTGCCCGACTGTCCCGTCGGTAAAATGCTCATACTGTTCTCGATATCCGAAAAATCGATGACGCGACGGGTAGACGGGCCGGAGCTGACTTTATAGCGTACATCCCCGGTGTAGGGAAAGTTCATATTGTTGATGACCTCGCGGGTGCCGGGAACGGGGAAGGGACCCACGTTGAAAAACGGGCGCAGCGCGGCGACCTGCCCGATAGGATGGCCGTGTTCCAAGGTATGGACGCTATCCCACGTCCAATTCATCGGGTCTTTGCCCAGATTCCTTTCCAGATATTCCCAGGCTTTGCGATATGCGGAATTGATAACTTTCCTTTTTGTTTCTACCTTTTTGTCCGTGGATACGTCATCCCACCAAACGGAAGCCCTATTTTTCGACATCGGTGCTATAATCCGTTTGATCAAATGCGTATCCATCAGGGCGTCGAAAAGGTCTTGTCCCAATTCATCCTTGAAGGTATCAACCAGCAAAAAGTATATCCACCGGTGGTATATCGTTGCTGCGATACTGTTCATAGGGTAATCACCCTTCCAATACTGCAGTTTATCCAAGCCCTGAATTTGATTTCCGGAAAGCCCGTCCGTATCGATATCCTTTAGCAGACGGGTCAAGACGGTAACGTTCACCGGTGATGTCGCATCGGTCATCATCTGGCGCACCGAAGCACCGTCCCAATCATTTTTGGATTCGAGCAGGTCAACGATGCGCTTGGCCCGGTTTTCGGGCAGATAGTATCCGGGATATAACATGCCTGCTATGGAATCGGGCTGGTTGTTGGCGGAATACACATAGTGCCATGGTGGGTTGATCGCCTGCGGATTCTGCTCGAAACTAAGGTATTCCCTATTCAGCGGAATTCCCTGATGGACATCGTATACGATTTTGGTGTTCACGCTATCGGGAATCCGATACAACTTCGCCGCCGCCCACCAGGCCACATTGCCCTCCGCATCGCCATACATGATGTTGAGTCCCGGTGCATGTATGTTCGGCAGGGCATTTTGGAATTCCTTTAAATTTTCGGCATGTGACATACCGTATAGGGCATCCATCACCTTGTTTTCGAGCTGGGTATAGGCCCACCACATCGAAACCGGGCGGTCGCCGTCGATTTGGTCGGCGATTCCGTTTAAAACCGGGCCGTGCTTTGTTTTTTTATAGGAAAATCGTATCGCTGTGGAATCCTTGACCTTGATAGATTTAGAAACCGTTTCGTATTCGGCCCAGCCCGTAGCGGTTTTGTAACGGGTACTGTCGGAGGGATGGGTTTCCTCATAATAAAAGTCCACATCATCATTCTCGAACATGGTCATGCCATAGGCCAAATTCCGGTCATGGGCCAATAAGGGAAAGGGTACGCCCGCCAAATGATAGCCGTATTTTTCATAGGATGGCGTAGTCACGTGCGCCTCGTACCAAACCGAGGGCTGGGAAAACCCAATATGCGGGTCGTTGGCGAAAATCACCTTGCCGGACTTGGTCTTTTCGGGACCGAGGACCCAGCTGTTGCTTCCCTCGAAAAGGGGAATGGACAGCCTTTTCAGGGATTCCATGACCCCGGCCGTTAGGGTACTTTCCAAGACCTCGACCGTATCAGGGTTAAAGTTTCGAATCCATACCGAACTGGTATCGCATTCTATTTCAAGGCCTTGCAGGTAATCGGGACCTAACCTGTCCCTTATCTTGGTCAAGAGGGGATCGGTCTTATGCGCCATAGCAAAACTAAACGCCATGTAGCCCATGGTATTGTAGATATCCTTCAAGGTAAAGTATTCCTTTTCGATGCCAGTAAGGTAAAACTCCATCGGGGTCGGCCCCTCATCGATAAACCGGTTGATGCCATCGAGATAGGCTTGGGAGAGACGGACTGAGGCATGGGACTTGTCGAGTTTCGCTACGGTTCGCACGGAAGCGTCGTCGATACCCAGGGCGAGAAAGAAGGTATCGATTCCGATAAAATCCTTTCCGAAGACCTCCGAAATGCCGCCCCTGCCAATGCGTCGCAATAGTTCCATCTGCCATAAACGGTCTTGGGCGTGGACATAACCCAACGCTCTGAGGGCATCTTCTTCGTTCGCCGCATAAATATGCGGGATGCCGTAAGGGTCAAAATAAACCTGTACTTCGTCGGAAAGCCCAGGCAACAGCTGTACGCCGTCGTAGTCCGGTTTTGCGGTATAGATGAAAATACCAATGACCACGGCCAGCACGCCTGTAATGATGAGCAGTGCCCATCCGGCCTTTTTCAGGATTCGCATAGAGTCCGGTTTGGAGGGCGGTTCGTTAATTTTCTATCGGAATCAGACTAGGGCTTTTTACGGCACAGTCCCTGACAACGGTCAAGATAGGAATTATTCCCCGGAAACCACGCTAGCTTCATTAAACCGTTGCAGCCCCTGCAACAACCAATTTCGGTACGCATCCCTCCCGGTATATTGCACGGCTTTGTTTAAGACTTCCAGTTCCGGGGATAGCAGTACGTAATACGGTTGCGAGGCGGCGTTGAAGTTGATGCTCTGAAAAGTGCCCCACTTCTGCCCTATTGTTTCTATGCTTTTTATGCGTCCGGAATCGAACTGGAAATCGAACTGTTCGTCTTCGGGAAGTTCCTGACGGTCGTCAATATAGAGGGATATCAACACATATTCCTCTTTTAAAATGGGATAGATATCCGCTTCGCTCCATACATTTTCTTCCATTTTGCGGCAGTTGACACAGGCCCATCCGGTAAAATCAAGCAGTATCGGCTTGTTCACTTCCTTGGCATGGGCCAGTCCTTTATCAAAATCCTTAAAGCAATCAATGCCAAGGGGACAGTCGCTTTCCGTTTCAAAAACGCTGTAAAAATGCGGCGGGGGGAAACCGCTCAACAATTTTAGGTCGGAAAGGTTGAACATGCCCAGTAGCAAATACAGCGAAAATGCCGCGCTGACCAACCCGATACCCTTCCTGACGGGCGTCAGTTGCCGTTTGAGCCCGTCATGGGGAAAACGAATAATTCCGAAAAGATAAAGCGTCAGTAATACGAAGAGTATCATCCATATCCCCAAGAATACTTCCCGTTTCAATAGGCCCCATCCTCCGACCATATCGGCGTTAGAGAGGAATTTCAAGGCGAGGGCCAATTCCAAAAAACCAAGCACGACCTTTACCGTGTTCATCCATCCCCCGGATTTCGGTAGGGAGTTCAACCAGGCCGGAAACAGGGCAAAAAGTGCAAAAGGTAGGGCCAGCGCCACCCCGAAACCAGTCATGCCCGCCGAAAGATTAGTGGCCACATC
>DASSWC010000018.1:0-9017 GCA_035705395.1 Pricia sp. | reverse complement strand
GATGTACTCCGTCACCGTATCGGCATCACCTACGAGGCGGAGGCCGAAAACATTACTTCCGAAGAGATTATCAATAAGATCGTCAATGAGATTGAAGTCCCTTAAAAAAACGTTGGCAGTAAACAGTGGGCATTAAGCCGTTTTGCTTCCGCAAGTATTCATTAATCCTACCGCTTACTGAACACTGCCTATTGAACACGGCCTACTGAGACAATGGATACCAAAGAACTACTCAAGAAAGTACGCAAGATCGAAATCAAGACGCGCCGTCTGTCCGATCATGTTTTCGGGGGGGAATACCATTCCACGTTCAAGGGCCGTGGAATGACCTTTAGCGAGGTGCGCCAATACCAGTTCGGCGACGATGTGCGCAGCATCGACTGGAATGTTACCGCCCGGTACAACGAGCCCTACGTCAAGGTATTTGAGGAAGAACGCGAACTGACGATGATGCTGATGGTCGATGTGAGCGGTTCGGAAGTCTTCGGTACGACGAACCAGTTCAAAAAGGAAATTATCACGGAAATCTCGGCCACGCTGGCCTTTTCGGCCTTGCAAAATAATGATAAGGTGGGGCTCATCCTCTTTTCCGATGCCGTTGAACTGTACATTCCCCCGAAAAAGGGGAAAAGCCACGTGTTACGGATCATTCGGGAACTCTTGGAATTCCGGCCGAAAAGCAACCGTACCGATATCGCGGAGGCCCTGCGGTTTTTGAGCAGTGTCATGAAAAAAAGGGCGATCGTTTTTGTGCTGTCCGACTTTATGGCCGATGACTATGAAAAAACCCTGAAGATTTCGGGGAACAAACACGATGTGACGGGCATCCGAATCTATGATGAGCGCGAAAAGACGATTCCCAATCTGGGCATGGTGCAGATGCAGGATGCCGAGACCGGCCGACAGCGGTTGGTGAACACCCAGTCGAGAAGCGTCCGCAACGCCTATGGCGAGCATTACCGGCAACGGGTGGAGTATTTCAGGGAAATCTTTACGAAGTCCGGTTGCGGTACGCTGAGCTGCAGGGTCGACGAAAGCTATGTGCGCAAGTTGCTGGGATATTTTAAGCAAAGGGGATGAATTGGAAATTGGAAATTGGAAATTGGCCCCTCGACTACGCTCGGGGTGGCACGTTTTGGAATTTGCCCGGCCGTAAGGCGGATTTTTCGTTCTTGAGACGATGTGCCATCCTATTTCTTTTTCTCTTGGGATTTCAGGGATTTTGTCAAAAGAACCCATCGGTAACCTCAAAGGTAGATACTACGGCCATCAAAATCGGGGAACAGATCCACTTTACCGTAACGGTCGAGGCCGATAGTACGGCGCAGGTCATTTTCCCGGAGGGACAGACCTTTTCACCCCTGGAAACGGTGGAAGCGTTCGCCACGGATACGACCCGTAAGAACGACCGGATGACCCTGCAAAAAACCTATGCCCTGACCCAATTCGATTCCGGGGCCTACCAACTCCCCCCCCAACGTATCGATATCAATGGAAAGGGATTCTTTACCGATTCGACCACGATCAATGTGGCCAGCGTTCCCGTAGACACCTTGGCCCAAAAAATGTACGATATCAAGCCCCTCATGGAGGTCCAAAAAAGCCGTTCGGAACTTTGGTGGTGGGTGTTGGGCATCCTATTGGGATTGGCGGTTGTCGGCGGACTCCTCTACGGGTTCGTCTTCCGTAAAAAACCGCTGACCGAGGAAGAAAAAGTGGCCCTCTTGCCCGCCTACGACCGGGCCTTGCTGGAACTGAAAAAACTGGAAAACTCCAAATACCTCATCCAGGACGAGTACAAGCAGTATTATTCCGAACTCACCGGTATCGTGCGCGCCTACCTGGAGGAAGACGTACACGTTACCGCCATGGAAAGTACCACGGACGAACTGGTCTACAAACTCGAACTGCTACGGGATGCCGGGGAGCTGAGGCTAGAAGACGATACCCTCAAACAGTTCAAGCGCATTCTACAGACCGCCGACCTGGTGAAGTTCGCCCGATCCAAACCGGAATCGTCCGTTGCACAGAACGACCGCAAGGCCATCGAGGAAATCGTCACCAAGACCCACGATGCCCTGCCCGAACCGACCCTCGAAGAACGTATGGAGCAGGAAGAATACAAGGAGGAACAGGCGCACAAAGCGCAGCGTCGCAAGATTGCCATCGCAGCAGCAGCAGTATTGGGCTTTTTACTGGTCACGGCGGGTATCGCCGTGGCCCGATACGGTTTTGAACCCGTACGGGATACGGTATTTGGCCATCCCACCAAAACAATGCTCGAAGGGGAATGGATCGCCAGCACCTACGGGTATCCCCCTATAAGCCTTGAAACACCGAAAGTATTGAAAAGGCAATCCCCCGAAATCCCACCGGAACAAAAGGCCAATCTGGAGGGTATCCAGGCATTCCGCTACCAAAGTCCCGACGGACTGTTCTCGATGGCCGCAAAGTCGACGATGCTGTCGCAGCAAACGGAACCGGATTACGAACGATCCATCGAATCCTTTATCAAAAGCCTGGAAAGCCGGGGCGCCAAGAACATCATTACCAAAGATGAGGAATTTACGACGGTCACGGGCGTCAAAGGGATCAAGATATACGGAAGCGCCCAATTTACCACTCCAGATTCCAACGAAAGGGTACGGGGCAAATACAGTATGCTGCTTTTCGGCGGCCCCGGATTTCAACAGCAGATAACGTTGACCTGGCGGGACGGGGACACCTATGCCGAACAGATTGTGGAACGGATATTGAACACCGTAGAAGTAAAAACGGAAGTGTGAGAAACGCAAGGGCACAACGCAAGACGCGTTCAAAAAAGTCTCTAAATGCTTGAAAACATAACATTCGCGAACCCGGAGTTCTTTTGGTTGCTGTTATTGCTGCCCTTGGCCGTGCTATGGTTTTTCTACAAGCGCAGGGAACAGGTGGCCTCGCTGAAAATGCCGAGCATCAAGGGGTTTTCGGAGTCGGGAATTTTGCCCCGGCTGAAGCCTTTGCTGTTCATTCTACGGCTTTTGGCCTTGGCGGCCGTCATTACGGCCATGGCACGCCCCCAGACCGAAGATGTCTCCACCCGTACCAAAACGACCCGGGGCATCGATATCGTAATGGCCATCGACGTGTCGTCGAGCATGCTGGCGCGCGACCTGAAACCCAACCGTTTGGCCGCGCTCAAAGAAGTGGCTTCCGAATTTATCCAGGAACGGCCCAACGACCGCATCGGCCTGGTCGTCTACGCTGGCGAAGCCTACACGAAAACGCCAATTACGAGCGACAAGTCCATTGTCCTCGCTGCCCTGAGCGAAATCACCTACGGCCAGCTGGAAGACGGCACCGCCATCGGCATGGGACTGGCCACCGCGGTCAATCGGTTAAAGGAAAGTAAGGCCACCAGTAAGATTATCATATTATTGACCGACGGGGTCAATAATTCCGGCTTTATCGAGCCCCAGACCGCGGCCGACCTCGCCAGCGAATTTGGCATCAAAACGTATACCATTGGTATCGGCACGAACGGCAACGCCCTGTCCCCCATAGCCTATAACGCCGACGGTTCGTACCGCTATGGCATGCGGGAAGTGGAGATTGACGAGCCATTGTTGAAAGATATCGCCCAAGTAACCGGCGGACAATATTTCAGGGCGACGGACAACGAAAAACTCGAAGCGATCTACGAAGAGATCAATAAACTCGAAAAAACGGACATCGAGGAGTTCAAATACACCCGTTATGATGAAAAATTCCGCTCGTGGGTGCTTTTGGCAGGGGGTTTGCTATTATTGGAGTGGGTATTGCGGAACACGCTTTTTCGGAGTTTTATATAAAAATTAAACTTGGGTCAACCCGAACGACGGCACGGGTAGGCTTGAATAGGTAAGACATGATTCAACTCGACGAAAAAATATACTTCTATCTGCTGGGCATCATTCCGGTACTGATCGTCTTGTTCCTATTGTTACAGCTCTGGAAGAAGCGGAAGCGTGACGAGTTCGCCGATCGGGACTTGTTGCGACGTCTGACGCCCGACCGTTCCCGGTTCAAATCCGGTTTGAAGCTAGTGTTCTTTCTTTTGGGCCTGGCCTTTTTGACCTTGGGTCTTGTGAACCCCAAAATCGGCACGAAACTGGAAACGGTAAAACGCGAGGGGGTCGATATCGTTTTTGCGGTCGATGTCTCCAAAAGCATGTTGGCCGAGGATATCGCGCCCAACCGGTTGGAAAAGTCCAAACGCCTTGTCTCCGAGATCATCAATCAATTGGCCAGCGACCGAATCGGCATTATCGCCTATGCCGGGCAGGCTTTCCCGCAACTACCGATAACGACGGACTATGGCGCTGCCAAAATGTTCCTGCAGGGGATGGACACCGATATGCTGACCTCCCAGGGTACGGCCATCAACGAGGCCATCGAACTGGCGACGACCTTTTATAACGATCGGGAACAGACCAACCGGGTTCTTTTTATCATCTCCGACGGGGAAGACCATACGGAAGGTGCTACCCTCGAAGCCGTGGAGAAAGCGACCGATGCGGGTATCCGCATATTTACTGTCGGTGTGGGAACGGCCAAGGGTGCGCCCATCCCCATCAAAAGGAACGGCGTGGTCGAAAGGTTAAAAAAGAACAATCAAGGGGAAACCGTCATTACGCGATTGAATGAGGAGATCCTCAAGGAAATCGCCGACGAGGGCAACGGCGAGTATATCAAAGGCGCAAACACCGAACAAGCGGTGGAGTTCATCAAGGAACAATTGTTGCAGATGGATAAAAAGGAATTCGAGGCGAAACAGTTCGCAGAATTTAAGGATCAGTTTCAATGGTTTTTGGGCGCGGGACTTCTATTTTTATTTTTGGATGTCTTTGTGCTTGACCGGAAAACCAAATGGTTACAGAAGCTGAACCTGTTCAATGAGAAAGATGTTGAATAAAATGAATAAGGATGAAATTTAAAATAGCATTTTTTTTATGTTTATTAGGATATCTTGCCTCCGCCCAAGAGGATGACAAGGCGAAACAAAAAGCCTTGACCGAATCCAAGGACCTTACCTGGGAGGGCAACAAACAACTTTCGGAGGATAACTTTGCAGAGGCCGAGGTCGATTACCGCAAGGCCATCGCCAAAAGCGATGAAAACATCGCCGCACGCTATAATCTAGGGAACGCCTATTACTACAACGAAACCTACAGCGAGGCTTTCGGACGTTTCAAACAGGCCGGTGAATTGGCTTCCGATAAATCCGAAAAGCACGTCGCCTACCACAACATGGGCAATGTATTCATGAAGCGTAAGGATTACCAGAAAGCGGTTGAGGCCTACAAGGAAGCCCTGCGCAGCGACCCCACCGATGACGAGACGCGATACAATCTGGCGCTTGCCAAGAAAATGCTTAAAAAGGAACAACAACAGAACGACCAGAACAAGGACAACAAAGACGAGAAGGACAAAAAGGACCAAAAAGACAAGAGCGAGGATAAAAAGGAAGGCGATAACGAAAACAAGAATACGGGTCAAGACAAAAAAGAAGAGGGCGACAAGGGCGACCAAAACGAGGAAAAGAAAGAAGAAAACAAGCAAGGCGAGGGCGACCAAAAAAAAGAACAGAACAAAAAACCCGAGCAAGGCGACCAGCAAGAGCAGGAACAGCCCCAGCGCCGTCCTAACCAACTGAGCAAACAGCAGGTGAAAAACCTGTTGGAGGCCATGCAGAACGAAGAGAAAAAGGTACAGGAAAAAATGGATGCCAAAAAAGTGAAGGGCGCCAAGGTCAGAACGGAAAAGGACTGGTAAGGTATTAAATGGCCATTTTGCAATAAACGATCGATGAAAGCACTGAGTAGGTACATCGCCATGGTTCCCCTGTTGTTTTTAGCCTTTGCGCTAAAAGCCCAGGACAGTGATGCCGTGACCTTCGAAATGCAGCTTAGCAAAGACAAGCTGGGCATTAACGAACGGTTGCAGGTCGACTTTAATATGAACAAGGACGGGGACAACTTCAATCCGCCGGATTTTGAAGGTTTTCGGGTTGTTATGGGCCCATCGCAATCCATCAGCCGTTCATGGGTCAACGGGGTGCGCAGCTACAACAAGACCTATTCCTATACCTTGGCCCCTAGATTACAGGGCCGGCTCACCATAAAACAAGCCACTATCGTAATTGATGGGAAGACCTATAAGTCCACCCCGAAAGAGGTGGAGGTGACTGCGGCCGTGGACAAGCCCAGCTCGCAAATGACCGCCGACGATGTGGCCGATGAAAGCCTGCATCTGGTCGCGGAGGTTTCCAAGTCCAACCCCTATATGAACGAGGCCTTGAGCGTGGTTTACAAACTATATGTAAGCCCTTCGATAAGCGTGTCGAATTACCAACCGCTGGACAATCCGACGTACAATAACTTTTGGAGCCAGGATATTCCCATTAAACGGCTGTCCGCCGAAAACGGAACCTATAAGGGAAAACCCTATCGCTATGTTATTCTTAAACGGGTAGTGCTCTATCCCCAGAAATCCGGCAAATTGGAAATCGAACCGCTATCTTTGGAGGTAACCGTCGACGTACCCACCGATAAGCGTGATTTTTTCGGCGGCCGTATCTATTCCCAGACGACCAAGACCGTTTCTGCGGGCAACCGGACAATCAACGTCAAGCCACTGCCCGAAAAGGGCAAACCGGTCAACTTTAGCGGTGCCGTCGGACAATTCGACTTCACGGTGACCGCCAGCAAAACCACCCTCAACGCCGCCGAATCATTACAAGCCAAGGTAACCGTAAGCGGCAGGGGAAACCTCAAGCTTTTTCAGCTTCCCGAGCCCAACCTACCAGGGGCGTTGGAAGTGTACGAACCCGAATTCGAGGAGAACGTCCGAACCACCCTGTCCGGATTCCGGGGCAGTGTGGGCAACAATTACACCATTGTACCTTCCCACCAAGGCAAATACCCTATCCCCGCAATCTCGTTCACGTATTTTGATTTGGAGGCAGAAACGTACAAGACGCTTACTTCCGATGAAATACTGATCAACGTCAAAGAAGGTCCAATCCGTGGAGCGGACACCTCTTTTCCAGGTTCCAGCGGAAAAAGGTCCGTAGCCACGGGCAGCCAATTCAATTTTATTAAGTTAGATTCCCATCTAACCGCAATCGGATCTACCCATTTTTTCGGTTCCACCGGTTTCTTTCTTTGGTTGTTGCTGCCGCTCTTGTTGATTCCCTTGGCAATCGTTCTGAGAAAAAATCAGGAAGCAATTGCGGGCGACGTGGTTGGCAACCGGATACGAAAGGCCAACAGGCTCGCCCGAAAATACCTTTCCAAGGCCCGGAAGGAGCTGGGCAACAAGGAACCCTTTTACATCGCCCTTGAAAAAGGCCTACACAACTATTTAAAAGCCAAACTGAAAATTGAGACCTCCGAATTCAGCAAGGACAGGATTGCGGACCTCTTGGACGAAAAACAGGTGGAAGAGGCCACCAAGGAAGGCTTTATTGCCCTGCTTAAGAATTGCGAAATGGCGCGATACAGTCCATTTTCACAAGTGCAGATGCAGCAGGATTACGATCGGGCCAGCGAGGTCATTTCGCAATTGGACAAACAGCTTTAGAAAAGAGCCTAGACCGCCTGCGCCGCTAGGGCCTAGAACCAAAAAGACAGCCTAAGACTGAGAGTTAAGGATTGAAAAAGTGATTGCCGAATTTTAAAAATATCCTGTGAAAAGAATAGCTCAAATAGTATTATTATTAATTTCTTTCCTGGCCTTCGGCCAAAACGAGGCGCTGTTCGACAGCGCGACGGAGGCCTATAACAAAGGGCAATATCAAAAAGCCGTCGACAACTACCTCGAGATTCTCGATAACGGCCAGCATTCCGCCGAACTATACTACAATCTGGGCAATGCCCACTACAAGCTCAACCAAATCGCTCCCAGCATCTATTACTACGAAAAGGCGTTGCTGTTAAAACCAAACGACCCCGAAATCGAGAACAATCTTGGCTATGCGCAGAACATGACACTCGACGCCATAGACCAAATACCCAAAACGGGACTCTCGAAAATTTACGACAACCTGATCGGTTTTCTTTCCTTTGATCAATGGGCCTATTGCGCCATTGTCTTTATGATCCTATTTGTATCGCTTTACATTGCATACCATTACTTCCGCTACACGTCGCGCAAAAGATCGGCTTTCGTACTGAGCGTCATTTGCTTTTTTTTGGCTATTGGATCGGTGGTGTTCGCGTACCTGCAATACAATGAATATAAGGCCGACCGGCCCGCCATCATTTTTGCGGAGGAATCTAGCGTAAAATCGGAACCTAACAAAACAAGTCAGGAGGCCTTCGCATTGCACGAGGGCACCAAAGTCAACGTCCTGGATCAACTGAACGACTGGAAAAAGATTCGTATTGCCGACGGCACTACGGGATGGATCCCCTCTGAAGATCTTAGGGTTTTGAAGGATTTTTAAACATTCCTTAACAGCTTTTCTACGCTAGAATTTTATATTTGCGATTGAAAGGCAAAGTTTCCATGTCCAAATCATACATGCTTTACACCTTGCTCGGTCTGTGGCTTTTCGCCATCGGAGCCCCGAGCGTGATAACCTTGATCGATGCCGACCATCCCGTAGTGGTCAGCAATCTGATCGAAGAAGAGCAACACGAACAGGGCAAAAAGGGACTCGATGAAAATAAGGTCCTTCAGTACGACACAGCAAATTTTTCGCTGATGTCAAAAATCGGCAACCGTACCCACTTCGCCTTCTATCTGGACAAAAGTCTGGATACCACCCTGGAGATTATCCTACCTCCTCCCGAACATTCCTAATTTAATAATTTTATACATTTTTACGTAAGAGGAATACCCTTCTGTATTCCCCTATTTTCTATCGATACTGTCGGTGGAGTTACTAATTATTAATTTCAAAATCGTATCAATATGATTACCAAAGCATTGGATAAGAATGCCCAAAACGCACTAACTCCCGACGCCGTCTTGAAAGACTTGATGCAGGGCAA
>DASSWC010000017.1:0-12552 GCA_035705395.1 Pricia sp. | reverse complement strand
GGGGCACAACACTGCGCCTCCAAGAAGCGGGACCAACGGCAAAAGTCCTGACCGATGTGTTGGGCTTCAGCTTGGCCAATGAAGAGGATAACCGAAAATTGTACACCACCGATGCGCCATTTGGAAGCTCCATTATTATTGAGACAGCCGATTTCAAACCTTCGGCCAATGGGCGGGGCATAATACATCATGTGGCTTTTCGGGCCAAAGATGACGAAGAAATGGCGGCACTTAGGGACAAAGTACTTGAAATGGGGCTACACCCAACCGAACACATTGACCGCCATTGGTTCCACTCGGTCTATTTTAGGTCGCCGGGCGGGGTGCTGTTCGAGATAGCCACGGACGGACCAGGTTATGTTGTGGACGAAGATGCGGGGAAGTTGGGTCAAAAACTAATTCTACCGCCCTGGTTGGAAGCGAAGCGGGAAATGATCGAAAGTCGTCTTCCGGAGTTACACATTAGTTGATTGTGAAAGGTAAAGCCGAAAACAAACAAAATGCACGAGAAAAAAGTCGTCACAGCGGAAAAGCCGATAAACGAAGCAAAAAAAGTTTTGATTTTGTTGCATGGAAGGGGAGCCAACGCAGCGGACATCCTTGGTTTGGCGCCGCATTTCAATGTAAATGATTTTGCCTTGCTCGCCCCACAGGCAACCCACAACACCTGGTACCCGCATTCCTTTTTGGCCCCGCCAGAACAAAACGAGCCTTGGCTGACTTCGGCGTTGGAGTTGTTGGAGGAATTGACGGAAGATGTTGTGGAACAAGGTATTCCCAAAGAGAAAATTTACTTTTTGGGGTTTTCCCAAGGTGCTTGTCTGACTTTGGAATTCGCTGCCCGAAACGCCACAAAATACGGTGGGGTGGCCGCTTTTACCGGCGGATTGATCGGCGATAGGATCTATGCGGATAATTACTCCGGCGATTTTAAGGGAACGCCCATTTTCCTTGGCAGTGGCAACCCCGATCCACACGTACCGCTGGAACGGGTGGAAAAAAGTGTCGAAATATTGGAAAAAATGAACGCGAACCTACAGGTAAAAGTTTATGAAAACCGACCGCATACGATTTCTCAAGATGAAATTGAACTGGTCAATGAGCTATTGTTTAAATCAAAGATTTAAACGCTTTTTATGTCGAATCAAGCAAATTGGCTTTAACGCTGATGACGCCCGGGCCGTCTTGAAAAAGTAAGGGATTTATGGACTTTTCTATTTTCAACATTTGAAATAACTGCGCTAACACTATTCATATTAAATGGAATTCTCATTATTTGCCATATTTGAAATTTTGGGAACCATAGCCTTTGCCGTTTCTGGATCATTAGCGGCGATGCACCGACGGATGGATCTCTTTGGAATTTTTATAATTGCGTTTGTTACGGCAATTGGTGGAGGTACCTTACGTGATGTACTAGTTGGTCAAACTCCCGCATTCTGGATGGAGAATGCTATTTTTGTTTACATTGTTGGTGCGACGACTGTTCTTTCCATAATCTTTAGGCATCGACTCAATTCCCTAAGCAGAACATTTTTGTTTTTCGATGCAGTAGGTCTCGGCGTATTTACGATTACCGGTGTAGAAGTTGGAATTTATAATAACCTTGATCCAATAATTTCAGTTGCTTTAGGTGCAATGACGGGAGCTTTCGGAGGAGTTATACGGGATACCTTATGTAATGAAATTCCCGTTATCTTTAGAAAGGAAAACATTTATGCGACAGCCAGTATAATAGGTGGATTTATTTTTATACTTATGTATAACCAACAGATAGATAAAGACATCATTTATATTGTTACTTCCCTTGCGGTAATCATAATTCGGTTAATAGCGGTAGAATATCATATAACCCTACCAAATTTTTCTAATAAGGAAGGCGATACATTTAGAAAGTAAGAAATTTAAAGATCGGTAGGCGAACCATAAAATTCCATAAGAAATGAAAATCGAAAAAAGCGCGTTTATCACCAAGCTAAAGGCACAAGGCGGCAAACTGAACGTTATCAGCCTCGAAAAAGTGGCAGAGGAGCATCCACAAGTAAGAAAACTACCCTTTTCCATACGTATTTTATTGGAAAACGCCCTGCGCAATCATGATGGTTTTTTGGTTACCGACGAACATGTCGAAAACCTTATCAAATGGAACCCTAAGGGAAGCGATGCCTCCATACCCTATAAACCTGCCCGGGTGTTGATGCAGGACTTCACCGGTGTTCCAGCCGTGGTGGATATAGCCGCAATTCGTTCCGAGGCTATCCGAAAAGGAAAGGACGGCACTAAAATCAATCCCAAGGTACCTGTAGATCTGGTCATCGACCATTCGGTGCAGGTTGATTTTTTCGGGACCGATTATGCCTATGGGAAAAACGTGGAGTACGAGTACAAACGCAACGGCGAACGCTATGAACTGTTGAAATGGGCCCAGAACGCCTTTGAGGATTTTACGGTCGTCCCCCCGGGAATGGGAATTTGCCATCAGGTAAATCTCGAGTACCTCGCCAAAGGCGTCGTAGCACGAAATGGTTGGGCGTATCCCGATACGCTGGTCGGCACCGATTCCCACACACCCATGGTCAACGGTATCGGTGTTGTGGGCTGGGGTGTTGGCGGTATAGAGGCGGAAGCCGCGTTGCTGGGGCAACCCATTTACTTCTCCAGCCCAAAAGTGATCGGGCTGCATTTGAAGGGAAAATTGCCCGAAGGCATTACGGCTACCGATATGGTATTGGAAATAACCAACCGTCTGCGTAAATACGGCGTAGTGGGTGATTTTGTGGAAGTGTTCGGCGATGGCCTGGACCATCTATCGGTCCCGGACCGCGCTACCATTGCGAATATGTCACCGGAATTCGGCTGTACGATTACCTATTTCCCGACCGATGAGCAAACCCTTCGCTATATGTTGAAAACCAATCGTGCGCAGGAACAGGTCGATTTGGTGGAACACTATTGTAAAAACAACCTGTTGTGGCGTACGGGTAAGGAAAATATCGAATATTCCGATGTGCTGTCCCTTGATTTATCGACTCTGGAACCTTCGGTCGCCGGGCCGATACGACCACAGGACAAAATCTTGGTACGCGACCTGAAAGACCAGTTCAGCAATCTTTTAAAAGAAGTGCACGGGCGTGATTATGTTCCCTTGGAAAAACGCGAAACATGGTACGGGGAAGGGGGCTCGGGTACCCTTTTCAGCAAAAGGTTCAGGGACCACAGAACGGTGGCGGACGATGTTGAGGTAAAGGTCAAGGAAAAAGCGCCGTTACATTCGGTACGTATCAGCAAAGGCAATCAAGAATACGCCCTGAGCGACGGTTCGATCGTGGTGGCCGCCATTACCTCTTGCACCAATACCTCCAATCCTTCGGTTATGTTGGGCGCGGGTCTTGTGGCAAGAAAGGCCGTGGAAAAAGGCTTGGACGTAAAGCCTTGGGTAAAGACCTCCTTGGCGCCCGGTTCCAAGGTGGTTACCAATTATTTAAGGCGGGCCGGCCTGTTGCAGTACCTTGAGGCATTGAAATTCCATGTGGTAGGCTACGGTTGCACCACCTGTATCGGTAACTCGGGCCCGTTGCCGCCCCATATCGAAAGAGCCATCGACGAGAGCGAACTAGTAGCGGCTTCGGTTTTAAGCGGCAACCGCAACTTTGAGGCAAGGATCCATCCGAAGATACAGATGAATTTTTTGGCGTCGCCCATGTTAGTGGTAGCATACGCCATAGCGGGACGGGTAGATGTTAACCTACTGGATGAACCCCTTACCCAAGATGTAAATGGGCAAGATGTATACCTAAAAGATATTTGGCCTACCCAGCAGGAAATTCAGGAAGCCATAGAAAGTGCCACGACCAAAGAGGATTATGCCAAAGAGTATGCCGTTATTTTTGATGGGGAGGAACAATGGAAAAATCTCCCTGCCCCGAGCGGATTGGACTATGAGTGGAAAGACGATTCCACGTACATCAAGGAAATCCCGTTTTTTAAAAACATTGAAGACACTCCCAAACCCTTACGCGATATTACCGATGCCAGGGTGCTGCTCAAGTTGGGCGATTCGGTCACTACTGATCATATTTCGCCCGCAGGTTCCTTTTCGGAGGAGAGTCCAGCCGGCCAATATCTGAAATCCAAAGGAATCGAACGAACGATGTTCAACTCCTACGGTTCCAGAAGGGGCAACCACGAGGTGATGATGCGCGGCACTTTTGCCAATGTACGCATCAACAACCAGATAGCTACAAAGCAGGGCGGTTATACGACCTATTTCCCGGAAAACAAGGAAACGAGCGTGTATGATGCTGCCATAAAGTATATGGAGAACGATATTCCGCTAGTAGTTCTTGCCGGTAGCGAATACGGTTCTGGTTCCTCGCGCGACTGGGCGGCAAAGGGGGCCAGCCTGTTGGGTGTAAAAGCGGTCATTGCCGGTTCTTACGAACGTATTCACCGATCGAATCTCGTGGGCATGGGCGTGTTGCCATTATTATTTAAGAATGGCGAGAATGCCGACAGTTTGGGCTTGTCGGGACAGGAAACCATAACCATTACCGGTATCGAAACGGGATTGGCACCAAATAAGGAACTGGATGTGAAAGCCGTAAAGGAAGATGGTACGGCCATTTCCTTCAAGACCTTCGCCCGTTTGGATTCGGAAATCGAGGTCGAATACGTGAAACATGGCGGCATTCTGCAATATGTGCTTCGGGATTTTTTGAAGGAATAAAGGTTGCAACCTAAACTTGACCGAAACCTACGAGGCGATTATTCGAGCCAGGCTTAGTTTAAAGCGCTGTTGAAAGATCGCGACGCGGACGGCGCTTCTTATATTTGTCCCATCTAAACAAACTTCACTATGAAAGTGCGTGAGCAATTTATACTTATTTCAACCCTCGTGACCATATTCATTGCGGGCATTGCCTTATTTTGGCCGCCTATATTATGGTTGTTTTTATTTGTAGGTCCCCTGATCGCGATGGGCGTTGTTGATATCCTCCAAAAGAAGCATACCATCCGAAGAAATTTTCCTTTGATCGGTCGGTTTCGTTACGTATTGGAATCCATACGCCCAGAAATCATGCAATATTTTGTGGAGACCGATACCGAAGGTCGACCCATAAACCGAATTTTAAGGTCATTGGTATATCGAAGGGCGAAAGGCACCACGGATACCGAACCTTATGGCTCGCAAATGGACATGTACCATTCGGGGTACGAGTGGATGGAACATTCGATGTACGCCAAGCACAACCCCAAGGAAATAGGCGAGTTTCCGCGGTTATCGATCGGCGGAAAAGATTGCAAGCAACCCTATTCTTCAAGCTTGTTGAACATATCGGCCATGAGCTTCGGTTCCCTCAGCCAAAATGCAATACTGGCCATGAACAAGGGAGCGAAAATGGGAAATTTTGCGCACAATACCGGTGAGGGTGCTATTAGCGATTATCATTTGCAGCATGGTGGAGACCTCATCTGGCAGATCGGTACCGGTTATTTTGGCTGTAGAAACGAGGATGGCACCTTTAATGAAAAAACGTTTCGGGAAAACGCGTTGCGACCTCAGGTCAAAATGATCGAGATAAAATTATCCCAAGGTGCCAAACCCGGCCATGGCGGCATTCTGCCCGCTATAAAAAATACAGAGGAAATTGCAAGAATCAGGCATATCAGGCCGGGTATAGCGGTGCATTCGCCCCCATCGCATTCCGCTTTTGCCGATCCGATACAGTTTATGTATTTCATCAAAAAATTGCGGGAGCTGTCCGACGGTAAGCCGATCGGGTTCAAACTGTGCGTGGGTAGAAAACAGGAGTTCATGGACTTTTGCGAGGCCATGATTTACACCGGGATTACGCCCGATTTTATTACTGTCGATGGCGGGGAGGGCGGCACGGGCGCCGCTCCCGTCGAATTTTCAAACACCATGGGCATGCCCTTGCGCGAGGGCCTGATATTCGTGCATGATACTTTGGTCGGTTTCGGGCTTAAAAAAGAGATCAAGGTCATCGTCGCCGGTAAGATCATAACCGGTTTCCATATCGCACGTGCACTTGCGCTGGGGGCAGATGGTTGTAATAGTGCCCGCGCGATGATGCTGGCCGTGGGCTGCATTCAGGCCTTGCAATGCAATCTCAACACCTGTCCCACCGGAGTTGCCACCCAGAACAAATCCCTGGTAAAAGGTTTGGTGGTCGAGGATAAGGCCGAACGGGTCAAGAAATACCATGAGACCACCATCCATAGCCTGTTGGAGCTAGTGGCCGCAGCCGGTCTTGATGGTCCTTACGAGTTGAGGCGTGAGCATATCAGCAAACGGGTGGGCATGTACGATGTACAGACCTATGACGAAATTTATCCCTATGTCGACGAAGGCTGCTTATTGGATATAGCCTATATCCCGGACAACTATAAACGGTATTTTCAGTTGACGCGGATCATGAAGTAATAGTCGCTACAAATTATCCCTTGGACGATATCGTCCAAGAATTATCTTTGTTCCATAATGATAGGATTTTGAAGCCGTTTACCCTAAGCCTTTCCAAAAATTTAAATGAACTGCGCCAGTTCTTGAAAAGTACTGGATTTTCAAGGGCCATTCTAGTGGGTATTGCGGTAACCCTACCTATAGTAATGGGTATACAGCTCGGATATTTTGAAATTGGGCTGGCCCTTTGCTTTGGTGCTTTTTGGAGTTCACCCAGCGATGTAAGTGGTAGCTTTCGGCATAAAACAATCGGAATCTTAATTTCCGCGGCGTTGGCCATGGTCGTCAGTTTTATTGGAGGCTATCTACAATTTGAAAATTGGCTACTACTTCCTGTATTGGGATTGCTCACTTTTGCCATCGCCTATATTTCCGTCTATGGCTTTCGGGCCTCGCTCATAAGCTTTTCGGGCCTCTTGGCCTTGGTCTTAAGTTTTGCCCACGATTCCGAAGACCTGGAGGTGTACCAATATGCCTTGTTGATAGGGCTCGGGGGGCTTTGGTATTTGCTCCTGGCCCAGCTTTGGCATCGTATGAACCCAAAGGCCGAGACCGAGGAATTTCTGTCTGAAACCTATCTGCTTACGGCCGAATTTTTAGAAATACGCGGAAAATTGGTCGGCCCACAGACAGATCGCGATGCCTTACATACGAAATTATTGGACCTACAAAGCGAGCTTACCGAGCATCATGGGACCTTACGGGAAATTTTGATCCTTTCCCGTAAAACTTCCGGCCGGTCGAATTATCAGGCTAAACGCTTGTTGATATTCATTGAACTCATAGAAATGCTGGAAACGGCCATTGCCAATCCCGTCAACTATGATCGCATGGATGCGCTCTTTGAAGACCATCCCACATACGTTAGAAGTTTTCAGGATTTGATTTTCGAAATGTCGCACCAGTTGCGGATGATTTCCGAAGCGGGGAACGACAAAAGCAAACTGCCCAAAAACGATTATTTAAGGTCAAGCTTTGATGGAGTAAGACGTGAAATAGCAGGGTTACGGGAAACCGCGGATTATGAGGAATATATAATGCTTCAAAATTTGTTGGAATATCAGGAGAAACAGTCCTTAAAGCTAAAAAGAATAAAAATGCTGTTGGGCAATCCCGATATGACGGAATTTGAATTGATCGATAGAAAAGCGGCAAAGCGTTTTATAGAACCGCAAGATTATAATCCTAATCTATTACTGAGAAACCTTAGTTTTAAGTCCACCCTTTTTAAACACTCGCTGCGGTTGGCCGTAACGGTTATGATCGGCTACGTGTTAGGCCTGCTTTTCCCTTTTCAGAACCCATACTGGATCTTGTTAACGGTAATCGTAATCATGCGGCCGAGTTACGGACTTACAAAAAGGCGTGCCAAAGATCGGATTGTCGGAACCCTTATCGGAGGGGCCATTGCCTCGGGCCTGGTTTTTCTGGTACGCGATCCCTATGCGTACGGGGCCCTGGGCGTAGGATCTCTGGTTATCGCACTGGCCATGGTGCAAAAAAACTATAAGGCTTCGGCGGCCTTCATTACCCTGAGTGTTGTCTTTATCTATGCCATTCTACAGCCCGATGTCCAGACCGTAATCCAGTTCCGCGTTTTGGATACTTTGGTCGGTGCCGGATTATCCTATATGGCCATGTTGGTACTCTGGCCTACTTGGGAGTTTGTTGAAATAAAGGAAAGTATCGAAAAAAGCGTAAAGGCCAACAAAGATTTCCTTCATTATATAGGTAAATTTTATACCCAAAAGGGAAAGATTCCCACATCGTACAAGATAGCCCGTAAGGATGCTTTTTTGGAAACTTCGAATCTGGGCTCGGCTTTCCAGCGGATGGCCCAGGAACCCAAATCCAAGCAACGGGAAACGGAAAAAATCTACGAACTGGTCGTCCTGAACCACACGTTTTTAGCTTCCTTGGCTTCCTTGAGCACCTATATACAGCACTATAGAACCACGGAGGCATCTGAAAGCTTCGAGGCTGCAATAGGCAAAATTGGGGAAAACCTGGAACGGACACTCCAATGTCTAAATACAATGAAATGCATCGATCCAGAAACCGATCCAAATTTTACCCGGATTTTTGGGGAAACGTTTGCGACATTCGACTCGTTCATAAGAAATTCGGAACATATAAATTTACCGACCGAACGGGATCTTCAAGAGGCACATTTGGTCTGGGAACAACTGCAATGGCTGTTTTCGATAAGCCGTAAAATGGTAAAACTGACCGCAGCAATGAATTGGGATTGACATCAATCGACATTTGGTGCGAAATTAAATCCAAAGGTTTTTCTCATTACGCATTTGGAAAATAATCGATGGCTTTGGCAAAATTTTTGTAGGTAAAAGGGACAAGACATTCAAGTCATGATACGATCACTACCTTTTTTACATCTTTCCGAACCAAAATGCCCACCTTTGGTCGAATTGGATGGGTTGTACCAAAGTGCCATTTCCGAACTGCCTGTTTGCACAAAACGAGACTACTGTGAAAGGCTTATCCGTCGAACGGAATTTGAACTAACGCAAGCGAAATGTAAAAAGGAGATCCGTACGTTGAAAACATTGAGAAATGCGGCTAAAAACGAAATCTACAAGCTCGATGTTTCCAACCAAAAATAGGTCGTAATTCCGCCACCCGTTTTTATCCGTGGCCGCTGACTATTTGCAACCCGATGACCGATATAACCAGTGTAGTCAAAAAGAACATCCGCCAGAAGGTAACCGGTTCTTCGAATAATAGGATTCCGGCAACGACGGTGCCTATGGCACCGATGGCGCCCCACACGGCATAGGCAGTTCCAACGGGAATGGGCTTTTCCCCGCCCATGGCCTTGAAAAGTAGGTACATGCTTACGCATACACACAGGATAAAAGCGGCCAGCCACGACCACATTTCCTTTCCAGAGGTATGTTGCGCCTTTCCTAAACTTATCGCAAATCCGGTCTCGAACAGGCCGCCAACGATCAATACTATCCAGTTTATGTTCATGCTGCCTAATTTAGAGGTGGAGCACAAAAATATTCCTTTTTAAAAACTAATTCCGATAATTTTGTCCGAATTAAAAATGATCTTTATCTTTGTCCCGAAACAATCGACTAAAAGGATGTTCACCACGAACATATTGCATCATCTACAAGACCCGAATGTTGGGGTCGGCCAATGAAAACACAAACAATGATAAACCGGTCCAAGAAATTTCAAGGGGTCAACGCTAATGTCTATGTATGCTTGTTAGCCTCCTTTTGTCCCACATTCCTATTGGCACAGGCAGAACCGGTATCCACCGACAATTGGATCACCAGTCCGGGTATTATCGGGACCTTGGTACTTATCGCTATCGTATTGGTCGTGGCCGGGATTATATTTCTGGTCAAACTGAATTCGTATGTCGACACCCTCAAACACCGACAGATCGAAAAGAAAAAACTGGCCTTTAACGAAGAACTGTTGGCATTGGACTCGGATGATATCGATGCCATTTTGGACCAACGGAAAAAGGCCCTAAAATATAAACTTTCGGGCGATGAATTGGGCAGTGGCGAACGCGCGGTCGATGAAAAGGGTCTTGTAGACCGGGTAACGCACGAGCCTGAAAGCCCGATGTTCGACGAAAAGAAAAAAACACCGATTGCGATAGAGACCCCCGAACCACTCAAAAGGATTGTTATCTACTATTTGGGTGCCGCCGTATGTTGGCTCGTGTTCGGTACCTTGGTAGGGCAGTACGTCGGTATGAAGTTTGTCTGGCCGGAAATGGACGATGTGTCATGGCTCTCCTTTGGCCGTCTGCGTCCCGTACATACCAATGCGGTTTTCTGGGGCTGGTCGTCGTTGGCTATGATCGGTCTAGGGTATTTTGTGATCGCACGTACCTCCAATTCTGTTATCCATAGTTATAAAGGCGCTTGGTGGGCCTGGGGCCTGATCAACCTAACCGTGCTGTTCGGCACCTTGAGTCTAATGGCCGGCATAAACAACGGGGGTGGGGAGTACCGTGAATACATCTGGCCCATAATGTTACTTTTCGCGATCGGGCTCGTAATTACGTTCTGGAATTTCTACAAAACCGTCGCCAGCAGAAAAATTTCAGATATCTACGTATCGAACTGGTACATTTTAGCGGCGCTGATCTGGACGATCGTATTGGCCATCATTGGCTACCTGCCCAATTTTCAGGACGGTCTCGGCGAGACCGTGATACAAGGATATTATATGCATCAGGGCGTGGGCATGTGGTTCATGACCTTTACGTTGGGATTGATCTATTACTATCTGCCTTCCGCACTGAACAAGCCCATCTATTCCTATTCGTTGGGGGTGCTGGCGTTTTGGACGCAGATGCTTTTCTATACCATGATCGGCACCCACCATTTTGTGTTCAGTCCACTACCGTGGTGGTTGCAGACGACCGCCATTGTCTTTAGTGCCGGTATGTTCATTCCCGTTATCGCCGGTACGACCAACTTTTTGATGACCATGAAGGGGAGTTGGAGCCATATCTCTAAAAGTTATGTGCTTCCATTCTTTTTGGTAGGGGTCATCTTTTACTTTGTAGGATCTACCCAAGGCAGTTTTCAGGCCTTCCGGTTTACGAACTACGTTTGGCATTTTACCGACTTTAACGTGGCGCATTCCCACATGACCATGTACGGCATCATCGCCTTTATCCTTTGGGCCTGTTTTTATACCATCCTGCCCAAACTGACCGGAAAAGAGCCACCGCAGATTTTTGTCGGTGCCCATTTTTGGATGGCTTTCCTTGGGCTGTTCGCCTACATGGTCTCGTTGATGGTAGGCGGTACATATAAGGGCTTGAGCTGGATCGACGGAAATGCGTTTATCGAATCCGTCGTCTTGATGAAACCGTATTGGGTGTGGCGTGCCATTGGGGGCTCGGCGATGTTCGTTTCCCATCTCATCTTCGCCTACAATTTTTATTATATGGTGAGCAAAAAGAAACCGATCGAGTCCTTGGACGCACCGGTATTGGATCGTGTTAACAGTTAAAAACAGTATCGAATGTTCGATTTTCATAAAAACCATAAAATCCTGGTCCTGGCCTCCTTCGTCGGGTTTTTGGTATTGAGCCTAATAGTGGCAGTCTTTCCAGCCTATCAAATGCAAGAGGTGCAGCCTTTGCCGAATCAAGGTAAAATGTCGGTCGACGAACGCGAGGGCTTGCACGTCTATATCCGGGAAGGTTGCGTGGCCTGCCATACCCAACAGGTGCGTAACATCGAAATGGACAATGTCTGGGGAGACCGCCCCTCTATTCCCTCCGATTATTATTACAGCAAGCAGCGGATGGGTACGTGGCGGCAATCTCCTTCCCTTTTGGGAAGTGAGCGCACAGGCCCTGATCTTACCAATATTGGCAGAAGGCAGCCCAGTTTAGATTGGCATTTGCTGCATTTGTACAACCCGCGGTCGGTGGTCGGGGAATCCGTCATGCCTTCGTATCCTTGGTTGTTCGAAGTGGTTGACAGTAGTTCTGTAAGCGACGACGATACCGTGGTCAACCTGCCCGAAGCCTTTGGTTCGCCATCCGGTACGACCGTAATCGCCAAGCAAGAAGCCCTGCAATTAGTGGCCTATCTACAATCCTTGAAACAAACGGAGCTGCCCGAGGGGCAGGAAGAAAAATTTATTCCCGCTTTGCGTCGTATACAGACCGAGGGTATGGATGGAGAAGGGAAAAGTTCGGCGCTCAACGGAGAGAACCTGTACAAACAAACTTGTGCGGTCTGCCATCAGGACAATGGCAAGGGAGTGACGGGCGCATTTCCCCCCTTGGCGGGCAGTCCCATCGTCAACAATGATGATCCCGGGATGATGATAAAGATTATTTTACAAGGATACGATGCCCGATCAGAATATGCCTCCATGCAGGCGTTTGCCAATCAACTTTCCGATGCGGAGATCGCCGCTATAGCCAACCACGAGCGAACCAGTTGGGGCAATAATGCTCCGACCGTAACGGAAGAAGAAGTGAAAGAGATAAGGGACTTTATCGAACAGGAAGCGACGCAATAAAAATTTCAACAATGAAAAAAGCGAAAATT
>DASSWC010000016.1:0-7727 GCA_035705395.1 Pricia sp. | reverse complement strand
GGGGGCCACGGAAATCAATTCGGCCTTAAAGAAATACCGGTCCATATTTTGGTTGAGGGAAAGGAATTCCTCCGTAATATGCCCCACACATTCGGTATGCGTGCCGTGGGCATGCGGATTGAACTGGATATTATTAAAATTTACCGATGCGCCTTTAGATACTTTTCCGATGAAATCACCGTCGGAATAGGGTGTTATCTGCGGATGCGCCAAGCCCCAGGCTACGACGTTTTGGGCATCGCCGCGCAGGGGGATGGAAATGTCCAAGGGTGCGGAGAAATCAATATCGTAGGTTTCTCCTTCGTGGTTTATGCTGGCAATCATCGATCCAAATTTACCATAAAAAGATCGGCCGCAATTCCATCCGCCAAAAATCGTCCTTTTTTTGTGGTCAAAAGGATGTCGCCATCAAGATACAACAAATGTTCCTCAAGCTGCTTTTCCGCTTGCTGTAGCAGATAGTCCCGGTAATTTTTTCCGTATTTCGACGCAATCTTCGCAAGGGATACGCCCCAAATCGTGCGCAAAGCCGTCATGACGTATTCATTGTACTTGTCCCTCACGGAAAGAACTTCGGTTTCCATGGGGAGATCGCCGGCCTGGATGGCCTTTAGGTATTTGGGGTTGTTGCTGATGTTCCACCCCCTGCGCGTGCCGTCGTAGGAATGCGCGGATGGCCCGATACCGATATATTTTTTTTGCTGCCAGTAGGCCGTATTGTTCCGGGAGAAGTAACCCGGTTTTCCAAAGTTCGAAATCTCGTAGCTTGTATAACCGGCCGCTTCCAGGGTATCGGAAAGGATGTGAAAATGTTCCTGCGCGACCTCATCATCGACGGGTTTTACGATTCCCTTTTCGATAAAACGGGCCAAGGCGGTATGGGGCTCCACGGTAAGGGCATAGCTGGAAATGTGGGGAACACCAAAGGACAAGGCTTTTTCGATATTCTGCTTCCATTGGGCATTGGACATCCCGGGAATGCCGTAAATCAGGTCAATGGAAATGTTGTCGAAATAGTCCGTGGCACTCCGGATGCATGCCTCGGCTTCCTCGGTGCTGTGGGCGCGGTTCATCATTCGCAAATCCGCTTCAAAAAAGGATTGGACCCCGATACTGAGGCGGTTGATGCCCGTCTTTAGATAGTCCTGGAAAATGGTGTTGCCTAAGTCCTCGACTGCGCTCGGGATGACAGTAGCGACCAAATCATCGGGGTTGGCTTCCAAGGTAATCTCTGCGGATTCCGATACCTCGTAATGGCTACGGACCGTCCCGATCAGGGACCGAAGTTCATCGAGGGTAAGAACACTGGGCGTGCCCCCACCAAAATAGATGGTCTCGACCCTTTCATCGGCGAACTCATCCTTCCGCAAAATTAGTTCCTTTTGTAAGGCGGAAACCATGGGCCCCTTTTTTCCCATGGATGTGGAAAAATGGAAATCGCAATAGTGACAAGCCTGTTTGCAGAAGGGAATGTGGATGTAGATTCCGGACATCGATTTGCTATTGATCAAAGTGCAAAGATACCACTTGATACCAGATTCCAGCTTAACGCATCACCACCAGATACTTCCTGATCATGTTGAATAAAAAATCCGGTTTGACCGGCTTGGTCATGTAATCGTTTGCTCCCAGGCGGAAGATTTCCTTTTTTGTAGTATCGGTAGCGTCTGCGGTCAGTACGAGGATGGGAATGTTTGTAACGGCCGGTCCCACTTTTCCCGCTCGGATGGTGGCGGTGGCCTCGAAACCGTCCATCACGGGCATTTGTAAATCCATCAGAACGATATCGTAGTTTTCCTTTTTCAGCATTTCGAGGGCTTCCCCACCGTGGTTCGCAATATCCAGATGCACGTTCTTCCACTTTTTTACAGCTAGATTGATGACCATTTGGTTCATTTTATTGTCCTCGACCAAGAGTATCCTACAGCCTCCCAGATCGGCATCACCGGATGTTTCGACCGTCAGCCTTTCAGGCTCGGGCACTAGCGTCGCATCCAACTTAAAATCCAGCTCGACCCTGCATTCCGTACCTTGCTCGGCTCTGTTCCGGATCGAAATCTTCCCGTTTTGCAGATCTATATAACTTTTGGCCACGTACAGTCCCAGCCCAAGCCCGTAGAACTCCCGCTTGTCGGCACATGATTTTTTGGTGAAGGATTCGTAGATCGTGCTCAATTTTTCCGTGGAAATTCCGATACCGGTATCCTTGATCGAGAAAACAAGGCGCACCTCACCCTTCTTTTTTCGGCAATGGTCCACGTGAAAACGGATGTCACCCGAGGGAGTGAACTTAACCGCATTATCCAACAGATTATTGAGCACCTGCATTAGTTTTCGACGGTCGCCAATGATTCTTTCGGGCAATCCATCGTCATAGGTATAGGTAAAATCGAGCCCGTTTCGAAGTCCCTTGTTCCGGTTGACATGGGCAATGCGATCCAAGGTCTTATGAAGGTCGAAACTGCTCTCGTGCAGCTCCTGTTCGCCGTTTTCGATGCTGGTAAAATCCAAAATATCATCGACATGGCCCAAAAGGGTTTCCGATGAACCTAAAATCAATTTGCACTTTTCCTGCAAATCTTTGTCCCTTTTATCTTTTTGAAGGGTGGTTGCGACACCCATGATCAAGTTTAACGGGGTTCGCAGCTCGTGGCTGATGTTGGATATAAGGGAAGATTTCATGTCGTTCATATCCTCCAAACGCTGAAGGGCCAGCACCTGATTATTTTCGTTGCTTTCCCTCAGGTTGCGGATGCGATTGCCCATGGATAGGGACAGGAATATTATCTCCAGACCTATCCCGAATTTAGCACCGTTCTCCGTGATAAAGGAGTTAGGCACGAGGTTGAGGTTGTTCAAAATGAACACCACGAATCCCATGACCAAAAAACTCACACCTATGATAAAAAAGGAATCCACCGGTACTTTTTTCATCCGTAGAAACACGATAGAACCAATCGTCAATAGCAAGATGGCCAGTCCGATATGGTTCGCCAAAGGATAGCAATATACCAAAAAACCAGGCACCATTAGAAGACCCAACAGCGTTATAAACGTGATATACGACATGGTTTCAAAGGTGATCAACAAAGGCCTATTATGTTTAGCAATATCCAAAAACTTCCGCCCGTAGTTCACAAAAAAGAATAGGGATAGCAAGGCCGCGAACAGCACCGCCCTTTTGGAAAAATAGCCCCCTTCGGGAAGCACATATTGATGAAAGAGTCCGTCAAGCGCAAACTGAAGCATGGCGATGAACAATACATAAAGTCCGTAGTACGCAAAGGCGGAATCGCGCATGGCGGAGTAAAAAAAGAGGTAGATGATACAGGCCAACACCAAGATGCCGTAGAAAAACCCGTAGAACAATTGTTCTTTGTAGGTCGCGTACAAGAAGGTCTTTTCGGGAATCAGGTTCAGGGGCAGCATGACCACCTCGCCGTCGCTTTTGAGGTGTACGTACGCCTCGACGGTCTGGTACGGGTCAAGATCGATTCGGAACATCGATTTTCTGTGAAAGATACTTTTTTGGTCGAAAGCGATGGCATCGCCGCTTTGTTGCGAGCTTATGTTCCCCGGGCTTGGTTTAAGGTACAGCGAAACCCGGTCCGTTATGGGCCGGGCAGTTTCAAGGTAATAATGCACCCTATCCGTCGTTCGGTTGGTTAGTTGAAAATGCATCCAAAAATGATCTTCGGAAAATCCCAGGTTCTCCTCTGAATCGGTCATGGGTTTGAAGGATTCGGTCCGTGAAACCTCCGATATTTCATGGATGGAATAGGATTTTTGTCCGGCAACGAAAAGTTCGGCATAGGGACGGAGCGAAACGGGGCGCTCCAGATTTTCGGTGATGACATATTGGCCTTGTACCAAATTGGTAACGGATAGCCACAAAGCCAATGTCAGGAATTTGTTGAAGGTAATTTGCCTGATTAGCCTCATAATTTAGTAGGTTGGGCTCCCGTATTTGGGGAACGGTAGGTTACAGTAGGTTTGTGTACTGGCAACAAGACATAAAACCTGATGATACGTTTATATGGGGTATAACGGGGGAAATGGGATTCTATGTGGATTTTTGGATGATCCGCATTTAATTTCGATGAAATCCGGCGCTAGCGCTTCCCAAGAGACCTTTGGGTGAAGAATGGATGGAGTCGCTCAACCGACTCCGTTGGTTAGCGTTCGGTGTTCGTTACTTTATTTTATTGGGATTCTGCTTGACAAACGCTTCCCATCCGGAATAATTTTTCCCGACCTGCACCCTTCCGTCGTTATAAAAATGGCAGACGGCGGCGGCGAGTCCGTCGGTACTGTCCAGATTTTTGGGAAGGGATTTCAGGCCCAGGGTGGTCTGGAGCATTTTGGCGACCTGTTCCTTGCTGGCATTGCCGTTGCCGGTAATGGCCATCTTGATTTTTTTGGGAAGGTATTCCGTGATGGGAATCTGTCGGGAGAGTCCCGCTGCCATCGCCACCCCCTGTGCCCGTCCGAGTTTGAGCATTGACTGTACGTTTTTGCCGTAAAAAGGCGCTTCAATTGCGATTTCATCGGGATGGTGGGAGTCGATAAGGTCGATGGTACGGTCGAAAATCAGTTTCAGTTTGGTATAAGGGTCGCTGTACTTTTTGAGCTGCAGCTCGTTCATTTGAAGAAAGTGCATCTTCTTGTCGACGACCTTTATAAGGCCGAAGCCCATGATCGTGGTGCCGGGGTCGATGCCGAGTATGATTTTTTCGTTTGGCAAATCTTGGAATTGAGTTTAAATATGTGGGGGCTTGAACATAGGATATTTTGGGTGCAACCTATTGTAGCACAATCGGTATCCGAAACTTCGCGCTTACGGGGATGCCGCGTTTCAAGGCCGGTTCTATCTTGGGCAGGCCGTTCAGGCTTTTTTCGATCTGCTCGCGGAACCCTGGCAACTGCCCTTGTATTTTTTCGTCGTTCTTTATGTCTAGCAAGGTGATCGCACCTGTATCCTCCATCCTAAAATCCACAAAAATGGTATCTTTTACTTCCTCTTCCAACACAAAATCGGATTCTTTAAGGGTTTTTGAAAAATGGCGGAGAAGGGTTTCCATAAAGCACTTTTTCTGTTCCGGTTTGGCCGCCAGCTCGTCACAATCGGCGAAAAGGGGGTATTGATCCACATCTTCCCAATCGATGGCCCGTATTTCTTGCTCCACCAGTTCCCGGGTCTTTTCCTCCCGTTTGGCCGACCAGTCGCAGGCGGTCAGCAGAGTCACTATGGCTATAATCGGAAACGTACGCATTCACCGTAATTCTTGGCGGAAATTACGATTTTTTTGGCGATTTTGGGAGGTGTGGATAATTGTAAGGCATTCCGTAGAAAAATAGAAGGACAAGGGGTTGTATGACCTTGAAAGGCTTTCTATCACCGGTTACAAGAGGAAAATAAACAAACCGCATCTCAATCGGATATTTCACTTTCGGTAAGTTCGATGGCCTTTTCCAAAAACTCGTCTTTTCCCGAAACAATTCCGTCCACGGTTTTTTCCACATAGATGTCGGGAAGGATACCGATGCCGTGATGCTGTGAGCCATCGTGTTTGACCACTTTCATTCCCGTCCAATTGATGCGATAGCCTCCCGGAAGGTTAAAGCCATTTACGTTGCCGTTGGTTCCGGCGGTAGGTTGCCCGACGATGGTGGCCAAATCGTATCCTTCGATATAGCCCATGAAGCTTTCGGCGTAGCTGATGGCCCTACCGTTCGTTAGGAAAATAATCTGTTTATCGCCTAAATAGGGCTTTTTGGCTTTCATTTTCCATTCATAGGTTTCATAGCCCGTGATGTTTTCTTGATCGGGATACACTATTTTTGGAACCCGCATCCAAGCCTCGGTCGTATCGTTCGATTTCAACAAATGTCGGATGAAGTTATGATTGCCTTGGGGATAGCCCCTCATGTCACAGATTATCGATCTGTAGTTTTCGAGTCGGGGCATCAGATGGTTGATGGTGTCCATCGGCACGAGGTCGAGATTGAGATAGAAAACGTCATCATTGATTTCCTTGTACGAATCTTTTTTGGGAAGCAACGGTCGCCTTTCCCTGTAAAAATCCATGTCCCTTGTCATTTCGACCTTTTTCCCGTTAACGGTTACGGTCATCTGGCTGTCCTTTGGACCGTAGAGGGCCGCATTTTTTGCCCGATAATTCAACCATCCTTCCGTTCCCGCGGAAATTCTCGAATGCACTTCCTCGAAATAATCCCTGGCATTCTGTCCGTCGGTATGGGTTACCTCATCACCAACTTTTAAATTTTCGGATTCGTTGAACAGGTAGGTGATAACGAGTTTGTCTTCGACCCATTCCCAGGCAATGGGCGGGGTATAGTTCTCCGTTCCACTCAATGACACGCTAATATGTCCGTCACGGAGTACTGCGGTGAGCTTTTGAAGGGTCACCAAATGGTCTTCGGAAGTCTTATCGGTAAAGGATCTATCCAAAGCCTCTTCTAAAGCAGCGTCCCAATCGACATCGACCACGTCGAAATACGGGTAAAAATGCTGGAAGACGTTATACGTATTGATGACATTGCCCAAGCGAACGGCGAGTACCGTAGCCTCGGACGGCGCGGCTTCGACCTGCCCTATCAACGTCGCCAGTTCTGTTTGGTCGGAAGCAGGAAAGGTGTGTTCCTTATCAGCGTAAAGTACCAAGGGAATTTGGCCGGTAATCCGCTCTCCTAATTTTTGCTCTATCAACTCCCCGAATTCGGGCCGTGCTTCGAAAACAGGTTTCCCCCTTACCTCAGCACTATCCCCAACAAAATGGATAACCGCGGACTGTTTTCCCTCGTACTTGGTCATGGTGTCAGAACTGAATTCGTATCCGTAACCCGCGGTGTTCCAAATAGCGGACTTTTTATCCGATCCCAACTTACCACCTTCGAAATCGCTGTTTTCGATGGGAACGACCACCCAATCCTTTCCTTCCTTGATCTTCAATTCCGCTTTGTCGAAGTAGAGCTTTCCTTTTCCCTGTAAAAAACATCCGAAAGAGAGTGATTGCGCCAAGGAATCAATTTGACCCGTGATTTCATAAAGGTGCCATTCTTTATCGGTAATCGGCCGGTTTTGCATATTGTCAAAGAAACCGGTCGAACCGTCGGAGTTATCGACCCTGAACCACAGACTGCCTTCGGAACCCTCTTCCATCTTGACCCAGGCCGTGTACTTAAATGTTTTCGTTCGGTGCCTATCCCCGGCAAAAGAAATCATCACGTTTCCGAAAGGATCGGCGTTTTCGACCTTTGTCGTCCGGTTTACCCGAACACTTTCGTAAGGTCGGCCCCTGTTGACCATGCCCAAACTGACCCCTTTATGCTGCCAATAGGTGAGTTCATAATCTGTGGGGTTTTCCGGTTCCAGTAACGAAATGTCATATTTTGAAGGGGTGTCGGCCCACCCAAATTTGGCCGATGGGGCTATGGGGCCGTACAGTTTTTGTAGGGTTTGAAGGACTTCCTCTTCGGAATCGCACTTTTCAATCTGCGATGCGCCATAAATGGCAAAGGCATCCCAATCGATGGCGGCGGCTTCATCACTGGGATGGAAATACTTTACATACCCGTAGGCTTTTGCAAAGGTTTTGAGGTTTTTGATTTGCTGTTCGCTTTGTGCAGGAACTTCACTCCAGTAAAGGAACACCGCCATGGAGATAAGAAGCGGGATACATTTCATTGTTTACCTTTTTTAATCC
>DASSWC010000015.1:0-4185 GCA_035705395.1 Pricia sp. | reverse complement strand
GGAAACCACTTCCGAAAAAATTCCCTTTCCCTCGGCGTATGGGGGAGCTGTTTCGACCTCCAAGGGCTTGTTCTGTTTTGGTGGGAACACGTCAGATGCCTGTATATCCAAAACGTGGTTCATCGACTATATTTCCGAAACCGGTCAAGTCGAAATAACTGCCGGACCTAGTTTACCGAAACCCTTGACCAATTTTGCGTTTGCAAAAGTCGATGATGCCATTTATGTGGCGGGGGGTATTTCTGAATTCGGGGGAGAATCGACGGACCTTTTTTACAAACTTTTGACAAACGGTGATGAAGATCCAAGGAATTGGCAATGGAAAAAATTGCCTTCCTGGGAAGGAAAACCAAGGGCCTTTGCCGTCGGGGTTGCACAAAGCAATGGCTTGGACAATTGCTTCTATCTTTTTTCGGGACGGACTATTGACTCAAAAGGAAAGTGGGACATACTGCAGGATGCACATGTTTACAATCCGCAAACCAAAAAATGGAGCCTTGTCTCCGACGGCAAGGAAAACAAATTTAATGTGATGGCGGGCACTGCTTTTCCTGTCGGGGCAAGTACCATCATTTTTACTTCCGGGTCGGATGGCGTGTTGGCAAAAGAAGAGATGGCCATCAAGAAAAGAATAGGAAAATTGGAAGAGGAACGGACAAAAGGCAATGAAGTAGGTCCGGCTTTGGAATCGGCCAAACTGGAATTGTTCGATCATCTAAACCAACATCCAGGATTTGGAAACAGAATTTTAGGTTTCAATACCATTACAAAAGAAACCTATGACGTTCCTGCTAAATTACCTAATACTGGCCAAGTGACCACGACGGCAATTCAGTGGGGTGAGGATATTGTTATTCCTTCAGGTGAAATAAGACCGGGGGTACGTACCCCGGAAATTCTAAAGGTCAAGATAAAAAGAGATAAGAAACACTTGACCCTTATCGACATAGCCGTAATTGCCATTTACTTTTTGATACTGGCCTGGATGGGCTATTACTTTTCAAAAAGACAAAAAAATATAGACGATTATTTTAAAGGGGGAAAACGTATCCCGTGGTGGGCCGCTGGTCTGAGCATTTTTGGAACCGCCTTGAGCGCCATCACCTTTATGGCCATACCGGCAAAGACCTTTGCTACGGATTGGTCTTATTTTATGCTCAACATGACCATTTTTTTAGTGGCTCCCATCATAGTTTTTTGGTTTATTCCTTTTTTTAGAAAACTGAATGTAACCACGGCCTATGAATTTCTGGAATCAAGGTTCAACCTTACTGTGCGGCTTTTGGGAAGTTTATCCTTTATTTTGTTCCAAATAGGTCGGATGGGAGTAGTACTGTTTCTACCTTCCATTGCCCTAAACGTGGTCACTGGCATCGATATTTTCGTTTGTATAACACTTATGGGGGCAGTGAGTATGGCCTATACCATATATGGGGGGATCGAGGCGGTTATTTGGACGGATGTTGTACAAGTCATCGTGCTGCTGGGTGGCGCTATAATATCGCTTGCAGTTATGGTCTATACCGTTGAAGAAGGATTTTTCGGTGTCATTGAGATAGCAATGGAAAATGACAAATTTAATATTATAGACCTTGATTGGTCGTTAAAACGTCCTACGGTTTGGGTCATGTTATTGGGAGGCATATTTGCGAACATCACTATGTACGGTACGGACCAGACCATCGTTCAGCGGTATTTGACCACGAAGACCCAAAAAGAAGCGGAAAAAAGTGTGTGGACCAATGCTATACTGACCATTCCCGCTACCTTGATTTTCTTTTTTGTGGGTACCGTTCTGTTCGTATTTTTTAAAAGTAATCCCAATCAACTCGATCCGACCTTTGGAAACAATGATGCTATTTTTCCATGGTATATTGTCTCCCAGCTACCGGCCGGTGTTTCCGGGTTATTGATTGCGGCCATTTTTGCTGCGGCCATGAGCAGTCTGAGCAGTAGTATGAACTCCGCGGCCACCGCCTACGCAATGGATATTCATTTTCGATTCGGATGGACCAAAAAATCCGGGGAACTTAAGCTCGCCAGAACCGCAACCTTGATAATTGGGGTAATAGGAACCCTTTTCGCCTTCATGATGGCCACCATGGAAGTAAAATCGCTTTGGGACGAATTTCAAAAAGTATTGGGATTGGTAATCGGAAGTTTGGGCGGTGTTTTTTTACTCGGAATATTCACCAAAAGGGCCAATTCCACAGGGGTATTAATAGGAATTCTCGTTAGCATCGCAGTACAAATATTTGTGGGGGTCTATGAACCGGTACATCTTTTGGTATATTCGGCGACCGGCGTTATTTCGTGTTTTTTGGTAGGGTATATTGCCAGTCTTTGTTTTAGGGATGACTAGCCTATTGCAACTAAATTCTGTTCCCTGAATGAAAATCCTCAGATCAACGCAGATATGTTCAAAGGCACCCCGATAGAGGAACACTATATTCATGGCCATCTGCGATGCCGACGGTGTATCCGACCTAAAGCCACAACTCTTTCGAAAAGCAAAAAACAATCACGATAAATATCACAACAATACAAACAAACTATGCATAGAAATGCTATGTGGCGACAAATCTTGAACACTACGATAATTGCCGGTTCGTTGGACATTGTTGCAGCTTTTACACAAGCCTATGTCGGCAATAAGATTCCACCTGACATCGTCTTAAAATATATAGCTAGCGGAATGTTTGGCAATAAAGCGTTAGAAGGAGCCCTGGATATGATTTTGGCGGGACTTTTTTTCCATTTTACCATTGCGTTTGCCTGTGTTACGGTATTTTTTATGGTCTATCCCAAGTTTAAAATACTGCATCATAGAATAGTCCTCAATAGTTTGATTATCGCATTAACGGCATGGTCAATAACTCATCTGGTAATCATCCCTTTAAGCAAAATAGGGCCTCAACCCTTTGGGTTTAAAAGTGCTTTGACCGCAATAGGTATTTTATTTCTTTGCGTAGGTTTGCCGATTGCTTATTCTGCCAGGCAATTTTTTAAAAAGAAGGCACATGGAATCTAAAACAAACCTATCGTTCACAGTAAGATCCACCATTGACCGAAAGCTAAAAGAGAGCCTTCAAAAGACATCGAAACCACCTCCTTTTTCATACGCAAAGGCACACGTTCCAGATCAAAAACATCTATGGGATATTAAATGACATGAACTAAAGGAACATATTCTAACAAAAGAATGTAGATTCCATGGGGTTTGTAATAAACTCATTAAATTGTTTCCATGAAAACGGGGACACGAATAAAGCTAAAGCAATTGGGAATTATTACCGTGGCTTGGCTTTTCATGGGTTTTGTCATTGCGGTCTATGACCATTTGCAGCTCCATACCTACTTTTCCTTGGGGCCTTCGCTGGAGTATTCTTTTTTTGGCTCCATGATAAGAAATATGGTGCCCGGGCTCATCGGTGCCCTGTTGGGCGGTAGCACCCTCGTCTTTTTCGTGAACGAAAAATATAGGGACAAGCCCTATGGCTATACCATTTTAATCGTTAGCGTGTCCTTTGTGCTTATCGTGGCATTTATTGCCGTGGCCATGGGACTGGCCGTGGTTCCGGCCCAGACCGGTAAACCCATGTCAGACCCTGCTACCCGAAGTGCTTTTATGGATTTTATTACCGACAGCACCCCCCTAAAAAACGGTCTGGTCTGGTTCTTCATTGTCATCTTTACGCAATTGATGCTACAGGTGAACAGCAAATTTGGCCATCGTACCTTTTGGAATATTATTCGCGGAAGATACAATACACCAAAAGCTGAAAAACGCATCTTTATGTTTTTGGACATTAACGACTCCACTACCATGGCCGAAGCATTGGGCGATGAGACCTATCACGCCTTGCTCAAGGATTTTTTTTCCGATATTACGGATCCAATATTGGAGAACAAGGGCAATATCTACCAATATGTGGGCGATGAGGTAGTTATCGCTTGGGACTATAAGGATGGATTGGAGAAAGCACATTGCCTACACTGTTTTTTTGACATAAAATTGGCCATTGCGAAAAAGAAAGGAACCTATCTGCATCGCTATGGTTTGGTGCCCTCCTTTAAGGCCGGCATCCATTCCGGTAGGGTAATCGCAGGTGAAGTAGGCATTGTAAAACGGGACATTACCTATTCGGGCGATGTATTGAACACTACCTCCCGGATTCTGGGGAA
>DASSWC010000014.1:0-27484 GCA_035705395.1 Pricia sp. | reverse complement strand
AATGCCGAGAAAATGGGATATGTACCCCGGTCGCGGTATGTCTTGGGGGCCACCAAAATGCTGAATCCCAACGAGACGGGCTCCCTTATCGTCGAACTGCCCGACCAGCCGGGCAGGTACCCCTTCGTATGTACTTTTCCGGGGCACTGGCGATTAATGCAGGGGGAGATTCTGGTGACCGCGGCAGGTACAAACGACACGGATGCCTAGCGCTTTCGTGCAACCGGCTAAAAATTCCAACACGTACATTGCAAAACTTTAAAACCACTGAAAATGAAAAAATTAATGATTGTAATAGCGGCCATCGGCATCACAACGGGATGCAAGGTCCAGAAACTCCCAATGGACTATACCACGGACGCATCCAAGGCACACTTTGTTTCCGATGACAAAAGCGCCACGAAAATTGCCGTAACCGGTGGAGGCGGTTCCCACGATTTCCTGAAATTCTTCGGCAAGGTCGACGGGGAAATCCTGAGCCAGAACGGCGAGAATACGGTAATCTACTCCGAAGATGTCGCGGAGATCGGCAAATTGGTACCCGCGGTCGATATCTTGATGCTGACCAACAACCAGCCGCTCGACAGCACGGCCAAAAACGCTATTTTCGAAGGGGTGAACGCCGGAAAGCTCGACCTGCTCATCTATCATCCCAGTACCTGGTACAATTGGAAGGACTGGCCTGAATATAACAAGGAGCTGGTCGGTGGCGGGTCGAACTCCCATGAAAAATTACAGGAGTTTGAAGTAGAAGTGGTACAACCCGACCATCCTATCATGAAAGGGGTACCGGCCAGCTTCCGAATCGTTGACGAGCTCTACCGCTGGGAAAAGGACCCCGATGCCGAAATCGAGGTGCTGGCCATCGGACGGGGCCTGGAATCCGGTGAGGAATTCCCGGTGGTTTGGACCGTGAAACATCCCAAGGCAAACATTGTCGGCAATACCTTAGGCCATGACGAAAGGGCGCATGAGCTCGAGGCCTACCAGACGATTTTGGAAAATAGTTTGGCGTGGGTGAAAGGCGAAAAAAAATAGCTATCCATGCCTGGCTTCAGGATGGGCGTTTAAAATATCCAAAAGGTCCGAAACTTTTTCTGGATTATCCTTGGCAATATTTTCAGTCTCTTGCGGGTCTTTTTGATAATCGTACAATTCGAAGATCACATCGGTTTTGTCCTCCAGGTTGGTCCATCTAACCATGCGGTACCGATTGTCGCGAATGGCTTCGCCAAGGTAGTTGTTTCGAATATAGGAATGGTAGGCATAATCCATATCCCCCTTTGAACTACCGTTTAAGGTAGATTTTAGACTGGACCCATCCATGGGTTGTGGGGTATCCGGTACTTGCAGGCCAGCCAAATCGGCGAGAGTAGGGTAAATATCTACGGTTTCGGCAATTCGATCTGTAGAACTTCCGGGTTTTGTAACCCCGGGGGCCACAAAGATCAGGGGAATGCGGGTGGCCTGTTCGTAGTTCGTGTGCTTCGTCCATATGCCATGGTCGCCCAGGTGCCAGCCATGATCGCCCCATAAGACGACTATGGTATTTTTATCAAGGTTCAGCCTGTTGAGCTCATCCATTACCCTTCCCAATTGGGCGTCCATATAACTGATGCTGGCGTAATATCCGTGGATGAGTTTCCTCTTTAGCGAATCTTCATAGATGTCGGCACCTTGGGGAATCGGTGTGAACTGATCTATTTCCCCGCCCCTTTTTACGGCAAACTTTGGCGCCCCTTTCGGGTAGCCCTCGAATTTCGGCAGCGGCAGTTTTTGGGGATCGTACAAGTTCCAATACTTTTTCGGTACGGAAAAGGGCAAATGGGGACGAGCGAATCCCACGGCCATAAAAAACGGCTTTTCTTGTTTTTCGCTCAACTTCCTTAACCGGTCTATGGCATGATTGGCCACGCGGGCATCGGCATAGGCATCATCCAAAACATCGGGACTTTCCCACGCCGCACCCCGCGGAAGCTCATTATTTTTGGGAGTGTCTTTTATGTACATTCGGGTGTTTTCGAAAAAAGCTTCCTCCCGGGTCAATTTCCGGCCCGTACTTTCGGGAACGATATACTCGATTACCTTTTCCTTAAAATGGGGAATACTCCATGATCGCGCATCACCGGTATTGCCGTGACCGATATGGTACACCTTGCCCATGGATTCCGTGTGGTAGCCCGCTTTTTGAAAAACCTGCGGCAAGGTAATGGCCTTCGGATAAACTTCCCTGAACTCCTGACCGAAGCCATAGATGCCCGTACTTGTAGACCGCGAACCCAACATGAGATTGTACCTTGACGGGGCGCAGACCGCCTGGTTGGCATAGGCCCAATTGAAGCGCATTCCGGAAGCTGCTAGCTTGTCGAGGTTGGGACTCTTTGCTATAGGGTCGCCGTACGTGCCCAAGGTAGGTTTCAGATCATCGACAAGGAGTAAGAGGATGTTTGGCTTTGTTAGCACTTTTTTCTCCTCCTGACTAAAAGAATAGGTATGGGCGAGTAGTGTTAAAACACAACCTATAATGGAAAAATAGGTGCTACTTCCGATTAAACGCGTTTTCAACATAGTTTTCCGGTATTTTTTTATCCTTTGCTGATACTGTCGCCCCGCACCTTGCGCTTGGTTTTGTACCAGTTGATCACCTTATCCGATAGTTCCATGGCGATTTTGGGTTGGTTATCGGCGATGTTCGTGGTTTCATTGGGATCCTTGTCCATGTCGTATAATTGTATTTCGGTACGGTCGGAGTTTATCAATAATTTCCAATTTCCCCGCCGGATGGCCAAATGTGGACTTTGATGGTAGGGCTGGGCCGGATCGTTGAAATGTTTGTTCCGTCCAAAATCCCACATCAGATCTTTTTTTCTTGATTGAACTTTTGTTCCCAATAGGGCGCCACGCATGTTCTCGCCGCTACCGTTATAACCATCGGGAAGCGTGGCCCCTGTAATAGCGCACAACGTGGGGAGAATATCCACGGCACTCACGATGCTTTTGTCATTTACTGCCCCCGGTGGAATTTTTGCGGGCCAATGGGCAATGAACGGCATTCTAATACCTCCCTCGAACAGACTGTTCTTGGCCCCCCGCTGGCTGTTTGTACGGATTTGATCAAAGGTGGGATAGGCACCGTTGTCACTGGTAAAAATAATGAGGGTGTTTTCGAAGATTCCCAATTTTTTAAGCCCATCCATTAGTCTTCCGATCTGTTTGTCGTATTCCATCAAGACAGAAACAAAGGCTTCCTTGGTCTTCCACTTTTTCCTTTTGCCATAATACGCTTTGCCAGGTATCCATGGGTCGTGCATGTCATCGGGCCACAGGTTTATAAAACTCGGCGATTGGCTGTTCCGGGAAAGGAAATCCAAGGTTTTATCCACAAAATAGGCGGTTCTATCCCAACGCTGAATGCTGTCCCCTTCGCTCCATATCCAATCGGATGCGGTAATCAGGGGGTCGGGATCAGGCCCTTCGTAGGTTGTCACATATTCGTCGAAGCCGTACTCGGTAATCTGTGGGGCATTATCGACATCGCGCCCTCCGCCCATATGCCATTTCCCGAAATGACCCGTACTGTACCCTACCGTCTTTAAAATTCGGGCCATGGAAGGATAGGAAGGGTCTAAATAATCGAACTGCTCGCACTCGGCATTATCCTTTTTACTGTCCAAATAGGTGTTAATGCCCAATTCGGTGGGGAATATTCCGGTGGTAATCGCGGCCCTGGAAGGCGAGCATACCGGCGAAGCGCTGTAATACGTGTTGAATTTTATCCCGCCGGCTGCTAATTTATCGATGTTGGGGGTCTTTACCCATCCGCTATTGTAGCACGATAGGTCGCCGACCCCCATGTCGTCGGTATAAATAATGATAATATTGGGTTTGTCAACATTTTGTGGGCCGTTGGCCTGCGAATGGGCGGCGTTACAGCTTATGAAAACCAGTACTGCTAAAACTGTATTTGAGAATTTCATTTTCATGGGGTTTCTTCGGGATTCTTTGAAATCGAATAGGTCGGCATGGGTCCCATGAATGGGAATCCCTAAATCTTAAAATTAAACCCATTTTGCACTTTAGCATCATATTTTTCCTTATCGAATTGATATAAATATGATCCTTTTCGCGAAGAAGTCATATCTTTTTCTTCAAGCTTGATAAGAATATCTAAGGAATTGACCTTGTTTATGAAATTTCTTTTATCCAATTTTTGATCTAAAATAGATTCGTAAAGGGTCTGAAGTTGGCGCATTGTAAATTTCGGGGGTAAAAGTTCGAATCCGATAGGTTTTGTGCCAGCTCTGTATCGCAATCTGTCGATGGCCCGCTGTACCATACGGCCATGATCAAAGATAAGAGGGGGTGCGCTTTTCACCGGAAACCACTTTGCCGAGTTCAGTTGAATAGGTTTGCTAGAACGGGAAGCGATATCTATCAAGGCATAGTAGGCAACAGAAATGGTTCGTTCCCCGGGGTCCCGATCAACCTTGCTGAAGGTGTAAAACTGTTCCATAAAGATATTGTCCAAGCCGGTCAGGTGGTTTAGGATGCGGATAGCCGCTTGATCGAGATGCTCCTCCTTTTTTAAAAACCCTCCGATCAGGGACCAATTTCCCATTTCAGGTTCAAAATTTCTTTTGATCAGTAGGATCTTTAGGTTTTTACCATCAAAGCCGAAAATAATGCAATCTACTGCCAATAAAACTTTGTCCTCGGTGCTATAGCTACTTAATTTCAACTACATCCAATTTTAGCAGGGCAATTTATGAAGTTAATTGGAAAGGATAACTAGAAAAATAATTTTTGGCGCTATTTTAGAACGTTCCTTGGAAAATAGTCCATGGATTGTAGTACCAAATGTTAAAATACATCTATTTTACCGTAATGTTTGCTAAAACGATTTTTCTTCGTTTATTTTACTGGTGTATATGCCACACTTATAAGAGGGGTTTGCTTTCCATCCCCCGAACTTGTGGCTGTCCCGTATCGATTTGTTATACGGTATTGATACAGCAAGGAAAATGGAAATGAAAAATTATGTAATCGGATTGGATTATGGCTCGGATTCGGTCCGAGCCGTGCTGATCGATACGGAAAACGGAAAGGAATTGGCCTCAGAGGTACATGGTTACCCCCGCTGGAAAGAAGGCAAGTACTGCGACCCCTCCAAGAATCGGTTTCGACAACATCCATTAGATCATATTGAAGGCCTGGAGCGCAGCCTTAGCTCGGTAGTTTCCGCAAGTAAAGTGCCTCCCGAATCGGTGAAGGGTATTTGTATCGACACCACGGGTTCCTCACCGGTGCCGGTCAATCTTGATGGAACCCCCTTGGCACTGATCGATGGTTTTACGGAAAACCCAAACGCCATGATGGTTCTGTGGAAAGACCATACCGCCATTCGGGAAGCCAATGAGATCAATGAACTTGCTGCCAACTGGGGCGGTACGGATTTTACGGGATATGAGGGGGGGATTTATTCCTCGGAATGGTTCTGGGCAAAGATCCTGCACATCGTGAGGGAGGATGCACACGTAAAGGAGGCAGCACATACCTGGATGGAACATTGCGACCTAATGACCTTTTTGCTGACCGGCCATAAAGACCTAAAAACCTTTAAAAGAAGCCGTTGCGCCGCTGGCCACAAGGCTATGTGGCATGAAGAATGGGACGGTCTGCCCTCCGAAGCATTTTTGGGCAGGTTGGATCCCTACCTGGCAGAACTCAGGGACAAGCTCTATAACGAAACCTATACCTCCGATCAGGTCGCAGGCAACCTCAGCGAAGAATGGGCCGAAAAACTGGGCCTTACCACCGATACCATTGTGACCGTAGGCACCTTTGATGCGCATGCGGGAGCGGTAGGTGCCAAAATCGAAAGTCACGTACTTGTGCGGGTCATGGGCACATCGACCTGTGATATTATGGTTTCGTCGCACGATACCATCGGGTCCAAAACCGTCAAAGGTATTTGTGGGCAGGTGGACGGGTCCGTAATTCCAGGGATGATCGGACTGGAGGCCGGACAATCGGCTTTTGGGGATGTACTGGCCTGGTTCAGGGATCTGCTGTCCTGGCCCCTGGATAATTTGGTCATGACATCCGATCTACTTTCCCCGAAACAGAAAGAAGCCCTGCGAAAGGAAATCGATTCCACATTCATAAGGACGCTTTCCGAACAAGCCGAGAAAATACCCCTTTCCGAAAGTATCCCTATCGCTTTGGACTGGATCAACGGCCGCCGTACCCCGGATGCGGACCAGGAGCTGAAAAGTGCCATGATCGACCTGTCCCTTGGTACCAAAGCGCCCCATATCTTTAAGGCATTGGTCAACGCCATCTGCTTTGGGTCAAAAAAAATTGTCGATCGCTTCGAGGACGAGGGCGTGAAAATCAATAGTGTCATCGGGATCGGAGGGGTGGCCAGAAAATCGCCCTTTATCATGCAGACGCTGGCCAACGTATTGAACCGACCGATACAAGTGGCTGCTTCGGATCAGGCCCCTGCATTGGGTGCGGCCATCTATGCAGCGGTGGCGGCAGGCATTTATCCAACGGTTATGGAGGCTGCAAAAAACATGGGTAGCGATTTCGAGGCGGAATATTTTCCCGAAGCAAATGCGATTTCACAATATGAAAAATGGATGGCTTCCTACGGAGAATTGGGAGCTTTTGTGGAATCCATCACACAAAAAAAAGGCGTATCATGAATTCGAAGTATAAAGAACTCAAACGGGAATGCTACGAGGCCAACCTGCAGTTGAATGCACTGGGTCTGGTCATGTATACTTTTGGTAACGTCAGTGCCGTAGATAGACATGAAGGTGTTTTCGCCATTAAACCCAGTGGCGTGCCTTACGGGAATCTCAAGGCCGATGATATGGTCATTTTAGATTATGGGTGTACCCTTGTAGAGGGAACCATGCGTCCCTCGTCCGACACCAAGACCCATGCATATCTGTACAAAAATTGGGGCGATATCGGGGGTATTGCCCATACGCACGCCACATATTCGGTGGCCTGGGCCCAGGCACAGCGGGACATTCCCATATTTGGGACAACCCATGCCGATCACCTCACAACCGATATTCCATGTGCCCCCCCTATGCGCGACGATCTTATCGAAGGCCACTACGAACACAATACCGGCATTCAAATCTTGGATTGCTTCAAGGAAAAAAATCTATCCCCCACCGAAGTGGAAATGGTGCTATTGGCAAACCACGGTCCCTTTGCCTGGGGCAAGAATGCCGCTAAGGCCGTTTATAATAGTAAGATTTTGGAAACCGTGGCCGAAATGGCCTACTTGACGCTTCGGATAAACCCCAAGGCCCCTAGATTGAAAGATTCACTAATAACAAAACATTACGACCGCAAGCATGGTAAGGACGCTTATTATGGCCAATAATCTCTAGATACTACAGAAATTGATGCACATTGATATATCGGAAAAGGAAATTTGGTTCGTAACCGGGAGCCAACATTTATATGGAGCGGAAACTTTAGAACAAGTGGCCTCCAATTCAAGGGAAATTGTGGGAGGGTTGCATGCTTCAAAGCATATACCGGTAAAAATAATCTACAAGCCCGTAGTGAAAACCCCAAGCGAAATAACGGATATCTGCCTGCAGGCGAGTTCCGACAAAAACTGTATCGGTCTCATCACATGGATGCATACCTTTTCCCCCGCCAAAATGTGGATCAAGGGCTTAACAGTGTTAACAAAGCCCATTTGCCACTTACATACACAGTTCAACGCCGAAATCCCTTGGGATTCCATTGATATGGATTTTATGAACCTGAACCAGTCCGCCCATGGAGATCGTGAGTTTGGATACATGATGTCAAGAATGCGCAAGAGAAGAAAAGTGGTCGTGGGGCACTGGCAAGAGGACAGGGTGCGGAAAAAATTGGGCATCTGGTCACGGGTGGCCCTTGGCTGGGACGAGCTCCAAAACCTGAAAGTGGCCCGGTTGGGCGATAATATGCGCCAGGTCGCAGTTACCGATGGTGACAAGGTAGAGGCACAGATGCGATTTGGTTTTTCGGTAAACGGGTACGATGCGTCCGATGTGGTACAACATATCAAGGAAGTTACCGATGACGGCGTGAATGCCTTGTTGCAGGAATATGGGGATACGTATGCGCTAGCCCCTTCCCTCAGGGCGGGAGGTGAAAAACGCGATTCCCTGATCGACGCGGCCAAAATCGAATTGGGACTTCAAGCCTTCTTGGACGAGGGCGGCTTTAAGGCCTTTACGGATACTTTTGAAAATTTGGGCGAACTGAAACAGTTGCCCGGCATTGCGACCCAACGGCTTATGGCTGCGGGTTATGGATTTGGGGCCGAGGGAGATTGGAAGACCGCGGCACTGGTGAGGGCGATGAAGGTCATGAACGTGGGCCTTGACGGAGGAACTTCGTTTATGGAAGACTACACCTATCACTTTACGCCCCAAAAAGCCTTCGTACTGGGATCCCATATGTTGGAAATCTGTCCGACCATAGCCCACGGAAAACCCTCTTGTGAGGTGCACGAGTTGAGTATCGGAGGTAAGGAAGATCCCGTAAGGTTGGTTTTCGGTTCCCGGGCCGGGGCGGCGATAAACGTCTCGCTCGTGGATATGGGCAATCGATTTAGGCTTATTGTAAACGAGGTGGAGGCGGTAAAGCCGATGAAAGATTTGCCCAAGCTCCCCGTAGCGAGGGTGTTATGGGATGCTAAACCTAGTTTGGACATTGCCGCCACCGCATGGATATTGGCGGGCGGCGCGCATCATACGGTCTATAGCCAATCGGTAACTACGGAGTTTATGGAAGATTTTGCGGATATGGCCGGTATTGAACTCCTAGTGATCGATGAAACCACATCGGTGCGTGATTTCAAGGACAAGATCAATGCCAATGAGGCCTATTACCGCGTTTTCCCATACGGACTATGACCCTTTTTAAATTCTCGACCAAACCATAAAAACATGAAAACGCTCGACACACTGGATTGGATAAGTATAGGCTTATACTTTCTCGTTCTTTTAGGAATTGCCGTATGGGTCATCCGTAAGAAAAAAGATGATACGGAGGACTATTTTTTGGCAGGTAGAAATGTCGGGTGGTTCGTCGTCGGGGCCTCTATTTTTGCTTCCAACATAGGTTCGGAACATGTGGTGGGTCTTGCAGGTACGGGCGCCAGTAACAAGTTGCCCTTATTGATCTATGAAATACATGCTTGGGTGGTATTGATTTTAGGCTGGGTCTTTTTGCCGTTTTATGCCCGCAGCGGGGTTTTTACCATGCCGGAATTTTTGGAAAAGCGTTTTGATGCCCGATCGAGATGGGTATTGTCCATTTTTTCGATCGTGGCGTATGTCCTTACTAAAATATCGGTAACTATTTATGCGGGGGGTATTGTAGTATCGGCACTTTTGGGAATCGATTTTTGGACGGGCGCCATTGCAACGGTAGTCCTAACGGGAATTTATACGGTATTGGGTGGGATGCGTGCCGTTGTTTATACGGAAACCTTACAAGCGATCTTGTTGATCGTGGGGGCTGCCGTATTAACTTTCATTGGCCTGGACAGGGTAGGCGGCTGGGCGAGTATGGTGGAAACTTTAAAACCTGAATACTTTGACATGTGGCGGCCCGCCAGTGATCCGGATTTCCCTTGGCCATCCTTATTTATTACCAGTACCATTGTCGGAATATGGTACTGGTGTACGGACCAGTACATCGTTCAAAGGGCCCTGACGGCGAAAAATATTAAGGAAGGACGACGCGGGACCTTATTTGGCGCCGTTTTGAAATTACTGCCTGTTTTTTTGTTTTTGATACCGGGTGTCATAGCGCTTACCCTTAAAATGAGGGGCGAATTGCATTGGGACAATCCCGACGAGGCTTTTCCGGTGCTGATGAGCAATCTACTGCCCTCCGGATTAAGGGGATTGGTGGCCGCCGGCCTATTGGCGGCGTTAATGAGTTCGTTGGCGTCGGTATTCAACTCGTGCTCAACGCTCTTTACGGTCGATATTTATAAAAAACTGAGACCTAATACCCCTGAGAAAAAATTGGTGAGAACAGGCCAGATTGCTACTTTTCTTGTAGTGGTCATCGGAATTATCTGGATTCCGATAATGGCCAATATTTCCGGGGTACTCTATGAATATTTACAAAGTGTACAGTCGTATATCGCCCCTCCGATTACCGCGGTTTTTATCTTGGGGATCTTTTATAAAAGAATAAATTCCACCGGTGCTTTTGCCACTTTGATAATGGGTATCATCGTAGCTTTTATCCGAATATTGCTCGAACTTATAAAAGGAAATTTAAATCCCGACGGCTTCCTTTTCAAATTGGGCGATATGAACTTCCTAAGTTTCGGGGCATGGTTCTTCTTGTTTTGTTTGGTATTTTTGGTGGTCGTAAGCCTATTGACCAAGGCACCGGACCGGACAAAAATAATCAACCTTACCTTTGGAACGATTACGGACGAAGAAAAGCGAAAAAATAAGAATAGTTACAACTGGGTAGATATTACCGTCTCAATTTTGGTGGTTCTGGTCGTAATAGCCATAATGATTTTTTTCAACGGGAAGTAAATGAGGAACGGACTCAAATAATTTTCAATTATGAAGGCAGTAAAAGATCTTGCAGAGTACCATCATCCAATCTCCGATATGTTTGAGCGGCCCAAAACTCCCGAAGAATGGGAGAAATACAAGCTGACCGATGCGCAGGTGGCCTATTTTCATGAATATGGTCACTTGTCGGATATTAAAGTATTGGAGGAGTGGCAGGTGGCCAGCTTGAACGAAGAACTGGCGGAAATAGCCGATCCGGACCATCCATTACATCATCTGTTTTACGAATTCCACAGCAACGAATCCGAGGATCCTGATTTGGTACTATTCCATTCCCTTGGACATTGGCGTATCACCGAAGGTTTTCACGACGTACTTTGGAATCCGGCCTTTGTCATGGCCGCACACCAACTTTTGGAAAACAAGCCCGTACGTTTTTGGCACGATCAACTATTCTGTAAACCTGCCCGGCACGGTGGGGTAGTAGCCTGGCACCAGGATTATTCGTATTGGACACGCACTATTGCCATGCAACACCTTACCTGCTGGACGGCGCTCGACGACGCCACCGTCGAGAACGGATGCCTTCATTACGTCCCCAAAAGCCACAAATGGGGCCTGTTGGATAAACCGTCCCTCGCCGGGGATATGGAAGGCCTGATGCCCTATCTAACCGAAAAACAGAAATCCGAATTCAAACCGGTTCCCATCGAAATGAAGAAGGGGTATGCCACTTTTCACCATCCCCTTATGGTACATGGGTCGTACGAAAACAAATCCGATATAAGTAGAAGGGCCTTTGTGCTAAATGTTTTTGCCGATGGTACCATCAGCAATACCGATGACGAGCTTTTAAAGGGCGTGCCGAGCATCCCAAAAGGAAAAAAGATGCAAGGTAAGTTCTTTCCGATGCTGCAATAGTGGTTCAATGTACTATCCGTTAAAGGCAAGATCACTCTAACAATCACATAATCATGAAAACTTTTTCAACCTTTCCCCTATACCTTTTAGTCGCCTTGGTTTTTTTGGGATGTAAATCCGACCAAAAAAAGGAAGCCGCACGCGACGATGCCCCCCGCAGCATTCAACTACTATTCCTGGGCCATGCGCAGGAACACCACAATTCCAGGGCCTACCAACCCATATTATCCTCGGCGCTGGCGCGGGACGGTATCCACCTTACCTATACCGAGGATGTCAATGACCTCAATACCGAAAACCTCGAAAAATATGACGGGGTAATCCTTTATGCGAACTACGAAGGCCGGCATCCGGAACAGGAAGAGGCTTTAATGGACTATGTTTCCGCCGGCCATGCCTTTATCCCCATCCACTGCGCCAGTTTCTGTTTCAAAGATTCCGAAGCGTATATCGATATGGTCGGCGGCCGTTTCAGCAGCCACGGAACGGGTACCTTTACCGCCGATATCGTTGACCGGCAACATTCTATAACGAAAGACCTGCAGGAATTTTCCGTTTGGGACGAGACGTATGTACACGACAAGATCGCCGAAGACATCACCGTTCTGATGGAGCGTACCGAGGGCGACCACCGCGAGCCGTGGACTTGGACAAAGCAATACGGAAAGGGAAAGGTGTTTTACACCGCCTATGGCCATGACGAACGCGTATGGACCCATCCCGGTTTTCAGGAACTGATAAAACAGGGCATCCTATGGGCGGTGAGTGACCAGGTCAAAAAAAATTGGTCCGCATTCGCAGCAGATATTCCCGAGCTTAGATATGAGGATAGGGACAGCATCCCAAACTACGAGAAACGAGATCCCGCGCCCGAATATCAATTGCCGCTTTCACCGGAAGAATCCGCAAAACTGATACAGGTGCCGCCGGGATTCGATCTGGAGCTGTTCGCCTCGGAGCCCGATATCATCAACCCCATCGACATCAACTGGGACGAAAAGGGAAGGCTCTGGGTCATCGAGACCGTCGATTATCCCAATACGGTCCGCTATGACAAGGGCGTCGGCGACGATAGGATCAAGATTCTCGAGGATACCGATAACGATGGTAGGGCGGACAAGGTGACCGTTTTCGCCGAAGACCTGAACATTCCCACGAGTTTTGTCTTTTACGATGGGGGCATTGTCGTTTCCCAGGCACCGCATTTTCTCTTTTTAAAGGATACCGACGGGGACGACCGGGCGGATGTCCGGGAGATCATGATCGACGGCTGGGGCACCTTCGACACCCATGCAGGGCCGTCGAACCTGCAATACGGCATCGACAACAATATCTACGGGGTGGTGGGCTATTCGGGATTTGAAGGAAATATCTACGGGGAGGAACTGGACTTCAACCAAAACATGTACCGGTTCAATCCGAAGGAAGCATATTTTGAAGTCCTGACGAACACCAGTAACAATACGTGGGGGCTGGGCATTACCGAAGACAATTCCCTGTTCGCCTCCACCGCCAACAATACCCACAGCGTCTTTTTGGGCATTCCCAACCGGATAATGGAGGGTCTGGAGGGCATTCCCGCACAGGGTAGCCGAAAGATCGACGGCCACTACGACATGCGCCCAATTACCCAGAACTACCGTCAGGTGGACGTGTTCGGGGGATTTACGGCTGCGGCGGGACATCATTTTTACACAGCCCGCACCTATCCCAAAGAATATTGGAACAAATATGCCTTTGTCTGCGAGCCCACGGGCGGTTTGGTGCACATCGCCAAAATCGAAAGGGACGGCGCCGGGTATGTGGAAAAGGATGGGGGCAACCTCTTCGCTGGGGCTGACGAATGGGTCTCCCCCGTAGCCGCTAAGGTCGGTCCCGACGGCAACGTTTGGGTGGCGGACTGGTACAACTTTATCGTACAGCACAACCCGACGCCCAATGAGGATCGCGGTGGCTACGATGCGGAGAACGGAGAGGGCAACGCCTATATCAATCCTTTGCGGGACAAATCGCACGGGCGGATCTGGCGGATCGTGCCCGAGGCACAGCATCGAGCCGAAACGCGCGACCGTTCCGAATCCGGGGAAGGTCACAAAACGACATCCCTTGATAAAGAAGACCCCGAAGCGCTGCTCGACGCCCTTTCCGACGACAACATGTTCTGGCGTCTGACGGCCCAGCGGCTGTTGACCGAGCGCGGCAATACCGATGTGCTCCCCGAACTGTATACCATGGTGAACGATTCCAGAACCGATGCCATGGGTCTAAACCCCGCCGCCCTGCACGCGCTTTGGACGATAGAGGGGCTAGGTGCCATGGCATCCGATCCGGAGGCCAGAAACGTGGTCGGCGGTGCCCTGTACCACCCATCGGCCGCGGTACGCAAAGCGGCAATTCAGATACTTCCGAAGGACGGGAGCACCGACGCCGCCCTACAAAAGGCAAAACTGCTACACGATAGGGATCCCGGGGTCGTGTTGGCTACCCTGCTCTATTGGGCCGATAGGCCAGCCACGAGTTCAACGGGTAAAAGGCTATACGAACTTAGTGAAGACGAAACCGTCGCACCCGACGAATGGCTTTCGAAGGCACTCTATGCCGCAGCCGCAAGCCATAGCGATGGATTTATGGAGGCCTATGCCCGAGCGAACCCCGGTTTTGACCCGAACGCCACAAACGATGAACGACGGGAGGCGGTCGGCTATGACGATGCGGACTGGAAAACCATGCGATTGCCGCAATCTATCGAAGAGGCGGGACTGGATATGGACGGCATCATCTGGTTCCGGCGTAATTTCGATTTCGACCCTACGGGCCCCACCTTCGTCTCCCTGGGCCCCGTAGACGACTCCGATGTGGTGTACATCAACGGCGAACAGGTGGGAGACACGGAGCAGGACTACACCAGGAACCGTTGGTACGAAGTGCCGCAAGGGCTGTTGAAAAAATCGGGCAATACCATTGCGGTGCGGGTCGAGGATACCGGTGGTAATGGCGGTATCTATGGCGACCCGGAACAAATGTTCGTACGTTCCGGGGACAAGACAGTCCGGCTTTCGGGCACATGGAAGTACGAAATCGAATCAGATTATGCCCAAGGGGTCAATAAGCCCTTCGAAGGAATGCCTGTGGCCGACGTGTTCGCGAAAAATTATGTGAAAAGCGAAACCGGTCCGAACGAAGACGTCCCCGATTCCGCCGACGTCAATGCCACGATCATCAACATCAAGACCGTCAAGAACGAAATGAAATATGATGTAACGGAATTCGTCGTCCAGGCCGGAAAGCCCGTCGAACTCATATTGGAAAATCCCGACTTTATGCAGCATAATCTCGTGATCGTGCAAAGGGGCGCGAAGGAAAAAGTGGGAACTGCTGCCGATAAAATGGCTGCCGATCCCGATGCTGCGGAACGACAATATGTGCCTGATATGGCTGAGGTGCTCTATGCCACCGATCTGATCGATCCCCAGCAGAAAGCGGTACTGAAGTTCATCGCACCGTCCGAACCCGGGGAATATCCCTTTATCTGTACCTTTCCGGGACATTGGCGTATTATGCAGGGGGTGATGAAGGTAGTACCGTCGGAGTTGTGAGTTATGGGAATGATCTGTAGTAATAGAATCGAACCTTGAATTTTTAAATCCTAAAAGTAATGGATGTCCAATAAACCAACATACGGTGTCAGCACTTGGCTCTGGCAATCCCCATTTACCACGGAATCGGTTTCACTGTTTCCAAAAATCAGACAAATGGGATTCGATGCAGTGGAGATCCCGGTGGAGGATCCCTCGCTGATCGACGGCACCACGGTAAAGGAGGCCTTGGACGCGAATGGACTAAAAGGACTGGTCTGTGGCGTCTTCGGCCCTACCAAGGACCTGACGGCCGACGATCCTGCCTTACACGAAAACTGCTTCCGGTACGTGGAGCAGTGTTTTACACTTTGCAATGCCTGGGGGGCCGAATTTTTGGCCGGCCCCATGTATTCCGCGGTCGGAAAGGCCAGAATGGTATCCGGGGAACAACGGAAAATAGAGTGGGAAAGGGCAGTAACCAATTTACGGAAGGTATGCGGCATGGCCCAGAACCACGATGTATCGATTGCGCTGGAGCCCCTGAACCGGTTTGAATCCGACCTTGTCAATACGGCGGAGGACGTCATGCGCTTGATCGGCGATATCAACCATCCAAGTGCCAAGGTCTTGCTGGACGGTTTCCACATGACCATCGAGGAAAAGGATATCCGCAAGGCCATACATACCGTGGGCAATAAACTCGTCCACGTTCAGGTATCCGAGAACCACAGGGGCGTCCCCGGCACGGGACTCACCCCATGGGGCGATTTCAAAAAGGGCCTCGAAGAGGTCGATTATACCGGAACGATATCCATAGAAAGCTTTACCCCAGAAATCAAGGAACTCGCCGGAGCCGTCTGTATCTGGAAGCATATGGCGGACAGTCAAGACCAGTTTGCTTCGGAGGGCTTACGGTTTTTGAGGGAAACCTTTGGATCATTGGCAAATTGAAAGAGCCGATGGAAAGTGGAAAAACATGAGAACTTGAAACTTTAAAACAATGAACGACAAAAAAATAAACATCGCCATTATTGGGCTTGGCTTCGGAGCCGAGTTCATCCCCATTTATCAAAAACACCCGAACGCGCATCTGATAGCGGTGTCCCGCCGCAACGAAAAGGAGCTGAACGAATTGGCCGATGCCTTTGGGATCGGGAAAAGATATACCTCTTACGATGAGTTGTTGAAGGATCCGGACATCGATGCGGTACATATCAACACCCCGATCCCCGATCACGGCCGTCAGTCCATCAAGGCCCTAAAGGCAGGGAAACACGTGGCCTGTACGGTTCCCATGGCAACCAGCGTCGAGGAATGCGAGCAAATCGTACGATTGACCGAGGAAACCGGCCTGACCTATATGATGATGGAGACCGTGATCTATGCGCGGGAATTTCTCTATATGAAATCGCTTTACGAAAACGGCGAGCTGGGCAAGATCCAGTTTCTAAAGGCGAGCCACCAACAGGATATGGACGGATGGCCGAACTACTGGCCCGGCCTGCCGCCCATGCACTACGCCACCCACTGTGTCGGCCCTGTGCTGGCCCTGACAAGGGGAGAGGCGGAATACGTATCCTGTTTCGGTTCCGGCACCATTCGGGAGGAATTGATCAAGGAATACGACTCCCCCTTCGCCGTGGAAACTACACACATAAAATTCCGCAATTCCGATTTGAGTGCACAGGTATATCGATCACTTTTCGACGTTGCCCGTCAGTACCGGGAGAGCTTCGAGGTATACGGCTCGAAAAAATCGGTGGAATGGCCCCTGATCGAAGGGGATCCCTTGGTCGTGCATACCGCCAAAAAACCCGAACCGGAGATTCCCGAAGAAGTGGAGAGTCCCGATTTCGCTAAATTGCTACCGAAGGAGATACAGCATTTTACCACCCAGGGCGTTTACGATGAAGACGAACACCAGCATCTATCTTTTACCCAAGGTGCGGGCCATGGGGGCTCGCACCCCCATTTGGTACACGAATTCGTCGATGCATTGGTCAGCGGACGGTCGCCCTATCCGAATGCGCGACAATCGGCCAATATGACCTGTGTTGGGATCTTGGCCCATGAATCGGCCTTGAAGGGCGGGGAGATTATTCGGTTGCCGGAGTTTACCCTTGGATTATAATTTGCGAATCGACCATGCGGTTATTTCCTATGAAATGCTGCTAGTTCGAAAGCCTATTTTTTAAAACGAGCTATATCGGGCAAGTGTTTGATGCTATCGAAAAGAATCGCTTCAAAAGGGATTTATTTGTTGTCAAATAGAAATAATTGGGCTATATTTACAATATTATACTTCGGGGTGCTATCGTTCACACGATGGCTGAGAAAACACCCGTTAGACTGATCAGGTAATTCTGACCAAGGAATAGTATGATAGCAAAGGGAAGGCAAAGCGCTTTAGGGCAATTTCTTTCCCTTTGTCTTTTACGACCAAAGATTGGTGCCATCTTTTTTGAGTTTCCAATTGATCCGCGTATCTTATTAGGAACGTTCGTTCTCTTCCACACTGTCCGTACCTAAATCAGTATACGGACCAAAGCCCCGGGGTGGCCACCTCCAACAAATGATGGTCGGGATCCCGAAAATATAGGCTTATACCACCGCGCTCCCATGTGTACTCGCTTTCAATTTCGATGTTTTTATCGTGCAACCAATTTTTCCATCGTTCCAATTCGTTTTTGGCAATGCAAAACGCCAGATGCAGGTTACCATCGCCATCATGTGGCGGGATTATCCCCCCGGGACCGCTACTGGCCTCGACCGAAACACCTTTGAGAAACAATAATAGCACCTGTCTGTCCGAAACATGTAACGCACAAAAGTGATCGTTCGATACTAGGGTTTCGAAACCAAAAATTTTACGGTAAAATGACACGGAAATGTCTAGGTCCGATACGTAAAGTGAGGACTCCAACAGACCCTCTATTTTTGGCAGATTCATGATTTACAAGATTTCAGACTGTGGTTATAATAAAACCAATTCGGGATGGTTTGAACTTTTTTAAATAAGGCCCCCTCATGCCATTTAAATAAAGTTACGGCCCTCGTTGCAAATGATGGGAAGTTGGCGAAGCACCACCCTCGTCCCAAAATCCCAAAATCATGGGAAGTTAGTGGAAACTGGGCCTCGATATTGTCTCAAAGAAACGGAACTTGGATGCAATCGAAGAAAAACCTACGAGCTAAAGACGCTCTGTCGGAACAAAACCTTTGAAAAAATGGGATAGTGTCAATATAACGACCGAATGCGATCGTATGGAAAGCAATGCTTTTATATCTTTCGAAATCCATAAATGGATTCAGCAGCCGTCGTCGAACTTCGGATGATAGGAAAGCGCCGATTCCGCACAGCGTAGACAAAAAATTTAAGGGAAATACATGAAATATAAATCCAAAAAGCGAAAAAACTACGGACTTTCCGTTTTTTTGGCGGACGACGACCCGGACGACAGGGAGTTGTTTTCCGAGGCCATCGCCGAGGTAGGTGGCGATACGGAACTAAAGGTCTTTCACGACGGAAATGCCCTGATGCAAGAGCTCCGATCGTCGGCTAAACTCCCCGACGTAATTTTCCTCGACCTTTATATGCCGAAAATGGACGGGGCCGCGTGCCTGGCCGAAATACGTTCGGATAGGAAGTTCGATTCCATCGGTATCGTATTATATTCCAGTTTGATCGCGATGCAAAGGATAGAGGAGCTGTTCCGGAAAGGCGCGAACAGATACCTTCGAAAGCCGTCTACATATTCGTCCCTCGTAATGTCGCTAGGGCGGACGTTGGAATCGGTGGCCAAAAACCCGACAGGCGGTATGACGGTGATAAACTACACCGATTGACACGAGGGGGTGACGGCACTTACCTTTAAATCGTTTCGACTGGCACAGTTCCATAATCAGTTGTATATTCACTCGCACAACCTTCCAAAGAATGTTCCGACTACCTCAAAATCCCATCGAATACAATCCGATACCAGTCCAGTACGAAACTTATTTAGAACTATAGGCTTGCATATTAAACGCTCTTATATACTATAGAAATGCTTATGAAAAATGTGCTTATTCTACTGGCCCTATTCGGTTTTACTATCGCACAGTCCCAGAAGAGACCAAATATTGTATTATTTGTCGCGGATGACCTTGGAGCGATCGATTTGCCGTTATATGGGAATCTTGAAGTGAAGACACCCCATATTGATGAGCTGGCAAAAGAATCGATTGTGTTCACCAATGCATTTGCCAGTTCTCCTACCTGTTCCCCTTCCAGAGCTTCTTTGTTGACCGGTTTAATGCCCTTTAGGAACGGGGCCCATGAAAATCACGCGGGCATAGAGGAAGGCATCCTCACATTGCCTTTCTATCTTAAAAAACTGGGATACCGTAGTGCAATAGCTGGTAAATACCACATAGGACCGTCGGATTCCTATCCGTTTGAAATGATTCACAGAACCAATGTTCCCGAACCTGGGCATGAGGGCGATGGTGTTTTGTGGACCGATTTGAATATAGATCCGATCGATACATGGTTGGCAAATAGCTCGGAAAAAAATGAATCACCCTTTCTATTGGTGGTAAACGATCACAGTCCCCATGTGTTTTGGCCGGAAAAATCGGTTTATGATCCCAATGAAGTAAAAATCCCTTCCAAACATATTAATACCAAAGAAACCAAAGAGGCAAGGGCAAAATACTATACCGACATAACCAAGATGGATTCCAATTTGGGCAAGCTAATGGCTAGTTTGAAGTCCCACGACCTCATGGACAACACCATAGTGATTTTCACGAGCGACCAAGGGCCCCAATGGGCCTTTGGGAAATGGAGCCTTTACGATTATGGAATTCGCGTACCCTTGTTGATCAAGTGGGCGAAAACAGTTGAAGGGGGAACCGATACCGATGCGCTGGTATCCCTAGTTGATCTGACACCCACTATTATAGAGGCAGCTGGCGGTAAAGCCCCCAGTGAGCCTCAACAGATAGACGGAAAAAGTTTACTGCCATTACTGATGAACAAAACGTCTGAAAATCGTGAATATGTGTATGCCACGCACACCGGGGATGGGACTATGAATCCGACGCCAATAAGGATGGTTCGCTCCAAAAGATACAAATATATTTTGAACCTAGCACCGGACGTTCGCTATACCACTCACATGGACAAGGCAAACCGAAAGGGTGAAGGAGGCGGGTACTGGTCCTCATGGATAACGAAATCTTATGAGGATGAGCATGCTGCCGCCGTATTGTATCGCTATCATAATCGTCCAAAGGAAGAGCTTTACGACGTTTTGTTGGATCCCGATGAAAGCGTTAATCTCGTATCCGATAAAAACTATACAAATATTTTAGAGCATTTGAGGTCTAAAATGGTCGTATGGAGAAAGCAACAAGGGGATTTTGCGGAAGGACCCTATATGCCTTCACCGGAAAAGAAGTCGGGCATCCCTTATATTTTTGATTAATGAGAACAGTACTGATAGTTTTAAGCTTAGGGATATTCTATTTTTCCGATGCACAGAAAGCCGCGGTAGATTCCCTTCCACCGCCTTTCGCTACGAAATCCGTATCCAATTATTCCAAGGTCATAGGATGGGAAAATGGCAGGACACCCAAGGCACCCGAAGGTTTTACCGTTACCAAATATGCCGATGGTTTTGAAAATCCGCGTTGGTTGTACGAGCTGCCCAATGGCGATATTCTCGTAGCTCAGAGCAATTCAAACTACGGATTTTTCAAACAGATCGGTGCCTGGCTTATTGGAGCTGGAAAATCAAAGAACCTTGAGCATAGTGCCGACGTGATCACATTGCTCCGTGATACGGACCAGGATGGAAAGCCCGATGTTCGAAAAACATTTCTTCAAGACGGATTGAACCAACCTTTCGGGATGTTGCTTTTGGGAGATAACTTTTACGTGGCCAACACCGATGCCCTTATGAGATACCCGTACAAAACGGGACAATCAAGTATTGTGGCCGAGGGGGAAAAAATCGCAACACTGCCTGCGGGAAAGGCCAATCAACATTGGACCCGCAACATCATAACTGACCGCGACGGATCAAAAATCTATATTGCCGTTGGTAGCGGCAGCAATATCGCGGAAAATGGAATAGGAAAGGAACTGATGAAAGCGAATATCCTGCGGTGCAATACCGATGGCTCCGAAATGGAGGTATATGCTTCGGGATTGCGGAATCCCGTAGGCATGGATTGGGAACCGCAAACCCAAGCCTTGTGGACGGTGGTCAACGAGCGGGATGGATTGGGCAATTTTTTGGTACCCGACTATCTTACCAGCGTAAAAAAGGATGGTTTTTACGGATGGCCCTATAGCTATTTCGGACATAAAGACCCAAGGGTGAAAATAGAAAAACCGGCAAGCAGGGGAGAAACCTTAATTCCCGATTACGCCCTGAAATCGCATACGGCCTCTTTGGGACTCGTTTTTTACGACGGGCAAAGTTTCCCGGAAAAGTACCATGGTGGTGCCTTTGTCGTGCAACACGGTTCCTGGAACAAAGAAAAGCTATCGGGCTACAAGGTCGTCTACATTCCCTTTGAAAACGGGAAACCTGCCGGACCCGAAGCGGATTTTTTGACCGGTTTCATTGTGGATCCAAACGATGACGAGGTTTACGGTAGGCCTGTCGGTGCGATAGTGACCAAAGACGGGGCATTGTTGGTGACGGATGACAAGACCCATACGATTTGGAGGATAAGTGCAAATTAGCATCCCGCGCCAGTCCATACCAATGGCGGATAGAATTTTGGTATAGCTCCAAAATCGGCCGTTTTAAAACAACTTCTTTAGCATTTTCACAAACTTCATCGGCAGGGTATAGGGCGGGTATCGTAACGGTACATCGGGCCAACTGCTTTTTTTGACGATGGCCTTTTGGTGCGAAAAGAGATCAAATGAAGTTTGGCCATGGTAAGCCCCGATACCACTATTGCCTACGCCCCCAAATGGTAATCTTTTGTTGATGATCTGGATGACGGTATCGTTGATGGCCCCGCCACCATAACTGTATGTATTTATGATTTTATTCTGGAAGGATTTTCGGTCTGAAAAAACATAGGCGGCCAAGGGTTTCCCGTAGTTCATGATATATCGGTCAATTTCGGCCTCGGTTTCATAGGAAATAATAGGAAGTATCGGGCCGAAAATTTCTCCTTCCATCAATTTACTGTCCGGTTTCGGTTCGTTTACGAGGGTTGGCGAAAGGTAATTATCGGAATCGTTGGTATGGCCTCCAAAAAGCACCTCTTCCCCTTTCAACATTTCCTTTAGTCCCGCATAATGCTTTTCGTTGACCGTTCTTGCGTAGTCCGGGGAATTCTCCACATTTTCGCCATAAAAGCCCGTGATACTCTTTTGAAGTGCGGTGACCAGTTTGTCCTTTACCGATCGGTGTACCAAAACATAGTCGGGCGCAATGCAAGTCTGTCCGGCGTTCAGGAACTTCCCCCAGGCGATGCGTTTGGCCGCTGTTGAAATAGCTGTGGTCTCATCAACGATACAGGGGTTTTTCCCTCCCATTTCCAAAGTGACGGGGGTCAGGTGCTTTGCCGCGCTTTCGTAAACGATTTGACCCACATGGGTACTACCCGTAAAAAAGATATAGTCCCATTTTTCGGATAGTAGCCTTTGTGCGGTTTCCACTCCGCCTTCTACCACGGTCACATACTCGGGTTCAAAGACCGCTTGTATGATTTCTGAAACTATGCGTGCGGTATTCGGCGTAGCCTCCGAGGGCTTGATCACGGCCGTATTTCCTGCGGCAAGGGCTCCTATCAAAGGTGCGATCGCAAGTTGAAAGGGATAATTCCAAGGGGCGATAATGAGTACGGCTCCGTAGGGTTCCTTATAAATATAATCGGAGGATGGCCAGTTCAGCAAAGTGGAGGATACTCTTTGCGGTTTCGTCCAGTATTTTAGATTTTGCAAAGTATGTTTGATATCGGCCAATACAAACTGGGTCTCTCCCGCCAAGGTCTCATAGCGGGGCTTTTTAAAATCGGCGTATAGGGCATCGCAAATGGCATCTTCCTTCGAGATGATTTCCTGAAGAAGACGTTTTAGCGCATTTTTTCGAAAGGAAACTTCCCTGGTCTTTCCTGTTGCAAAAAATTCGCGTTGCCTTTTTAAAATCTCCATGGTCCGCAAAATAGTGGGATTCAGTTCAAAGTACCCTCAAATGGATACTTATTTTCAGTTTTTATGAAAAACTATCCCACAATCTGCCTCTCGGAAACAAAAGGTTGCCGATAATGTCTTTGTCCGGTAGCCTTATACATGGCATTTGCCAAGGCCCCGAAAACCGGTGGAAAAGGCGGTTCGCCCAAACCGGTAGGGTCGATTTCATTTTGTACAAAATGAACTTCTATATTCTTGGGCACTTCACTATGGCGGATGATTCTATATTGGTCAAAATTGGTCTGCTCCGTGGCACCGTCCTTAAAGGTCAGTTCCCCGAACATGGCATTTCCGATACCATCTACGATAGCCCCTTCGGCCATATTCGCAGCGGCATCGGGATTTATTACGATCCCACAATCTATAGCGCAGACCACGCTTTCCACTTTTGGGGTATCCCCGTCTTTTACCACGTCGATGACATGGGCCGCATAACTATTATGACAGAAATAGGCCGATACGCCCCGATGCGTTCCTGACGGAACTTCGGACCAATTTGACTTATCACGAACCAATTTCAGGACGCCTGCTAAACGATCTGGTTCGTATTCATTGTTTTCACCTACGGGATTGTTCTTGGCCCTCTCCAACAATTCCAATCTAAAGTCAATAGGATCCTTGCCAGCGGCTTCGGCCACCTCATCCAAAAAGGCCTGTTCCACCCCGGCCATAAAATTGGAGCGTGGGGCCCGAAACGCCCCAACCGTGATGTTGGAATTGATTTCCCATTGTTGTGCCAAATAATTTTCGACCGCCCCCGCAGGAAATCGGTTGGCAAAAAGTGGCGTTTCAGGTATACCTCCTGCTTTTACATGAAATGCCACCAAAGTATTGTTTTCGTCCAATGCCGCCCTATAAGTGGCATGGTAGGAAGGCCGATAGATGCCACAGGTCATATCATCTTCCCTGGTATACACCAATTTCACGGGAGCCTTCGCCTCTCTTGAAATCAATGCCGCTTCCACGGCATAGTGACCATAAGCCCTACGCCCAAATCCCCCTCCCATACGGGTAAGCTCGATTTCTATATTTTCAACGGGCATTCCCAATCGGGCCGCTACCGTAGGAGCCGTAAGTACGGGCGCCTGCAACGGGCCGGCCAATTTAGCTTTATCCCCGGTCACATGGGCGAAAAAGTTCATGGGCTCCATGCAGTTGTGCGCCAAGAACGGACAACTGTAGGACCTTTCGATGGTTTTTGCCGCAGTTTTGAATGCTGATTCAGGGTTTCCGTCCTTACGTGTGGTTGTAGCTGAACGATTGGCCATCTTATTCATTTCTGTATAATGGTCGTCCGTACTTTCCAGACCACTGGGCACCACAATTTCCATTTCGGTTCCGAATCGGTCCATCTTAAACTTTGAATCCGGTATGGGCTCCCATTCGGCTTTCAACTGTTTCTTGGCGTTCATGACCTCCCAAGTGGATTTTCCTACAATGGCAACTAGGTCCGTAAACGCGTTCGTATCAAAATATCCGCGGGTGAAACCATCCTCCAAAGTTTTTATTTTAAAGACATTGACAATGCCGGGCATCGACTTTATCTGAGAGTCGTCAAAGGACTTTAATGTTAACCCAAACGCGGGAGGATGCACTACCATTGCCACTAGTGCGTCGTCGTATTGATAGTCGAGACCAAATAGCGGTTTTCCGGTAACGATTTTTTTGTTCTCCACACTTTTTTTGGAATGTCCGATAATTTTGAAATCCTTGACTTCCTTAAGCGTCACTTCTTCGGGCACTTCCATCGTTGCGGCCACCGACGCCATTTCACCATAGCCCACCGAGTTTTTGGAAGCTGTATGGCTCAAAATACCGTCCGAAGCGGTAATTTCCGATGCTGGCACCTGCCATGTCTGTGCCGCGGCCGACACCAACATTTGCTTTGCGGTTGCCCCTGCCATGCGTAAACCTTCCCATCTGCGGCGGATACCTTGGCTACCGCCGGTAAATTGCCATCCGTATTCCTCTTCGTCGAAGTTGGCCTGTTCTACAAGCACATCTTCCCAATCCACATCCAATTCATCCGCGACGATCATGGGCATGGAAGTGATGACGCCCTGACCGAATTCAGGGTTAGGGGCCATAATCGTAACCAGTCCGTTATCCCCTATTTTGAGATAGGCATTGATATCAAACCATTCCTTTGGCATTTCGCGAACGGCGACTTTTTCCGTATCCTTTGGTTTGCAGGAGTTCAAAATGCTAAACCCGAGTACCAACCCACCACTTGCCAGGCTTGTGTTTTTAATGAAGGCCCTACGCCCTATATGTGTCTTTATCTTTGTCATCTCCCAAATTTCTTATGGTTAAACCTCCTCCGCGTTCGCTGCGGTCTTGATCGCTTTGTTGATACGTAAATAGGTCCCGCACCTGCAGATATTGCCGTCCATGGCGCTTTCGATTTCCGTATCCGAAGGATTGGGGTTTCTTTTCAATAAAGCAGAGGCCGACATGATCTGCCCTGCTTGGCAATACCCGCATTGGGGTACATCGATTTCCAACCAGGCCTTTTGTACGGGATGGTCGCCATTTTCGGACAACCCTTCTATCGTAGTAACTTCTTGTTCCCCAACCGCCGAAACCGGAAGTTGACAGGAACGTACAGCGTTCTCACCAAGGTGTACGGTACAGGCCCCACATTGGGCGATGCCGCAGCCATATTTGGTGCCCACCAATTTGAGATGATCACGCAGTACCCATAACAAGGGGGTGTTCGGGTCAACATCTACCTTCTGTTGCGCTCCATTGACTTTCATGTTGATTGTTGCCATACTATATTGTTTGCTCTATTTGGACATTAATTTACTGATTTTATGAGATATAAGTCGATTAAACCTGTAATATTTGGATGTCCTAGCCATTAAATCTTATTTAGCGTTCCCCAATACCCCCATCTTTGTTAACCAATCAGATAGCTTGCTTGCCACCTCTTTTTTTCTTTCTCCTTTGATCGCTAGGAATACCCCATCCCTTTCGATGCCACCTTTGGTAGAAAATCCCTCTAAAATTTTACTGTTCCGACACAATTCCTTAACCGTTCTAAAACTGCTTCCTACGCCATATCCGGCATTGGTATTAAAGGGAATCACGGTCTTACCGCTGAGGTCATATCGGTTCAAAAAACTTTTCATAGGCGGGGGCAGCTGCATGCCCCAGATCGGAAAACCTAAAAAGACCGTATCATACTTGTCAATGTCGACCCTTGTTTTTAAGGGTGGCAAAAAGCCAGTTTCATTTTCCTCGGCCACTTGTTGAACAATGGCATCATAGTCCTCCGGATAGGGATTTTCGAGTTCCAAAGCTACCAATTCACCGCCCACTCTTTCATGGATCAACTCGGCCACGACCTTGGTATTATTCGTCCTGGATAGATACAGTATTAAAACCTACTGGTCTACCAAAGCCGTCTCCGGTTCCCGAACCCCTACAAGTTTTATCTTCTCTAGCGCACTCCTAAATTCCTTCGATTCAATATCGGAAAAAGTTATTTTAATCGCCCCTTGATTCTCTCTCACATGGTGCAATTTAGTAGTTCCTGGAATGGGAACGATATAGGGTTTTTGTGCCATGAGCCAAGCCAAAGCAATTTGGGCGGGGGTAGCGTTCTTTTTTCTTGCCCATTCCCGAACTAGTACCAAAACTTCCATATGGGCTTTAATCGCTTCCGGTTTAAAATAAGGAACCGCCGCAAATCTGGAATCATCGGAAAACCGACTATACTCATTGAACTTGTCCCCTAAAAATCCGCGGCAGACCGGTCCCCATGGAACAAAGCCTATACCGAGCTCCCCACAAGTGTCTATGACCTCATTTTCAAGGGCGCGTTGAATAATTGAATATTCGCTCTGAAGGGCCGCAACAGGCTGTTCTGCATGCGCCTTTCGTATGGTCGTGGGTGATACTTCGGAAAGTCCGAAATGCAAAGCTTTCCCTTCTTGTATTAAATCCTTGACAACGCCGGCAACTTCTTCAACGGGAACCTTTGGGTCCAACCGATGTAAATACAATAAATCGATACGGTCGGTACGTAGGCGTTTCAACATACCTTCCACAGCATTTTTAATCATTAGAATTCCCCGACGGCTTGCCTCGGGTGTCGCGTGATGATATTCCTATATTTGTGGTTATGAGCGAGCATATCCACAAGAACCATAACAAAAGCTTGCTTTTGTATCATTTTGTTTGCCCTATCAAATATA
>DASSWC010000013.1:0-2640 GCA_035705395.1 Pricia sp. | reverse complement strand
AAAAACGAACTCAAAGAGGCGGTGCTAAAAGCCTTTGAAAGCGGAACGAAGCGAAAAGGAAAAAGGCCCACCGCACCTATAATCAAAGGCAACAGATATGCCGATATGATCGGCGCATCGGAGGCATTTCAAAAAATTACCGCGCTCATAGACCGGGTAAAGGACAATAAGGCGACCGTACTCGTGCAAGGCGAAAGCGGTACGGGGAAGGAACTGGTAGCGCGTGCCATCCATTATTCGGGCCAATTTGCACGGGCCCCCTTTATTGCGGTAAACTGCGCGGCCATTCCCGAAAACCTTTTGGAGGCGGAACTTTTCGGGTACATCAAAGGGGCCTTTACCGATGCCCGGGAAAACCGCAACGGATTTTTTCAGGCCGCAGAGGGCGGCACTCTTTTTTTGGATGAAATCGGGGCGGCCTCCCTTGCCGTTCAGACCAAACTCCTACGGGCCCTTCAGGAAAAGGAGATTACCAAGGTGGGCTCCCGAAAACCTGAAAAAGTGGATATCCGTATCATTGCCGCCACCAACAGCGACCTTTTGGAAGATATCCAAAAAAAGAAGTTTAGGGAAGACCTCTATTATCGGTTGACGGTGGTGGAGATTGACGTACCACCGCTTCGGGAGCGCCAATCGGATATCCCCTTGTTGGTCGAGAAATTCCTGCAAGAATACGGATTGGAGTATAAAGACCGATTTTTAAGGATTTCCCCGGATGCCCTGCACGCCTTGCAACGCTACCCATGGCCCGGAAATATCCGCGAACTTGAGAATGTCATACAACGGGCCATAATCATGTGTGATGGCAGCATCGATGTCAGGCACCTTCCCGACCACCTAAAGTTCCGTATTGATTTTCCGGATGCCGATTTTCTCCCTCTTCGGGAGATGGAACGTAAATATGTCAAAAAAGTACTCGCCCATACCAAAGGCAACAAGTCCAAAGCGGCCGAAATCCTTCAAATAGACCGCAAGACCCTACGCGATAAATTGGATTAGATACGGTTGGACGCGGTACTGGCCCATTTCGCACCACTGGGGAATATTTCCTCAATTTTAATTTTTACATATCGCACTATATTTACAGTATCCCTCTGATTTCCAGTTAATTGATTTTTTTTGGCATCCTTTTGCGATTTACAGGCACGCCATTTGCTTAATAAAGAACGGAAAGAAACCGATAACGATGTTCGCGTTTACCCCCGCAACTTATACCCAAAGAAAATTGCCGATCGATCGGAGAATGTATTAACTTTAAATGTTCAGTGATGATCAATCTATCCGGCTTCGACATAATCGGACTTGCCCCTGTTCACGCCAAAGCCGGACATTTTTTATAAAAGATATGGGAATATGATAAAAAACCTGAACAGAAGTATATGCTCCACTTGTAGATATCTGTCCACATGTGTACTGACTACGGACAAAAGCAATATCAGTTCCTGTAGCGAATATGTACACCGATTGGACAGGGAATATCCGATACTAGCTGCAGAACCCATTAGGATGTTCAGCAGTAGTGGTCAAAAAAAGGAAAACGAACTTGTATTCAAATCAAATCAATGGTAACAAAAACACCCAAAAAGAAAAAAGTATTGAAACAGGGTATGTTGGACAATGTCATGCGGCAGTTCGACAATGCGGCCGATATCATCGGCCTCAACACGAATATTCGCAAGATACTGGAGGTGACCAACAACGAACTCGTCGTGCATTTCCCCGTTCGGATGGACAACGGCGAGGTAGAGGTCTTTACCGGGTATCGCGTACAGCACAATAATGCATTAGGGCCCTATAAGGGCGGACTCCGCTACCACGCCACGGTAGATATCGATGCCGCCAAAGCCCTGGCCATGTGGATGACCTGGAAGACCTCGTTGGCAGGACTGCCCTATGGGGGTGCCAAAGGGGGCATCCAACTGGATCCCAAAAAATACTCCCAATCCGAGCTGGAGCATATTACCCGACGGTTCACATACGCCCTGGGCGATAATATTGGACCCGAGCTCGATATACCCGCACCTGACGTGAATACGGACGCCCAAACAATGGCGTGGATACTGGATACATACATGTCCACAAAACCACCCGCGGAACGGTCCACAAACATGCACGTGGTTACCGGAAAGCCGATAGGTGCCGGAGGTTCCGAGGGGCGAGATCGGGCAACCGGCTATGGGGTTTTCCTGACCATCAAATTCTGGGCGGAACAAAACAATGTCGAGCTGCAGGATAAAAAATTTATTGTACAGGGCTTTGGAAACGTCGGCTATTGGACATCCCATTTCTTACAAGGGGAAGGTGCCGTTTTGATAGCGGTCCAAGATGCCTCGGGAACCATCCAAAACGGAAACGGCATCTCCGCAGAAGAACTTTTGGCCTATTCGCAAGCGCACAACCGCAGTATATCCGGCTTTCCCGATGCCCATCCGATAGATGACCGGGATTTTTTCGGATTGGACTGCGATATCATTGTACCCGCTGCCCTGGGCAACCAGATTACCGCAGAAAATGCCAATAAGATAAAAGCACATCTGATTGCCGAAGGTGCCAACGGACCAACGGACGTCGAGGCGGAAAAAATCCTATTGAAAAAAGGCATAGCTATAATTCCCGATATCCTTTGCAATTCCGGGGGGG
>DASSWC010000012.1:0-2960 GCA_035705395.1 Pricia sp. | reverse complement strand
CATTGGAAGCAATCGCGGAATTGAACCCGGGACCGGAATTTTGTTCGGGAGACTGCAAATTGCGTTTCAGCTCATTTTTAAGATCGTTGACGGCGGATGCCAATCGCTGCTCAAAGGCGGCGGTACGGGCGGCATCGATGGAATCTTGTCGGAGGATAAGCTCGTCCAAGATCAAACGGTTCTCGTAGGCCAGGGCGTTGGCCTCCGTAACATTCATATTGGCCATAGCCTCCATGACCTCGCGATCGGCCACTTCTAAGTCCTCCTGGTTCCGGGTCGCTGCAACTCCCTCTTCATCATCCCGTTTACCATGGGCCGCTTTGGCTCGCTCCACATCCTCTTTAAGGGCCAAAATCTGTTCCTCGTAGTTGCGTACGATACGGTCGACCTTTTCATCCTCCGAGCCCTCTGCAAAAAGTCCCTTCGCATTGTGTTCCTTATCCAAGGTATAGGCCAGGGTGACCTCGTGGTTCCATCCCAAATCCGCCTCTTGGTTCATCACGTCCCTTTCCAATAGGTATCCGAGGGACATTTTTTTACTCAGGTTGAAGCCGAGGCCTGCGGAGAGTCCGTATTCCTGATCAAAATTGGTCTGGAACCAGCCGTAATCCGGCAGATCGAGCAGCAAGGAGCCGATATAGTTCATGCTTCCATCTTCGTTCTGGCCGACCTGTACCAAGGGCATCAGGCGGGCATTGGCGAACAGGCCACGGTTCTGCATAAACTCATAGGTATATTGTAGCGATGCCTTCACACTTTTCGCACCGATAGTGGTAGCAAATTCGTTTGTAGTCTGATTGTATCTAAACAGGTCTTGCGCATACAATCCGATATCGAACTGGCCCAGGGAAAGCGTCACCCCCGGCTGAATGGCCAGTTTGCTTTCCTTCTGCGCCTCTTCGAGCTTATTATCGGCATCAGCGACGATAATGCGGTTTTTATCGAGGCCTTCTGTATAATAGGTCAGGTTGGTACCGAAAGTCAGTTTATTTTTTTCACCCAGGCGCACGGCCGTGGCGTAATTGGCATTGAAGCCGAATTCCTGTACAACGCCGGACCATTGGCTGTAGATACTAATGCCCAAGGCGGTGCGGTCGTTCAGTTTGTTGCTAAAGCCCAGAAAATAGTTCTGGTCGTTGTCCTCAAAGGTCGCATATTGATTTCTATGGAGGATATTGATATAGGATTTGTTCTCACGGACCAATGAAAAGGTCGGGTTGATCAAAAACCGGTTAAAGAACAGCTGGTTGTGATACGTGCTGTTGGAGTTCAATTCGGTACGGACCGTTTCCTGCCCAAAAGTAGCCTGAAGGCCGAGAAAGGTACAGAATACGAGTAGGATGCCAATATTTTTTGTGGTATCAGGGGTTTTCATGGCAATGGTATTATGGTTAATATGGGTATGATTTGGGATGTACTGTGGGATGTTGGATCGGCACGGGGAAACTTTTTGACAAGTTTTTCAATCGGCCGACCCAAAGCATCCGCTGCACAGTTTTATACGGACCGGGCCTTAAGGTATCGGCTTGCGGTCGGTAGGGTCATGTTCGTTTATTCGTCCTCAAATAGGGAACTGGTATAATCGATTTGGGAATCGTTCAGGGCTTCGAGGATGTTGTCCTTGAATTTATCCCCGTTGTCATCGCCGTAGGAAAAGGCCACTTTCTGCACGTCGGCCTTGCTCCCTTCGCGGTTGGACATTACATAGCCCTTGCCGCTTCTGACATTCATTGCTACGGCAAACTCATCGCCCTCGCTATTGATCTCACTGCCCAGGTTAATGGCGAGGCTGACGTTTGCGCGCCCAACTTGTGCCATATAGACATCGAGTCCGCCCTGGCCCCGATGGCCTTCAGAAGCGAATGACAGGGTATTGCCTTGGATGACGTTGGGATACATATCATTTTTCTTGGTATTGACCTTTCGGCCCAGGTTTTTGGCAATCCCAAGGCTACCATCGCTATTTACAGAGGCGACGTAGATGTCGTAATCCCCGAAGGAACCAGGCATATTGGAGGCAAAGAACAAGCGCTTACCGTCCTCTGAGAGCGCGGGATGCATTGCGGAAGCATGTACCGGTGCCACGGCCACTTCCCGGGCGTTTTTCCATTGCCCGTTTATCTTTTCGGCCCTATACATCTTATGTACCAGTTCTTTTTTGGATAAGACACCGTACAAGGGCTTTACATATTCAGGTTTGCTGAAATACGCGGTACGCCCATCGGAAGTCAAGGCGATCGGCGCCCGATACAGGTTTTGAACTTCGTCCGAATCTTCATCGGAAATTTCGGTATCCACATCCGATAACAACTGATTTTCCACGAACTTCAGGTCACTGGTCCGATTCAGATTTAGTTTCCGAAATTTGCTTGGAGCTTCGACGGAGGCATCGGCCATTTGACGGCCGTCGATCTGATAATCCGAGCGAATCATCTCCAGCCAATCCTTGTTATCCGATTTTTTAGCATCCGATGCACGTGACGAATTATCGGCAACGGTCTGTTGCATGGCATGTTGATACCTTTTATAGTAACTAGAACTTAAAGTACCATTTGTACTGTTGTCCTTTAGTTTTTCGTACCAGAACAAGGCGGTTTCATAATCCTCGTTCAGGAAATTGGCATTGCCAAGGTCTTCATAAATGGCTTGATCTTCGTAGCCCATACTTTTAAGGCTGCGATAGTCGTCCATCCTCTTTTCGGTCTGTGCCGTTCCGGTATCGGAATCATTCCTATAGGTATCCTGCGCGGAGGCTAAAGAAATGAAACCGATCAGCGCACAGCCGAAAATCACGTTGTAGGTCAGGGGGTATTTCATGATTTTGTTCGATTAAGGGTTAATATCTTCGACAAAGTACCGAAACAATTGCCGCTCCGTTCTTAGCAAAAATTCATAGGTTTTTACGGATTTTGGTGGAATTCTGTTAAAAAAGCTTGTGTTTTTGAGGTAAATTTTAGGCG
>DASSWC010000011.1:0-10701 GCA_035705395.1 Pricia sp. | reverse complement strand
TCGTCGAAAACCTGAAGAAGGAAGGAAAAATCAAGGATGATACCTATGTGATCTGCAATGGTTTCAAGCGGGACCAGTATATAGAAAACATCGCCGGATTGATGAACGGTGGGCATCGAAACTGCATCCCGATTATCGATAACTATGAAGAGATCGAGCTTTTGTCCGATGCCATCGACGATGATTTTCAGGTGGGAATCCGTATTGCCTCCGAAGAGGAGCCGAAATTCGAGTTTTACACCTCCCGGCTGGGCATCGGCTATAAAAATATAGTGCCTTTCTACGAAAACCAGATCAAGGACAACGATAAGGTGGAGTTAAAAATGTTGCATTTCTTTATCAATACCGGCATCCGGGACAATGCCTATTATTGGAACGAACTCGCCAAATGTCTAAAGGTGTACGTGCGGCTGAAAAAGATCTGCCCGACTTTGGATAGCCTGAACATCGGAGGGGGGTTTCCCATCAAGAATTCCCTGGCATTCGAATACGATTATCAGTACATGGTCGACGAGATCATCAACCAGATCAATATTGCTTGCACCGAGGCCGAGGTGCCGGTACCCCATATTTTTACCGAGTTCGGAAGTTTTACGGTCGGGGAAAGTGGCGGTGCCATTTATGAAATCCTCTACCAGAAACAGCAGAACGACCGCGAAAAATGGAATATGATCGATTCGTCGTTCATCACTACATTGCCCGATACCTGGGCCATCAACAAACGTTTTATCATGCTGCCCATCAACCGGTGGAACGATGAATACGAACGCGTACTTTTGGGGGGTCTCACCTGTGATAGCGACGATTATTACAATAGCGAGCAGCATATGCAGGCCATTTATCTTCCGAAATACAAGCGGGACAAGCCATTATACATCGGATTTTTCAATACGGGAGCCTATCAGGAGACCATCGGGGGATACGGAGGGCTACAGCATTGCCTGATTCCCCGGCCCAAACATGTTCTGATCGATAGGGATGCCAATGGGAGCCTGACCTACACACTTTTCAGTCCGCAGCAAAAGGCGGAAGATTTTCTGGGGATTTTGGGATACGCAGGTTTGGAAGACGAAGCGAGAAAGAAGGAAAGCGTTAAACAGGTAAAGAGGGAAAAAGTTAAGGAAGGATAGCGATAAGGCTACAAAGAGGACAAACGCCAAAAAAATCCATAGAAAAACAACAAACACATTATAAATTACGAATACAATGGGCACAACCAAGAATTATGCGGGCATCCCCGACGAATTTGCACAACTCGAAACGGCCAAGGTCATTTTGATTCCCGTACCTTATGACGGCACCAGCACCTGGGGAAAAGGGGCCGACAAAGGGCCAAAAGCTTTTCTTGAAGCTTCCGAAAACATGGAACTTTACGATATCGATACCGATACCGAAGTCTACGAACAGGGCATCCATCTGGCCGATGCCATTACTGAAAACAGTTCGCCCGAAGCCGTCGTCAATGCGGTGCACAAAAAGGTGAAGGAGCATATCAAGCGCAATAAATTCGTGACCGTTTTCGGGGGTGAACATTCCATTTCCATCGGTACCATCCGTGCGTTTAACGAGTGTTTCGACAACCTGACCGTGTTGCAGATCGATGCCCATGCCGATCTACGGGACTCCTACGAAGGCTCCCGGTACAATCACGCCTGTGCCGTGCACGAGGCCAGTCAAACAACCAACCTGGTGCAGGTGGGCATCCGCTCCATGGATGCCATCGAGAAATCGTTTATGGACGGGGATAAGACTTTTTTCGCCAAGGATACGGTAAATGACGAATTTTGGATGGATAATGCCGTTGAGGCCATGACGGAAAATGTCTTTATCACATTCGACCTCGATGCGCTTGACCCGTCCATCATGCCGTCGACCGGAACACCCGAGCCCGGCGGACTTTTCTGGTATGAGACCTTGGACTTTTTAAAACAGGTCTTCGAGGAAAAGAACGTGGTCGGTTTCGATATCATGGAGCTGTGCCCGAACCCCGCCGATAAATCTTCCGATTTTTTGGCGGCAAAATTGTATTACAAGATGTTAAGCTATAAATTTAGGGGCGAGGCGGCTGACGACGAGTACGATAATACCTATGATGTCGACTACCGGTCCGGCAACGGTCCATCAAAATTTGACGATGACGAAGACTAAAGGAGAAATTTCACAATTTATTGAGAAGTACTATTTGCACTTCAATGCCGCCGCATTGGTCGATGCGGCCAAGGGCTATGAAGCGCAGCTTGAAAAGGGGGGCAAAATGCTGGTCTCCTTGGCGGGAGCCATGTCCACCGGAGAGCTAGGCAAGGTTTTTGCCGAAATCATCCGGCAAGATAAAGTGCATATCATTTCCTGTACGGGTGCGAATCTAGAAGAGGATATTATGAACCTCGTGGCACATTCCCACTACAAACGCGTCCCCAATTATCGCGACCTGACACCCAAGGATGAGTGGAACCTGTTGGAAAAAGGATTGAATCGGGTGACGGACACCTGCATCCCCGAGGAGGAAGCCTTCCGAAGGATACAGAAGCCCATTTTTAAGATCTGGAAGGAGGCCGAGGAAAAGGGAGAGCGCTACCTGCCCCACGAGTTCATGTATAAACTGCTTCTTTCGGGGGCGTTACAAGAACATTATGAAATCGACATCAAGGATTCCTGGATGTACGCCGCCGCCGAAAAGAACCTGCCGATTGTCTGCCCCGGTTGGGAAGACAGTACCCTAGGCAATATTTTTGCATCCTATGTGCTAAAGGGCGAATTGAAGGCCGGCACCATGAAATCGGGAATTGAATACATGACGTTTTTGGCGGATTGGTATACAAAAAATTCAAATCCCGAAGTCTCGGCGGGTATCGGGTTCTTTCAGATCGGCGGCGGTATCGCGGGCGACTTTCCCATCTGTGTGGTGCCGATGCTCTACCAGGATATGGAGCGTACCGACACCCCGTTCTGGAGCTATTTTTGCCAGATCAGCGATTCGACGACCAGCTACGGCTCGTATTCCGGTGCCGTACCCAATGAAAAGATTACATGGGGAAAACTGGACATCGACACCCCGAAATTTATAATAGAAAGCGATGCCACCATTGTCGCGCCCCTAATTTTTGCCTATCTTTTAGACTGGTGAGACCCGGGGAAGAAAACAAGAGAAGGGAAGGAAGGAAGCGTATGGGGATGTAGGTGCAAACAAAGTGTGCAAGGCATAGTTTAAAAAGTTTGAAATCGTCCCTTTTCCCTATTCAGAACCCCTTTTTCCAACGCAAAAAATACAATAGTCAATATAACATTACTCAGTGTGAACAAAGAAAATAATCCCAATCTAAAACGCGTAATCGTCGATTTTAAAAAACTGACCCCGGAGGTGCTTAAACTTCTGGTGGATCGGTATCCCGATGGGTACGACGATCGAAATATCATCACTTTTAAAAATGCTCAGGGCGAACGCGTCGAAGCTGTCGAGGTGCTGACCGATGACACCAAATACTTGGTGAAGATCAGTGCCAAGCTCGAATATACCATGGAAAACTACGACGAAGACGACTATGAGGATTTCGACGATGACGACCCGGATGCGGTCATGCCCCCGGATCCCGAAGACATGGACGCTGACGATGATGAGGATTAAGACCTAAACTCCTTCGCATGTTTACAAAGGACATAGAGAATGTAGAACTGAAGTTTTTGGATCTGAAGGACTACCAAGAGCTGAAAACCGCGATGAAGGAGGTCTACAAGAACATGCCCGATAACTATTGGGAAGAGCGACAGATCAAATCCCTGATCAAAAAATTTCCCGAAGGACAGGTGGTTATCAAGGTGAACGGGGAACTAGCGGGCTGCTCGCTTTCGATCATCGTTGATTACGATCGCTTCGAAGACAACCACAATTTTCAGGAAATTACGGGACAGGAAACGTTCAGCACCCATACCGAAGACGGCGATGTGCTCTACGGCATCGACGTTTTTATCAAACCCGAATATCGGGGATTGCGTTTAGGCAGAAGGCTCTATGACTACCGAAAGGAACTCTGTGAGAAACTCAACCTGAAGAGCATTGCCTTCGGGGGGCGCATTCCCAATTACCACGAATATGCCGATACGCTGAGCCCGAAACAGTATATCGCAAAAGTCAGGCGCAAGGAAATCCATGATCCCGTACTCAGTTTTCAAATCAACAACGATTTTCATCCTTCCAAAATTCTAAAGGGCTATCTCGATGGCGACAAGGCCTCGAAGGAGTTTGCGGTCCTGATGGAATGGGACAATATCTATTATGAAAAACCATCGAAAAAAGCGGTCGCCAAGAAAAAGGTAGTGCGTCTGGGATTGATACAGTGGCAGATGCGACCCTACAAGAATTTGGATGATGTTTTGCAACAGGCGGAGTTCTTTATCGATTCCGTTTCCGGCTACCGCTCCGATTTTGCCCTTTTCCCCGAATTTTTCAATGCGCCGCTGATGGCTGAGAACAACCACCTGCCCGAACCTGATGCCATTCGTGAGCTGGCCAAACACACAGAGGCCATCGTGCAGAAATTCTCGGAGTTTTCGGTTTCCTACAACATAAACATCATTACCGGAAGCATGCCCGAGGTGCGGGGCGACCGGCTCTACAATGTCGGCCACATCTGTAAAAGGGATGGTTCGGTCGAGCGCTACGAAAAACTGCACGTTACCCCCGATGAGGCCAAAATATGGGGCTTGCAGGGCGGTAACGGTTTGCGAACATTCGACACGGATTGCGGAAAAATCGGGGTACTTATCTGTTACGACGTTGAATTTCCCGAACTCAGCCGACTCTTGGCCGATGAGGGCATGGACATTCTCTTCGTGCCCTTTCTGACCGATACACAGAACGGATTTTCAAGGGTTCACCACTGCGCCCAGGCCCGGGCGATAGAAAACGAATGCTACGTGGCCGTTGCCGGTAGCGTGGGCAACCTGCCCAAAGTGCATAATATGGACATCCAGTTCGCCCAGTCGATGGTATTCACGCCCTGTGATTTTTCGTTTCCCACCAATGGGGTAAAGGCCGAAGCCACCCCCAATGCCGAAATGATCCTGATCGCCGACCTCGACCTCGACCTGTTGCGCGAACTGAACCAGTTTGGGGCCGTACGTAATCTCAAGGATCGCAGAACGGATATTTTTGAGTTGCGGAGGAAGTGAGATGACAAAAAATATGGACGACTTAAAAATAGTAGGCTCCGAAGAATGGTGCGTTTTCAAAAATTTGGGCATACCCGCCATAAAGGCGCGAGTCGATTCCGGTGCGAAAACATCGTCAATCCATGCCAATAACATCGAAATCTTTACAAAAGGCGATAAGGAATGGGTACGATTCGAAGTGGACCCGATCCAAGACGACCCGAACATCTTGATCCAATGCGAGACCCGACTCCTTCGGACCAAAACAGTGAAAAGCAGCATGGGTGCATCCGAAGAAAGGTTGTTAATCCGTACCCCCCTGACCTTGGGAAAGGATACCTTCAACATTAAACTGACCCTCGCCAGTAGGGATACGATGAACTACAGAATGCTGCTAGGTCGCGAGGCCCTCAACGGCCGCTACCTGATCAATCCTGCGGAACATTGCCGTATCGGAACTTTTTCTAAAGAAGAGGTTTTACGGAAGTACGGGGAGATGCCCCAAAGCTAACCAACCGATTTCAAACAACGGGATTTTTCAATTTTTGCCCAAATTCCCCAACATCGTCTGGGTCGTCCTTTCCAAATTGAATTCCGCTTCCCAGCCCCAATCGGTTCGGGCTGGGGAATCGTCGATGCTTCCGGGCCATGAATCGGCGATGGTTTGCCGGAAATCGGGTTGATACGAAATCTCGAAATCGGGAATATGTTTTCTGATATGTCCGGCCATGTCGGCAGGGGTAAAGCTCATTGCGGAAAGGTTGTACGAAGAGCGTATCCTTACTTTTGCGGCCTCGGCATCCATGATCTGCAAGGTGGCGCGGATGGCGTCATCCATAAACATCATGGGCAGGGCCGTGTCGGCTTTGAGGAAACAGGTATACTGTCCCTCGGAAAGCGCCTTGTGGTAAATCTCTACGGCATAGTCGGTAGTGCCGCCGCCGGGCATGGTCTTATAACTGATGAGTCCCGGATAGCGCAGGCTGCGGACGTCTACCCCGAATTTATGGTGGTAGTAATCGCACCAGCGTTCACCCGATTGCTTGCTGATACCGTATACGGTGCTAGGTTCCATAATGGTACTTTGGGGCGTATCGGACTTTGGGGTGTTCGGTCCGAAAACGGCGATGCTCGAAGGCCAGAATATTTTTTCGATTTTCTTTTCCTTGCCCAGGTTGAGCACGTTGAAAAGGGAATTCATGTTGAGGTTCCAGGCCCGCATGGGGAACTTCTCCGCTGTCGCGCTCAGCATGGCGGCCATCAGGTATACTTCGTCGATTTCGTAGTAAGCGACTACCTCTTCCAGGGCGTCGTAATCCGTAGCGTCGAGAATCTCGAACGGACCGGAATCCATAAGGGCATCGTTGCCTTCGCGTATATCGCTGGCGATTACGTTTTCACTCCCGAATTTATGGTGCAGTGCGTAAGTCAGTTCGGTGCCGATCTGTCCGCACGCACCCAAAATTAGAATGGATTTTTCCATACCCTCACGTTAGCCTATTGTCATGTTCGTAACTGGTTTCCTTGGATGGCAGTCACACGTACGACTTATCCTAATGTGCAAAGATACCGTTTCAATTTGTACCTTCGTTGTATGGTAAGATTCTTATTGATAGGGATTGTTTTTGTGGGATTCGCATCCTGCAAGGAAAAAAAGCCGGAACTGGTTTCAAACGATACGTCCGTCTATGAAATATCCACCGAAAATTGGCCCCAAAAATCGGATATCGATCCCAAAGCGGAAGCCATTCTCAAGGATTGGGACGAATTCAAAGCCTTTGACACCAATTTTGATGCCCTCTATAATGTTGCGAACCGCGATGACTTAAAACTTACCATAGAGGACCTCATTGCGAAGCAAAAAGTACTGGAGGCTTCCGAATACCCCGAGACTTTTGACAAGCCCCAGGTAAAAAGCCGTCAAAAAGTGTTCAAGACGTACATGCTAAAGGTCAAGGCCGATCTTTTTTACCGCAATGACCTCCAAGAGTCCGTACTTCAGATGATAAAAGCCTATAACGCCTTCAGAAATCAGTTCGATGTTATCGTCAACAATACCTTGGATATCGATTTGATATTGGAAGAATAAAAAATAAGTCCTTTTGATGCTCTTTGACCAATTTTTTGGATAAAATGCTATAGCAAAAAAATGCTTCTTTTAACCTAATAATTAGTTCCCTTTCTTCTTCTTTTTCTTCTCCTTCTTCTCCGGGACGATGGCCGCTTCGGTTTTGGTCTGCACGGAATCAGGTGTGGCGGTAGCGGCAGGTGGATTCTTGCGCGCTACCAGTGCCTGTTTGCTCAGGTTGGCCAGATTGAAATTGGGGTCGATGGCAAGGGCTTCGTCGATCAGGGCGATGGCCGCATCGGGGTTGTCTTTGTTTTTGTTGTATTCCGTCAAGGCCTTAAGATGTAAAAAGGCGGCTTTTAGAGGTACTTCGTAGGGCTGCTGCCGTTCGTAAAAGGCGTATTTCATATCATCCTTGGCATTGGCGATACCGTATTCGATGTTGTTGATTGCGCCGGTATTGTCCCCGATCTGTATTTTGAGGTCGGCGAGTTCGTAGGCCAGATAGGGGTTGGGCTGTCTTTTAAAAAGTTCTTCGAACTGTTCGATCGCCCGTTTGGGCTGGTTCAGGGCTTTTAGCGAAATCGCCTTGACGTGTACCGCCATATCCGAATCGGCGGCATTTTTCTCGATACCTATAGTGTTCAACGCCTGTAGGTGTTGATTGTTGTTGGCATAGACATAGGCCAAGGTATCCTTGCGTTCCTTGGAGGGTGATAGCACGTTTAAATGGGTGAGAGCGTTGATGACCCCGTCGACATCGCCCTGTTGACGCATCTCTTCATAAAAGGCCTCGTAGTGCTTTTGAAGATCGTTTTGTGCCTCGGCGGTCGCGGCTAGGCCTAAGCTTGAAAGTAATAGTATCGTTAATTTTTTCATTTCTTGTCCTCGTTTGGTGCATTTTGATTTCGGAAGGCAAAATTATTAAAATATTGGCTGGAAATCTGTTAATGAAGTCTATAAACCGCAAACCAACAAAAAAGGACACCCGATGGCATCCTTTTTCCATAGGTCGGTTTGGTTATTTAAAGCTTGGCAACAAGCCTTATGTCATTGTTTCGGTATGATTTGAGAAGGCCGGCATAAAAGGCCACACTCTTCGAATCACTGTCGATGCAGCTTTTGAGAAAATCGCACAGGTTCCTGAACCACAGATTGGCATGTAAGGTCGGCAGACCTATATTGGCCTTTTTGGGATCATAGGACGAATCGTCCATTACGATAGCCATTTCTACCCGTCGCCTGTGGTAATCAAAAACGACCTCGGCCGCATTGTAGTGATTTTTTAGGATGGCTACATGCAGGTTTTCGAACTTTTGCGAAACTTTTTGCTCCGGACAACTTTGGACGACCAGGTTTTCGATTTCAATCAAAACCTTACCCCTCAATTTTGATTTTTCCATGGCAAAGCGTTAAATTATATGCCAAAATTAGGTCTTAATCGATGAAATGCAGAGCGCATTAACAACGATTCATCCATTTTGTTGTGAAACGGCGAATATCTGTAGTGAACCCTACCTACAACGATGTAGTAAACCGGAATTTTTTAACATTAATAAGGGTGTAGGAATGTACAATTTTCCCTTTTTTAGGACTATTGGCAGGATAATCAGGGGGTTGTAATCCCTTTTCCAACGCTTTGGAAGTGTAATAGTCCTGTTTGGTAGGATGGTCAGGATTGACCCCGTTGAAGGTTTCGCCCCACCAGTTTTTTTCTACAATTTCGGTGATGATTCGGATGCAATCGTTACGATGGATGAGGTTGACGGGCGCATAAGCATTGGACAGGTTTTTACGTCCGGATAACATGGTTACCGGATGCCTTTTCGGACCGATCAGTCCCCCGAAACGGATGATGCTAGCCTGTAAAGCGGAATCGTTCCGAAAAATTTCTTCGGCCGCCACCAGCTGTCTTCCCGATTCCGTCACGGGGTGCGGCTTGGTCTTTTCGGTAACGGCACCATCGACCTTTCCATATACCGAGGTGCTGCTCGTAAAGATGACTTTTTGTACCGTAGATGCCTTGATCGCCCTGTGTAGGAGTTGCATTTTCTTGACGTAGCTTTCGGTATGTTTGGCCCTCAATTTAGGCGGAACGTTGATGATTAGGGCCTCCACATTCGACAAAAAACCTTTGATATCGCCTTCGATACCATCCTCCGAAAGCGAAATCAAAAAGGGATGGATACCCTCGTTTTTCAGGGGTACCAACTTTTTTTCGGATGTTGTACTTCCGTGAATGGAGTATCCATTCTTTATCAAGGCCTTGGCCAGGGGAAGTCCCAGCCAGCCGCAGCCCATTATGGCTATGGTCCTGTTCATAGATTCAAATTTCAACATTTTGTGGGAAAGCTGGGTTTAAAAATCAACCAAAAAAACTATTTTTTCCATTTCCTACTGACATAGGGCTGTCATCCTTGGCCCGTAGTTTTGTGGTGTTGAATCGTTAACCCTTTAATTTTAAATCGTTATGAACACCCCAGTAAAAGAAAAAACCAGCTTGAATGAAGTAATCACGCCTGATGAACTCCTAGTGCATTGGCAAGGCCACCGAGGCTTGACCCGAAAGGTCATTGAAGCCTTTCCTGAAAAGGAATTTTTCGACTACCGCATCGGTGGGATGCGCACTTTTGCCGAAATGATCATGGAACTGTTGGGCATTGCCGGGCCGGGCATCCGCGAGCTCGCCACGCGAAAACAGGCCGAATTGGATGAAAAAGTCGAACACGGGAACAATAAGGCGGTTATTTTGCGCCTGTGGGACGAAACCACCGATGTCATTGACACCTTCTGGGAGGACATCCCTAAAGAACGTTTTCACGATACGGTAAAAGCCTTCGGGCAATACGACGGAACGGTAATTTCCACCTTGTTTTATTTTATCGACAACGAAATCCACCACCGTGGGCAGGGTTACGTGTATTTGCGTTCCCTCGGCATTGAACCGCCCGCTTTTTGGGATCGGCCTTTTTAAGGCTTGTTTTTATCGGTACCCAAAAACCATTAAGAAGTGAAGACACATTAAGGTTTTCCTGATTTTTCTTCACTTCTTAATTGTTAAAAAAAATCGGTTTAATCTTCCAGGTTTCTGGCAACTTTAGAAAGAATTTCTTTCACCCTAATTTTCAAGGCTTCCGGTTCGAGGATTTCGGCATAATCGCCGAACATCAAAAACCATCGGGGGAAGCCTTGTTGCAACTCCCGGGCTGGAGTTTTGAACACCATTTCCATTTTTCCAGGGCCTGTTTCTTTTTCGGAAACAAATCCGTAAAAATGCCGATCGTAATCCATGTATTTTGATACTTTTTTATCCACCAACAGTTTTACAGTGTTTTTTTTTGCTTGGGTGTCTTTTCGGAGTTCATCCAACGTTGCGTGATCGCCGGTAAAGGGATTTTCGCTTCGGGAAATGTTATGAATCCGGTCGAGGCGGAATTGTCGGTAGTCTTTCCGTAAGTGGCAATAGCCCAATATATACCAATGTTGGT
>DASSWC010000010.1:0-8962 GCA_035705395.1 Pricia sp. | reverse complement strand
CAGGTCTGGATGGCTGCCTACTTTAAAAACGCGTAAGCGAGGTTCAAATTTTCGAATGCAAAATTCTATAAAGCTGAAAAAATGAAGCGATTAGTTGTCACCCTTTTCTTGGTAAACCTAGCTGCGACCGGCCTCGCCCAAGAGACGTATACCTTGGCCGAGACCAGTGCCCTGACCATCGACGGTTCATCAACCGTACATGATTGGACGGTCACCGCAAACCAAATGCAAGGCACCCTACAGGCAAGCCCCAACTCCCTCAATTCCGTCGATTTTTCGGTCAGGGTCGCCGATATCAAGAGCGACAGGGCGGCCGCGATGGATAAAAAGATGCACGAAGCCCTAAAAATGGGAGAACACCCCAAGGTACTTTTTGTGGCGAAAGAGGTCGACGTGCCGCTAGGGGGCAGGCAAGACTTGAAAGGAACATTGACCATCGCAGGAGTCGAAAAAGAGGTGTCCATACCGGTCAACATTACGGAAGCGGATGGAAAATTGAAAATTACCGGGAATCAAAAGATCCTCCTAAAAGAGTATGGTATCGAGCCGCCGACCGCCATGTTCGGTTCCATAGTGGTCGGCGATGAGGTGACCGTGACGTTTGATTTGGTGTTTTCGAAATCCTAAGATCTGTTTTGAGCTGCTATGCGTAGCGAATTCGGCCTTACAGAGCATTTCGCGTCGGCTGCTTTTCATTTTCCAACCAATAGCTTTCAATTTCTTCCAAGGTCTTGCCTTTGGTCTCCGGTAGTATTTTTAAGACGATGTATACTGAGGGCAGGGTAAAAAACGCAAAGAGCCAAAACGTTCCGTAGGGCATTAGGTTTTCAAGGAGCCATGGCACCATTTGCCCTACGCTGGTCGCCCCTACCCATAAAGCGAAGGTTGCGATGGACATGGCGAATCCCCTTATGTTCGTTGGGTAAATTTCGGATAGCAGCACCCAAACTACGGGTCCGTACGAAAAAGCAAAACAAGCCACAAAAAGAAGAATAAAAGTAATTAGGATATAGGGATTGTCAATTTCTAGATAGAACAACACCCCGATGGTAATTAAGGATAGGAAGATACCCGCTATACCAAGCAATAGCAGTTTTTTACGACCGAATAGATCGATTTTCCAAATGGCAATTAAGGTAAACAATACGTTTACGATGCCTATAATTACTTGACCGCCCAGGGCGTCGCCTAGTTGGAAACCGGCTTCTTCCAAAAGGCGGGGACCATAGTAAATCACGGCATTGATACCGCATAATTGCGTGGAAATGGCGAGGACGATCCCGACAATCAGGGCGGTCTTAAAACCGCCTTTGAAAATGGTTCGGAATCCGGCAGCTTCCACGTTTAAATTTGATCGGTGAAGGGCCAATTCCCGTTCTGCCTCATGCTTGCCCACCATCTTTGTCAATATTTTTTCTGCCTTGGCTTCCTGCGACTTGCTCAAATACCATCGGGGGCTCTTGGGAATACTAAAAAGTAAGATAAAAAATAGGACGGCGGGCAGGATTTCACTTCCCAGCATAATCCGCCAGACCTCGTCAACCATTATTTTTTGGACGGTGCTACCTGAATCCTGAAATACATTTGAAGTGCTCAATTCAAGGAACCAGGCATTGGCGAAATACGCGACTAAAATGCCGAGCGTAAGGGCGAATTGATACAGCGAAACCAATCGGCCCCGAATCTGTGCCGGCGCAATTTCGGAAATATACATGGGCGATAGAATAGAAGCGATACCTACTCCTATACCTCCTATGAATCGGTATATAACCAAGAAATTAAAGGAATCGGCCAACATACAACCGATAGCGGAAAGACCGAACAATATTGCCGATACGATAAGCATTTCTTTTCTACCGTAGCGGTCGCTTAGCACTCCGGCCATTAAGGTGCCTATGATCGTTCCCACCAAGGCACAGCTTACGTACCAACCCAGGAGCAGCGCATCCAGATCAAACTGATCGCTCACAAACCCAATCGTACCGGAAATTACCGCAGTATCGAAACCGAAAAGGAATCCACCGAGCGAGGCTATGGTAGCCAACTTGTAAACCATACGTTGATTCATGGGTGTGATGTTTTATCTAGGACTTGCCGGCAGCGTATCCACTCCCCAATTCTTATTCGGTTCCTCACCCATGACCAGTTCTAATTTACCACCTCGCAGCAGTTCGGAAGCCGGGAACCAAAAGTTCATAAGCTTCTTGCCGTTCAACTTGGCACTTTGAACATACTTGTTGAGGTGCGATGCATTTTTGGCTTCGATGGTAAAGGTTTTTCCCCTACCATAGGTACCACCGAGGTCGATAACCGTCTTTTCAAATAGGGGACTGCCAATTTCATAGATTGGTGTATCCCTTGTTCCGCCATCGGTCTGAAAAAGGCCCATAGCCGACATTACGAACCATGCGCTCATCTGGCCTTGGTCCTCATCGCCGAGATAGGCGTTAGATACCCCGAAACCATAATAGCGCTCCATAATATCACGACTCCATTTTTGGGTCAACCACGGCCGTTTGGCCCAATTGAACAAATAGGAAAAGTGCATGGACTGCTGATTGCCCTGAATCACCGGAAAATCCCAGTACAATTCATTTGGGGCGTTATAACGCCAAGGGCTGCTGACTTTAAACCCTTCGTTCAATCGATCTACGAACCGTTTCTCCCCTATCATTTCTACCAATGCAGGAACATCCTGCGGCACGAAAAAGGAAAGTTGCCATGCGTTGCCTTCCACGTATTGATGGTTGCCCCCTGTTTTAATCGGATCGAAATCTTGGTACCAACTACCGTCTGAATGGCGAAGCCTTGCAAACCCTATTTTTGGGTCCATGGCATTTTTCCACCAGTAAGCGCGGTCGATAAACTGCTCGAAAACCTGCTTTTTACCCAAGGCCTTGGCCATTTGGGAAACCGCAAAATCGTCAAAGGAATATTCCAAGGTGTTGGAAAACCTTCCTTTGTTGTAGGGCACATACTTATATTTCAAGTAGGCTTCCAGATCACGGTTTCCCGCATATCCATGGCCCACGCTCTCCCCGGGGGTCGTCTGCATTTTATGGACGGCCTCGAAGGCCTTTTCCACATCAAAATCACCTATCCCCATTTGAAAGGCACCTACGATTAACGCTATTTCATGTTCGGCCACCATCACAGGTATGTATTCCATACCTGCGGGTCCTTTGGCCAGCCAGCCGTTGGCATCGTACATGGCCAGTTGTGAATTCACCCATTTGGAAGACCACTCCGGGACGACCAGATTCCAAAACTGGTTGAGGTTCCAAAAGGTGTTCCAGAAAGCATCGCAGCCTAGAGCTACCCCGTTCGGATCTTTGAATTTTTGCGGTTTTTCGGTAGCGTCTATCCAACTTCCGTCCACATCGCTAAAAATATTCCGGCTCACGATGGCCCGGTACATATTGGAATAGAAGCGAATTTTTTCCTTTTTATCCTTTGTAGTAATCCGGACCCTTTTTAGTAGATTATTCCAAACCTTTTCCTGATTTTTCCTAACTTTTTCAAAATTCCAGCCAAAAGGTCGTTCAATTTCCGTTTTCAGGTTCAATGCCGCATTATCTATGCTTACATACGATAGCCCCGTTCTTGTTTGTACGACTTGCTCTTCGGTAGTATCGAACTCCACAAAGGCAACCACATCCTCGGGTTTTTCGAGGATTAATCTGTCCTTGTCCTTCACTAAAATAGTATCGCCGGTGCCTGTTTCCTTTCTATCTGCCCAAACCCCGAATTTTTTAATGGGCCTATCGAATTCCATTACAAAATGTACAGTATAGTCCTGTTCGATATCGTCCCAGGCCTTAGTTTCATCCCCGTTCTCAACCATTTGTTTCCGGTAATGCCGTTCGCCCCAGACCGAAGAGGTTATTTGTCTACTGTATCCCACAATTTTAGTGGGACTTACCTGTTCCAAATAGGCCTTTTCAATGCGATAATCGTATTCCGCAGGTATCTTCAAGTCAATCAAAATTCTGGAGTGCGGCCTATTCTTCGGATAGGTGAAGCGCTGGAAACTGCATCGGGTGGTCGCCGTAAGCTCGGCCTTTATATCGTAATCGCTTAAAACGACGGAGTAATAACCCAAAGGGGCTTTCTCGGTTGCCTTATCGACCCTGGACCGGTAACCACTATCCGGATCTTGGGGCGTGCCGACTTTGGTTTTTAACTGTCCGTTTGTCGGAAGGGTACCCAGACCGGCCATGGTCCATTCGTGAATATGGCTAAAGGCACCCACATTTTCAAAGGTTGGTTGATAGCCTGCTTGCCAACCACTTTCTTGATTGTCCGGACTGATTTTGACCATGCCGAATGGCATCCATGGGCCGGGTGCGATCATCCATCTGGAATGTCCCGTTCCGATTTTCGTGTCAATATAATCAGAAAAGGCGACCAGCTCCTTAGGCTCCCGGAGCACCTCGCCCCTTTTTACCACTGTATCGTCAACAAAAATTTCATACGCACTAGTTTGACTTTTAGTAACGGCATCCATAGGCACTTCAAAAATGGGACTGCCGTTCACTACTTTTTTGCTGAAAATTTCCGTGCCGTCCAAATGTACGCTCAGGTTGGGTGTACCTTCCAAATATTGAAGGTCTACCAACAAAGGTTGATACCGCTTACCGTCGACATTGATTTCATAATCGGCAGCACTCGCATTACGTAGAAAGAGTTGGTTGCGAACTACGAGCTCGGCATCCTCTGGCCCAAGAAGCTGTACATTGTCGAAAACCAACCAACTGCCCCCAAGGCTCGTCAACTCTATTTCATTGCCTCCTTTTCTTAAGAGTTCGGGAGGTAGGGGAATTTCCAGTTTTTGTTCTTTATATTGGGTGCCTGATCCCTCGAGCGCGTTTTGGCCCTTACTGCCCTTCTCCAACCTGAATTTCCACGATCGGCCATTTACGGTCACCTTGAACAGAGGTGGATTTTCAGGGCTGCAGTCCAAAATATCGATGACCAATTGCCATTTACCGGCTACTACTTGCCCTTTCAATGCGAACAATAGGTTCAGTTCATGCGGACGGATTCCCGCCAAGCCGGATGTTCCTCCCCAATAGTCCACCGTACCCGGTAAAACATAGGGAAAATCCTTTTCTGTTTTGGAAAAACCCAAGGCAAAAAATCGGTCTTCCCACCCGAAGTCGTTTTTCAAAAACTGGCCGTAATCCGAAGGTGCCAAGGCAAATTCAGAAGCGCTGTTATCGGATTTTCCAATTTCCCAAACGGTTTTTTGGCCGAAAGCAAATGCGGTCAAAATAGAAAACAAAAAGAAGAAACCTTGTTTTTTCAACATTGAAATATTTTGTATATCCAACTCGGATGCCGGTGTCAAAACTACCTATAAATGATTGTTCATACAAATAAACATATAATGATTACTTTTGCAATCGGATATTTTAAATAGTTTAGCCGGCATGAAACCAAAGACCGACCAACGCTCCAAACCCATCACAAATAAGGAACCAAGCGTCGATTCGTATGACATAAATCCGTCCCATCCTATAATCAACGGAACTATAGAAATAGGTTACGACACTTTGGCCCAAAGGATTTCAGGGGAAGGAACGGTATTGCTTGATGGTTATGTTGGCGTAGACTGGGAGCAAGTAATATCGGCTTTGGTTTCCTGCCTGGAAAGGGACGGGCTTTCAGTGGCTACTTTCGACATTCGCAACTGTTTGAAGAGCGAAAGCGACATCAAGGCCATGGTCGAACCCTTTCTTGGAGGCGATGACCCTGTTTTTGGTCATAGAACCACTTTGAAGCTCAAGGACTATTTTAATCAAGAAGAAATAAATGCCATTGAAGTGGACCACATCGCAGATGTACGGCTGATTTACGGCACGGGCGCCCATCAGTCGAATATAGACGGTCTTCTCGTATATTTTGACGTCCCTAAAAACGAGCTAAAGTCCCGAAGTAGCACCGGTGCTATTGCCAATTTAGGTTTTGACAAGGCAAAAAGTCCCCAAAAGATGTACAAGCATTTTTATTTTGTGGATTGGATCGTACTCAATAAGGAAAAAAAGGAACTGCTGCCCAAAATGGCTATAATCGTAGACCAACAAAGGCCTCTTGAGCCCACTTGGATGGAGGGCCCGGTTTTGAGAAGCAACCTGACCAGATTGTCAAAGAGCTATTTTCGGGTACGCCCATGGTTCGAGCCCGGTGTTTGGGGTGGGCAATGGATGAAGGAGCGGTTTTCGGGCCTGGATCCGGACGTGCCCAACTACGCCTGGTCTTTTGAAATGATTGTTCCGGAAAACGGACTTGTTTTTGAGGATAGGGGAACGCTTTTGGAGGTATCTTTCGATGTGTTGATGTTCCATGAACGTGAAAATGTATTGGGGAAAGCCGCAAAACGGTTCAAGGACGAATTTCCTATCCGTTTTGATTTTCTAGATACTTTTCAAGGGGGCAATCTATCGGTTCAATGCCATCCCAATTCGGATTACATCAAAGAAAATTTCGGAGAAAATTTTACTCAGGATGAAACCTATTATATTCTGGACTCCACCGACAACGCAAAGGTATATTTGGGATTTCAGGAAACGATAGACCCAAAGGAGTTCAAGAAAGCATTGAGGCACAGTGATGAAACCGGCGAAGAAGTGCATATAGAAAAATATGTGATGACCTATCCGGCTAAAAAGCATGACCTTTTTCTGATTCCCCACGGCACGATACATTGTTCGGGCAAAGACACCATGGTTCTTGAAATCAGTGCCACACCCTACATTTTTACCTTTAAGATGTACGATTGGCAACGCCTGGATCTCGATGGTAAACCGAGACCTATAAATGTTAAACGTGCCTTTGACAACCTTGATTTCGAACGCAAGGGCTATGTCGTGGAAGAAACCTTGATTTCAAAACCCGTCTTGGAAGCCTCTGGGGATACCTGGAAAAAAGTCCATTTACCCACACATCCGGATCATTTTTATGATATTTATCGCTACGAATTCGAGGGGGAAGTCCGTATAGAAACCTTGGGTCAATGCCATATTTTGATGCTGGTAGAAGGTACCTCCATAGCACTTGAACTTGAAGGGGCATTTAAAACTTTTCACTATGCCGAAACCTTTGCGGTGCCAGCGGCAACGAACCGTTACAAATTACTGAATACCGGCAAAAAAATGGCCAAGGTAGTTGTCGCTTTTGTAAGGGAAGATGCCTGCTAACGTAAACATTCCGTCAATCTGGTTTGCCCTTCAACTTGACGCTACCGATACGTTTCCCGATGGCAGAACTTCTCCTTTGGTTTGGCATAAATGTCTTATATTGGACAAATATGGGTTTTCCCACATCAATCAATGCCTATGAATTTTAAGTTAGATCAAGACAGTCCGGTGCCTTTACATGCACAGATTGAAGAATATTTACGGGGCCTCATAATCCAAAAGGAATACCAAAACGGTGATAAATTTCTCCCCAAAGAGGTGGCGATGGCCATGCAATTGGGCGTTTCAAGAAACACCATACGTCAGGCCATCAACAAGTTGGTACATGAAGGACTCATAGAACGTAAAAAGGGAGTGGGAACCAAGGTAGCGACCAAAAGAATTTCTACAAGACTTGACAATTGGATCAGCTTTTCCAAGGAAATGCGAAATCAGGGTATTGAGGTGGTCAACTACCTCGTGAATGCGGTTTTGATACACCCTGATAAGGAAGTACAAAAGGCGCTATCGATCGAGGAATCCAAAAAGGTCTGGAAACTGGAAAAAATAAGGGGTTCAAAAGATGCCAAGTACCTTTATTCGGTTTCCTATTTTCATCCAAGAATCGGTATCTCGGGCGGCGATAACTTTAATAGGCCGCTGTACGAGCTGTTGGAGCAGGAGTACGATGTAATTGTAGCCACCTCAAAGGAAAAATTACGAGCAATAAAAGCCGATATAACAATAGCCGAAAAGTTGGGTTTGGATAAGGATATGGCCATTTTAAGAAGGGAAAGATTGGTCTTGGATGTCGGTGATAGACCCGTGGAATACAATATCGTATTTTACCATACCGACTATTTTACCTACGACATCGATATTAAAAGGGAATTGTAGCGGCGGACATAGTATATGTGGATCCTAACATTGGGTACTGCCCATAGCAGGGGGTTTTTTATACGCCTGCTTGAATAATGCGAGCATGGAAAACCAAACCGTAGTGGGTATCGACATCGGCGGAAGTCATATCACCAGCACGGCCGTTGACCTTCGAAAGCTCAAATTACTGCACGATACCCACTGTTCGATCGCAGTGGACAACAAGGCTTCCAAGAAAGCTATATTTAAAGGTTGGAGCCAGGCTATTAATGCAACGATAACGAAAGCGAACCTTCAAGGAAAGGTCAAGCTCGGTTTCGCCATGCCGGGCCCATTTCATTATGGTACCGGGGTTGCTATGTTCGGTGGAAACGATAAATATGAAAAATTATACGGTGTATCCATTCCCGCTGAACTTAAAAAACACCTTAAAAGTCAAGAGGTGGAGTTCCGCTTTCTCAACGATGCTATGGCCTTTGGAGTTGGGGTTTCATTACTGGGAAAGGCCAAAAATTATCGAAAAATAATAGCCATCACCCTTGGAACCGGTTTTGGAACGGCTTTTATAGACGATGGAGTACCCCAACAGAACTCGCACGATGTTCCACAAAACGGATGGCTATGGGACAAGCCTTTTATGAAAAGCATAAGCGACGATTATTTTTCCACGAGATGGTGCCTTAAGAGATATCATGAACTTGCATCGAAACAAGTGAAGGGCGTCAAAGAAATCGCGGAGTCGAACGATCAATATTCTCGAGCCGTTTTCGAGGAGTTCGGTGTAAATATGGCCAATTTTATGGTTCCCGTTCTAAAACAATATCGGCCCGAGCTCATTGTCTTGGGAGGTAACATCTCAAAAGCTAGCGCTTTATTTTTACCGGTGTTGCGCGAAAAAATTCGAG
>DASSWC010000009.1:0-4050 GCA_035705395.1 Pricia sp. | reverse complement strand
AACCCGACCTTAAAGGCCAATAAAGGCGATCGTGTTCGCATTACCATTACCAACGGGGAAACGATGACCCACGATATCGCCATGGAAAAACTGGGTATCAAGAGCAATACCTTGCTCGAAGAGGGTTCTACCACGAGTATCACCTTTTGGGCAGAGGGCGACGACACCTACTATTGCACCGTTCCCGGTCACCGTGCCGCGGGAATGGTAGGCAAATTTCAAATTGTGGAGGGCGACATTTCGGCCCCCGTAATCGCCGGTATAGTACCTATGGAAAATGGGAAACCCCTGAATGTAGGTTTTGAAAGGGGCAACCTCAGCGATTGGAAGGCCACGGGCGAAGCCTTTGAAAAACCGCTTTTTACCCGATTGGCGGAAGTCTTCAAAGAAGAGGACCAAATAGGCTTCGACGGCGATTTCTTTTTAAGCAGCGGCGGAACGAAAAATTATAAATTGAAAGGCACCCTGACCTCGGTACCCTTCAAGGTCGAGTATCCCTTTGCCTCTTTTAGAATCTCCGGGGGCGCACTGGCCGATACCCGCGTAGAGATCGTGCTGGCCGAATCCGATGAGGTCATTTTCAAATCCACGGGGCAAGGTAGGGTGACCATGCAGCCCGTCGTGGTCGACTTGAGCGATTATATGGACCAGGAAATCTTTATCCGCATCGTCGACAACGAAAGTGGCACCTCGCCCATACCCTATATTGGTGACGATATATTGGCCCATATCAGTTTTGACGATTTTCTGTTTTATCCCAGCCGCCCCAGTTTTCCCAACCAACTGTATCAAGAGGATATCATTGTACTGCCCCCATTGGACCCGGTCCTTAATTCGGGGCTATCGGGAGAGAAGGCGGCCGAGGTTATGACCCTGCCCGAAGATTTCAAGATTACCCTTGCGGCTTCGGAGCCCGATATAGTCCGTCCCATCAGTTTTACGCTCGATGCGCGCGGTAGGCTTTGGGTCGTGGAAGGCCATACCTATCCCGTTCCTGCGGAAGAAGGCAAGGGCAGGGACCGTATCTTGATTTTTGAGGATACCGATGGCAACGGTACGTTGGACAAAAGGAAGGTTTTCATAGAAGAGCTCAATCTGGCCAGTGGTATCGAAGTAGGCATGGGGGGTGTTTGGGTAGGTGCCGCGCCCTACCTTCTGTTTATTCCCTTGGATGAGGAAAATGACAAGCCCGCGGGGCCACCGGAAATTTTATTGGATGGCTGGGGCGTTGACGATACCCACGAAGTACTGAATAATTTGAGATGGGGGCCTGACGGTTGGCTCTACGGGCTACATGGCGTCTTTACCCATTCGAATGTGGGCAAACCAGGGGCTTCCGACGAGGAACGTACCAAATTGAACGCCGCCGTATGGCGCTACCACCCCACCCGGCATGAGTTCGAGGTATTCTCGGAAGGCACCAGCAACCCCTGGGGCATAGACTTTAATGACTACGGCCACCCGTTCATTACCGTCTGTGTCATACCGCATATGTTCCATATTATTCAGGGCGCCCGTTATCATCGTCAAGGGGGGGAACATTTTAACCCCTATACCTACGATGACATCAAGACCATTGCCGACCATGTACACTATGTGGGCGACCGCGGGCCCCATGCCGGCAATTTTAGGTCGGCGGCGGCCGGAGGGGGGCATGCGCATGCGGGAGCCATGATCTATCTCGGGGGGGACACGTGGCCCGAAGAATACCACAATACCATTTTTATGAACAATATCAACGGGGCGAGGTTGAACAACGATGCGCTTAAACGTTCGGAATCGGGCTACATCGCTTCGCACCGTGACGATTTCTTGGTGATGAACGATTCCTGGTCCCAATGGCTGAACTTTAAGTACGGCCCGAGCGGTTCGGTATTTGCCATAGACTGGTACGACCAGAACCAATGCCATAGTCCCAACCCCGAAGTACACGACAAGACCCTGGGCCGTATCTTCAAGATTTCCCATAAAGACGACCAATGGGTACAGGTGAACCTATATGAAGCTTCAGATCTTGAACTGGTGGAATACCATTTGAACGAAAACGAATGGTACGTACGGCAGGCACGCACCCTGTTGCAGGAGCGAGGTGGCAGCCCCGAGGTGCACCGGGCCCTTAAAAAGATATTGACCGAAAACGACGATGTAACGCGAAAACTACGGGCCCTGTGGACGCTACATGCCACCCAAGGCCTTTCCGAAGGCGAGTTAGGGGACTTGTTGGGCCATTCCGATGAAAATATAAGGGGATGGGCCGTTCAGCTCCTGACCGAACCCAAAAAGGTATCCCCCGAAATCCTGAAGAAGTTTGAGGCCATGGCCAAAAACGACCCCTCCGCGATGGTACGGCTCTATTTGGTCTCGGGCATAATGCGCCTGCCACCGGAGCAACGCTGGAACGTGCTGGAGGCCCTGATACAGAGAAAGGAAGACGCCGATGACCATAACCTGCCCTTAATGCTATGGTACGCTTTCGAGCCACTCTCGAAAATCGATCCCGAGCGTGCCCTTCAAATGGCCGAGAAAGCGGAAATACCCATTTTGTTGCCCTATATGATTCGCCGCATGGGCGAAATCGATACTCGGGCTGCCAAAAAGGCGCTGCAAGGGGTTCAGGAGCGACTCGGTGAAACCGATGGGGATGATGCGGTTGCGAACCGAAAACTCATCGACTCCATTTTGACGAAATAAAATCAAAAGCAAGATGAAACATAAAACATATAAAGTCCTGTTGATCGTATGTTGCGCAACCTATATTCAGTTGGTGCCACAAACTGGAAATGCCCAGCGGGAAACCTCCGAAGATTTTAAAAAGACGGTCCTTTCCCGGGATTTTATTTCTGAAGGCGTAGCGACGGCGGATCTGAACAGGGATGGGCAAATGGATATAGTAGCAGGATACTATTGGTTCGAGGCGCCTTCTTGGGAACGTCACGAAATGGCCCCTTCACGGACCTTCGATCCCAGGAAGGAATACAGTGAATCCTTTCTCAATCTCGGTATGGATGTCAATCTTGACGGTTGGGACGATGTCGTAATTGTAGACTATCCCGGAAAGCCGGGTTTCTGGTTCGAAAACCCCCGGAATACGCCCGGAATTTGGAAAAAACACATCATCGCCGATTCAACGGGTATCTCCAACGAATCACCGGCCTTTGTAGATGTCGATGGCGACGGTAGGCTCGATATTCTCTGTGGGGATGTTGACAAAAAACAAATAGTTTGGCTACAGGCACCCACAAAATCGGGAGAGACCGAGTGGCAGCGTTTTCCTTTAAGTGAAGAAAACGTGCCGGGAACCGAACGATTTTCCCATGGTCTCGGGTTTGGGGATGTCGATGGGGACGGTCTGAACGACGTGGTCGTACCCGAGGGCTGGTTCAAGGGCACCGCCGATCTTAAATCCGGAAATTGGGAATTTCGTAAAGCCGACCTGGGGGAGCCCTGTTCCCACATGCATATACTCGATGTCAACGGGGACGGCAAAAACGATGTCGTCAGTGCCTCGGCCCACAAATTGGGCGTTTGGTGGCACGAACAAATGGCGGACCTTAATTTTACCACGCATTTGATCAGCAATACAACGGCACAGACCCATTCGTCGATTATGGCAGACCTTGATGGCGACGGCCGTTCGGACTTTATCACCGGAAAGCGTTTTTTGGCACACAATGGCAATGACGCCGGGGATGCCGATACCCCATACCTGTTCTGGATAGAGTTTACCCCAAAGAAAGCCCCCTATTTTAAGGAGCACCTGATCGATTCCGATTCCGGTGCGGGGTTGAATATTGCCGTGGCCGACATGAACAAGGATGAAAGACCGGATATTGTCATTGCCAATAAAAACGGGGTTTTTCTATTCGAGAACCGAATGAAAACCGGGCTAGGCCAATAAAATCGTCCATTGGGATCCAATGGAAAGGTCGTTGTCGCCAGCCGCCGTTTAGGCTAAATGTAAAAGAAACCCATGTTTGTCGTTACCAAAATAGCAATGCTTGCCTTTATAGCGATCCTGGCATTCGTCCCCGCCGTCCACGCCCAAGAAAG
>DASSWC010000008.1:0-7311 GCA_035705395.1 Pricia sp. | reverse complement strand
CTCATAAATGAAGACCTTGTTCCACGGGGCTACAAGATGAAAACCCTCTCCCAAAGGGGGTTCGTCGGTCACCACGCCTTCGCCGAAAGTTTCAAAGAGCACGCCGGCCTCGCCGGAATGGACGGTGACCGCTGATTTTGAAATCAGGATGACTAATACAATTAGGGCGAAAATGATCGGTAATGCAATTTTTGGTAATTTGTCCATTGTAATTGGTAGTTTAGAAACTGGTTTGAAAAAAGAAAAAAAATTGATGGGTTGTAAAGCGGCCCCCTAAATCAATCCGTGATATTTTCGGATAAACCACTCGGCGGCCAATGCCGCGGCTATCACGGCAAGAAGTATTTGAAAATCAATCAAAGATACGGTATTTTGCTCGCTTTTTTGAACGGGACGAAACCTTTTGTCCTCGGAAAGATCCGATACAAGCGCTTCGATCTGGGAGGGAAAATAGGATTTTCCATCGGTAGTTCTTGCCAAACGGGACAATTTTTGATAATCAGTCGATACCAATTGTTTTTCCACATCGAAATCCGATATCGTAAAACTACCCGATTTGGACAGGTTCTCGCCCCGCACGCTTACCGTAAAATCATAACTGCCCGGGGTCAGGCTACTTAGATCCCCCTCGTAATAGCTACCCTGTAAGAGCATGGGTATTTCAGTAGTGGCGCTTGATCCCTCGTTTCTAAGTCTCAGGTCCAAGGTCGCATTGGCATCGAAAACGTAGGTCTCGTCAAAATAGGCAGCCGTAATTTTGGCGGTACTATTTCCGGGGTAAACGGACTCGTAGTCCAAGGTCAAACGCTCGCGTGAATTGTCAGTGGAAAGGTACAGAATGAGTTTTCCGATAAACCCGTCGAAATTTTTGAAATCCCCATCGTTGCGGTAGCTTTGCATTCTCCATTTCCAACAGTTTTCACCGAAAAGCACGGCTTCTCGCTCCGTTCCGCTACCCATTACGGCCAGCAGGGGCTGATCCAAATCTACCCCTTTTACGCGTTGGCCCAGTAGGGGTTCACCGGATTTTAGGAGGCTGATTTCCCCCAAATTGGAATCTAATGGTGGAAAATCCTGTATCGAAAAATCACTGATGTCGAAGATACCGAAACCGGAATTCAAGGTAGGAAAAACCTCCTCCGCCTGATTGTAGCTGTTCTTTGAAAAACTGTTTTGCACCTGGTTCAGAAAATCCCAGTCCGTCTGCGAACCGGTAACCGTAAACCTGTTGGCCTTTTTTCGTTGGATATAATCGTAAACGGCCTTAAAGGAGGCATCGGGCTGGTACAGTATAAACAGGTCCACATCTTCGAACTCCTTGGGGTCGGCCGTCGCTTTTAGGATGGATACAGAGCGTTGTTCGTTACTCTCGATCGCTTTTTTCAGCGCGCCGATATCGGGATGCAGTAGGTTCGAAACGATGGCGATATCGGTCTTTTCGTCGATAACCTCTACCGCGATTTGACGCGTGTTGTTAACGGTGTTGCGTTCGTCCGACAGCGAATCGAGGGACACTACAATGTTCTTCAGGCCGACGGAATTGGCGTCTAAAAGGCTAGTGACGGTCTTGGTATTGTCGGTGTTTGTAAACGAAATGTTCTCCCGGAAAACCATTCTGCCGTCAACCGAAATTCTCAGGATGGTTTTTGTGTCGGCCCTGCCGTTGTATGAAATATAGGTTTCAACAGGAAATTTATTTTTGAGAAAAGCATAGCGATTGGCGTTGACCTGCGAAATGGCCACGTCGTCATAGCGAGTGGTATCACCGATCGCGATAGGAAATACCGGAAACTTTTGCCGCGACGCGTAATATTCATAATCGGCTCCTAAGTTCTGGTTACCGTCCGTCAGTAAAACGATTGCCGTATTGGAGGCGGAATGGATTTCCTGTAGCCCCCTCAAAGCCTCTGAAATATTGGTATTTTCATCGGTAAATAGGGAATCCTCCAAAATTGCGTCGTCGTCGTCCGATGCCCGCAATGCGTCCCCAAATCCATACCGGTCAATGTCGAAGCGTTGTTCTAGGGACCTGTTTTGTAGGATTTTTTCAAGAATGTCCTGGATGGTATTTTTGGATGCCGCAACGGAAGTGGAGTTGTCGACCAGAACGACAAGGTTCGCCTTCTCGACCCGGTATTCGTTTTTGGTAAACTTGGGATTGATCAATAACAGCAAGACCCCGAAAAGCGCCAAAAAACGAAGTACCGAAAGGCTTACCGATAATTTACCCTTGCGTTTGGTTTTGTAATAGTACTGGAAAAGTACGATACCAGCGGATAGCATTGCCGCTAAACCAATCAAAACGAACGTTTGGACACCCATGGACGATTTATTCTGATAGGGTTCTGGATCGGAACTAAAAGTTGCTTCACGGCAGCTAGCAAATTCTCAACGCTTCATTCTCAACGCTTCACTCTGAACGCTTTCCCCTCAACGCATCTCTCATGTGAGCATCCCTCCATCGACGTTTAACACCTGGCCGGTGACGTAGCGGGATAGGTCGGATGCAAAGAACAAACAGGCATTGGCAATATCTTCGGGAGTGCCGCCGCGTTTTAGGGGAATGGCGTCGCGCCAGCCCTGTACTGTTTTTTCGTCGAGCTTCCCGGTCATTTCGGTTTCTATGAATCCCGGCGCAATGGCGTTGCAGCGAATGTTGCGGGAGCCGAGCTCCAGGGCAACGGATTTTGTAAAGCCGATCATTCCCGCCTTCGATGCCGCGTAGTTCGCCTGCCCGGCATTGCCTTTGACTCCTACCACACTGCTCATATTAATGATGGATCCGGTGCGTTGTTTCAAAAAAGTTCGCTGTACCGCCTTGGTCATGTTAAAGACGGATTTCAGGTTCACCTCCAACACGCTATCAAAATCGGCTTCGGACATACGCATCAAAAGATTGTCCTTGGTTATACCGGCATTGTTGATTAGGACGTCTATGGTCTCAAAATCCTTCAGAATTGCCAAAATCAAGGCCTCGGCTTGTTCGAAACTGGCGGCATCGCTTTTGTAGGCTTTGGCCTTTACACCTTTGGCCTGCAATTCCCGTTCCAGTTCCAAGGCCGGCTTTTCGCTTGAGCTATACGTAAAGGCCACGTTCGCCCCGTGGTCGGCGAATACTTGGGCAATACCCTTGCCGATTCCCCGGCTGGCACCGGTTATGATGACATTTTTTTCTTCCAGTAATTTCATGATACCACAAAGTTCTTTATCCCAACACCGCTTTTACCTTCATCCCGATTTCCGCAGGGGAATCTACGACATGAATACCGTGTTCCCTCATAATTTTTTTCTTGGCCTGGGCGGTGTCGTCACTGCCGCCGACGATGGCGCCCGCATGCCCCATTGTCCGGCCCGCTGGGGCCGTCTCCCCCGCTATAAATCCGATTACAGGCTTTTTACTCCCACTCGCCTTATACCATTTAGCGGCGTCGGCCTCGAGTTGTCCGCCAATCTCCCCGATCATGACCACGGCTTCGGTCTCCGGATCGTTGATCAAAAGTTCCACGGCCTGCTTTGTGGTCGTTCCGATTATCGGGTCGCCCCCGATGCCTATGGCCGTCGTTATGCCCAAACCTTGGCGTACCACTTGGTCGGCTGCCTCGTAGGTCAAGGTACCGGATTTTGATACGATACCTACGCTGCCTTTTTTGAACACGAATCCCGGCATGATGCCCACCTTGGCCTCGCCGGGCGTGATGACGCCGGGACAATTGGGACCGATCAATCGACAATCCCTATCCTTAATGTAATCGGCGGCCTTGACCATATCGGCTATGGGAATGCCTTCAGTAATCGTAATGATTACTTTAATGCCGGCGTTGGCGGCCTCCATAATCGCATCCGCTGCAAAGGCAGGGGGAACGAAGATGATGCTCGTATCGGCGCCCACTTTTTCCACGGCCTCGGCAACGGTATTGAAGACAGGTCTTCCTAAATGTTCCTGCCCGCCTTTGCCAGGCGTTACCCCTCCAACGACCTGGGTACCGTATTCGATCATCTGTTCGGCGTGAAAGGTACCCTCGCTTCCGGTAAAGCCTTGTACGATTATTTTGGAATCTTTATTGACTAATACGCTCATGGTTGTAATTATTCATTTTTTTTACGGGAACTCCGCAAAAATATGGGATTAAAGATGATTTTTAAAGCAATCGCGGCTTATTCATTCAATTTTTTTAGAATGGACGGAATTTGTTTGACATACGCCAGCTGCTTCAGTTTTTCGCGGGACTCTTCTATGGGCGTCCCGAAATAGCTTTTACCGCCGGCTACGGATTTGGTAACCCCGGTCTGTCCCATGACCACCGCCTTTTTTCCGATGGTAATCCCGCTGTTGGTACCGACCTGGCCCCAAAGGGTTACCTCATCCTCGATAATCACGCAGCCTGCAATGCCTGTTTGGGAAGCGATAAGACATTTCTCCCCTATGACAGTGTCGTGCCCCACGTGCACCTGATTGTCCAGTTTCGTACCTTTTTTTATGATGGTATCGCCGGTTACGCCCCTGTCTATGGTACAGAGGGACCCTAGTTCAACATCGTCCCCTAGAACTACCCTTCCCCCGGAAATCAACTTGTCGAAACCCTCCGGTCTCTTCTTATAATAGAATGCGTCGGAGCCGAGTACCGTTCCGGAATGGATAATGACCTTATTCCCGATGACGCAGTTATCGTTGATGGATACATTGGCATGGATCAGACAGTCATCGCCGATAACGACGTTGTTCCCGATAAAAACGTTGGGTTGGATAATGGTGTTCTTTCCGATTTTTGCCGAGCCCGCAATGGCATTGATCGCTTTTTCGAAAGGTTTGAAGTAGTTGGTCAGCACGTTAAAATCCCGAAAAGGGTCGTCGGAAACCAGTAAAGCCTTACCTTCCGGACATTCAACTTTTTTATTGATAAGCACTACTGAGGCATTGCATCTCAGTGCCTTATCATAATATTTGGGATGGTCTACAAAAACGATATCCCCCGCTTCCACCACATGGATCTCGTTCATTCCCAGAACGGGAAAAGCCGCCGCACCCACATACTCGCAACCGATGATGGTAGCGATTTGATTCAGGGTGTGGGGCGTGGGGAATTTCATAGTACTACGCGTTGACCCGCTCCATATACGAACTGCTTGAAGTATCTACCTTGATCTTATCGCCTTCGTTGATGAAAAGGGGTACATTGATTTCCGCTCCGGTCTCCACTTTGGCGGGCTTGGTGGCGTTGGTGGCCGTGTTGCCCTTGACCCCAGGCTCGGTATAGGTAATTTTCAGAACGACATGGGCGGGCATGTCGACGGAAAGCGGCATGGCGTCTTCGGTGTTGAAGAGTATGGTTACGATTTCGCCCTCCTTGAGCAAATCGGGCGTGTCCAGAGCGCTTTCCTGAAGGGCGATCTGGTTGTAATCGTCGGTATTCATAAAATGGTAGGTCTCCCCTTCCTTATATAAAAACTGGTACGAACGGGTTTCCACCCGAACATCCTCGATTTTATGCCCCGCCGAAAACGTATTGTCCAACACTTTCCCCGAAGTCACACTTTTCAGCTTGGTACGCACAAAAGCGGGACCCTTGCCGGGTTTTACGTGTAAAAATTCGATGATTTTATAAATATCATTGTTGTAGCGGATGCAAAGTCCCTTTCGGATATCTGATGTTGATGCCATTTTTGTGGTTTAAATTAACTATTGCTGAAATACCCCTTCATTATACCCCGTTGCGAATCGCGGATAAACTGGAGGATTTCGTCCCTTTCGGGGGTAGCTTCCATTTCGGCCTCGATAATCTGTGTGGCTTGGGAATTGTTGTAATTCTTTTGGTACAGGATGCGATAGATGTTCTGTATTTCACGGATTTTTTCGGAGGGGAATCCCCTTCTCCGCAGTCCGACGGAATTTATGCCTACATAGGACAGTGGTTCCCGGGCCGCCTTAACGTAGGGCGGAACATCCTTGCGGACCAACGACCCGCCTGTCACAAAGGCATGTTGCCCTACGGATACGAATTGGTGCACCGCTACCAGGCCCGCTAAAATCACGTTATCACCGACGGTAACATGGCCGGCCAAGGTAGAATTGTTCGAAAATATACAGTTATCGCCGATGATGCAGTCGTGGGCCACATGACAGTAGGCCATAATAAGGCAATTCTTTCCGATTACGGTCTTGTTGCGATCCGAAGTGCCCTTGTGTATGGTCGCGCATTCCCGGATTGTCGTATTGCTGCCGATGGTCACCGTGGTATCTTCTCCCTTATATTTTAGATCTTGGGGCGGTGCCGAGATTACCGCACCGGGAAAAATATTGCAGTTTTTGCCGATACGTGCCCCTTCCATGATGGTCACGTTCGAACCGATCCACGTACCATCGCCGATGACTACGTTGTTATGGATGGTCGTAAAAGGGTCTACTACTACCTTTTTGGAAATCTTGGCACCTGGATGAATGTAAGCCAGCGGCTGGTTCATGCTATTTTTTTTTGACGATTTGGGCCATCATTTCGGCCTCGCAGACCAGTTTGCCGTTGGCGTAGGCATAAGCCTGCATATGGCAAATGCCCCTGCGGATGGGGGAAATCAAGCTGCATTGGAATATCAGGGTGTCTCCGGGCAGGACTTTTTGCTTAAACTTGACATTGTCGATCTTCATAAAAAGGGTCAGGTAATTCTCGGGGTCCGGTACGGTGCTCAATACCAGTATGCCGCCGGTCTGCGCCATGGCCTCTACCTGAAGCACTCCCGGCATCACGGGCGCGTCGGGAAAATGGCCAACAAAAAAGGGCTCGTTCATGGTAACGTTCTTCATTCCCACCACGTGCGAATCGGAAAGCTCCAATATCCGATCGATAAGCAAAAAGGGGGGGCGGTGCGGTAACATGGCCATGATCTGATGAATATCCATCAACGGTGGTTGGTCCAGGTCGTAACGCGGCACCTTGTTGCGCTTTTCGAGCTTAATGATTTTGGACAGTTTTTTGGCAAACTGGGTGTTTACGTAGTGGCCCGGTTTGTTGGCGATGACCTTCCCACGGATGCGGCTACCGGTCAGGGCCAGGTCGCCGATAACGTCCAACAGCTTGTGTCGTGCGGCTTCGTTGGGCTGGTGCAGCGTCAGATTGTCCAATATTCCGTTCGGTTTGACGGAAAGCTTTTTCTTTTCGAAGGCATCCTCAAGCTTCTTCATAGTGCTTTCGGAAATTTCCTTGTCCACATAAACGATGGCGTTGTTCAGGTCCCCTCCCTTAATAAGTCCATTATCCAGCAGCATTTCCAGTTCATGGAGGAAGCTAAAGGTCCGGGCGCTGGCGATTTCGTCCTTGA
>DASSWC010000007.1:0-4024 GCA_035705395.1 Pricia sp. | reverse complement strand
CCCAGGCAGCTTTGGCTTCAGCAGAAAAGAGTCTGGAGCTGGTAAATGCTGGGGAGATCGGGTTTGTGCGGCCAACGGCTTATGCGAATGCCGCAATGGCCTATCTGAAAAACAAGGCGTACGAAAAAGCGGAATATTATGCAACGGAATCGTTAAAGCTCAGCGAAGCGCAAGACAACCTTTTCCTGCAAAAATCGGCATGGGGCACATTGGCAGATGTGTTTGCCGCCAATAAAGATTTCAAGAACGCCCTTGAGGCCCATCTGAAATTTTCGGCACTTAAAGACAGCCTGAACAACCAAAATCGAAGGGTGGAAATCAACACAAAGCAAATGGAGTTTGATTTTGAAAAGGAACGTGCCTTGGCCCAAGACGAGATCAAACGGCAGTCCACCATTAAAAAGGTCTCCATTTTGGGCGGTGCCGGTTTGCTTACGGTTTCGGTTTTCGGTTTTATCCTGTACAAGCGCCGACGCGACACTCTGGCGCAAAGGAAGAAAGCCGAGTTCCAGGCCTTGGTTTCGGATACCGAATTGAAGGCCCTTCGTTCACAAATGAACCCGCACTTTATTTTTAATTCGCTGAATTCCATAGGGGATTATATTTTGAAAAATGACATGGTGGCTGCGCAAGACTATCTTGCCCGGTTTGCCAAATTGATGCGCACGGTGCTTGAAAATTCCCAACACAAGGAAATTAGCCTGGCCGAGGATCTAAAATTCATAGAACTATACCTACAGGTCGAAACCAAACGGTTGCCGGGCAAATTTTCATACACCATCAACGTTGAAAACGGTCTGGACCCGGAAAACATCCTCGTGCCACCGCTTATGCTGCAGCCTTTTATCGAAAATTGTATATGGCACGGGTTTACGGGAAAAGTAACCCAAGGGCGAATCACGATAGATTTCAGAAAAAAAAACAATATGCTGCTGTGCAGCGTGGACGATGATGGTTTAGGAAGGGTTAAGAATGAAATGGCCTCGGCCAGAAAATCCTTGGGCATCGCCATAACCGAGAACCGGATCAAAATACTGAACCAACGGAAAAAGGCGAATGGCAACCTTCAAATTATAGACAAATTACACAATACAGGTACAAGGGTCGAGGTAAGCCTGCCATTACAGGCCGCTTTCTAAACCAGATTTGTATGATGAAGATAGCCGTAATAGACGATGAACAACACTGTACAAACCGAATCCTTGCCCTGTTGCGGCCGCACAGAAGCAAAATACAAATAGAATGTTTCAGTACGGCAGACGAAGCGGTAAAGGGTATTGATTCCCTTCGTCCGGATATCGTGTTTCTCGATGTACAACTGCACAACAGAACAGGTTTTGAGGTTCTATCGGCCGTATCCCAGCGCAATTTTTGTCTGATTTTCACCACAGCCTACCAGCAATATGCCATCGAGGCTTTCAAATTCTCGGCCATTGATTATTTGCTGAAGCCCATTGCCGTGGATGATTTTGAAAACGCATTGCAAAAAGGGTTTGAAAAAGTTGAGGAAGCCCAATTGAACGAAAGGATCAGTATATTGATGTCGCACCTTTCCACAAATAATTTGTCGAAAAGAATCAGCATTCCAACGTATGAAGGCTATATTTTCTTGGATCTGTCGGATATTCCAAGATGTCAGGCCGATATCAATTATACCCATGTCTTTACCTCAAGCGGAAAAAAATATACCGTCTCCAAACCCCTGAAACATTTTGAGGGTCTTTTGTCCGCTTATGGCTTTTTCAGGATACACAATTCGCACCTGATCAACTTGAAGTATATCAAGGCCTACGCCAAGGGTGGTTATGTAACCCTCTCGGACAAAACCAAATTGGAAGTTTCTGTCCGCCGTAGAGAGGCGTTTTTAAAGGTGTTGAACAATTTATAAAGAAGTATCCGAAAAATCCAACACGCAAAGTCATACACTTTGGCTTATCGCACCGGCCAGCGCAAAAACCCGCTACACCCGCTCGATCTTCGCTCCGATCGCCCGCAGTCTTGTATCGATATTCTGGTACCCGCGATCGATCTGCTCGATATTATGTATCGTAGAAGTGCCCTTTGCGGAGAGTGCGGCGATTAGAAGGGAAATCCCCGCCCTTATATCCGGCGATGTCATGGTGGTCGCCTTTAAAGTGGACTTAAAATTGTGTCCGATCACCGTGGCACGGTGCGGGTCGCAAAGAATGATCTTGGCGCCCATATCGATCAATTTATCGACAAAGAACAGGCGGCTTTCAAACATTTTCTGGTGGATAAGCACTTCTCCTTTGGCCTGTGTGGCCGTGACCAAAAGGATGCTTAGCAGGTCCGGGGTGAGTCCCGGCCATGGGGCATCGGCAATGGTCAAAATCGAGCCGTCGATAAAATTCTGTATTTCGTATCCATCGGTATGTTCGGGGATGAGGATATCGTCGCCCTTCTGTTCCAACTGGATGCCCAAATTTCCGGAATACAGTGGGAATCTGGCCTAAATCGTCCCAGCTCACATTTTTGATGGTGAGCTCGCTTCGGGTCATGGCGGCCAGGCCGATCCAGCTGCCGATTTCCACCATATCGGGGAGCATGCTGTGCTCTGTCCCTCCCAGTTCGGCAACGCCTTCGATAACCAAAAGGTTCGATCCGACCCCCGAGATTTTGGCCCCCATCCGATTGAGCATTTTACACAATTGTTGCAGATAGGGCTCGCAGGCGGCATTATAAATCGTGGTCTTTCCCTCCGCCATGACCGCGGCCATGACGATATTCGCGGTTCCGGTAACCGAGGCCTCGTCGAGCAACATATAGGTGCCCTTTAGGGTTGCGGCCTCTACCCCGTAGAAATAATCCTCCTTATTATATCGGAATTGGGCACCGAGTTTTATAAATCCCTCGAAATGGGTGTCCAATCGCCGACGGCCAATCTTATCGCCGCCCGGCTTGGGGATATATCCCTTCCCGAAACGGGCCAGTAACGGACCGACCAGCATGATGGAGCCGCGGAGTTCCCGGCCGTCTTGCTTAAACTGGGCGGATTGCAGGTATCCCAAGTCGATATCGTTGGCCTGAAAGGTATACGACCCTGTCTTAATCTTCTCGATCGCCACGCCCAGATCCCCCAAAATGGAAATCAGTTTGTTGACGTCGACGATATCGGGAATGTTGTGGATCGTTACCTTTTCGGCCGTTAACAAAACGGCACATAGAATTTGTAAGGCCTCGTTCTTCGCGCCCTGTGGTGTAATCTCACCGGCAAGGGGATGGCCGCCCTCGATTTTAAAAGTACCCATGAAGGTTGGTCGCTATTTATGTCGCTTCTTACCGCGATTGTTGCTGTTTCGTAAATTTTTTCTACCGGAGGAGCTGCTGCTGCGGGAGGGTTTCTGGGTTCTTCTGTTTAAAAATTGTCCGCTATCCGTCAGGCTTTCATCCTCTGCCGCCAGATCGATCTGGCCATCGCTCAGTTCGTGAAGGTGCTTGAAGATAATCTTGTCGTCGACCGTATCCTTGTTCCAGTTCAGGAAGCATTTTTTCATGTGGTTGGCGATGGCATATTCCAGTCCGTCGCGCTTGTCCCCCTCTTCCCATTTCACGGCCTCGTCGATCATCCGCTTGATGTTGTTGCCGTAAAATCGGTATTTCGGATGATTTTGTGGATATTCCAAGGCTTCGGGCCGCTGCTGCAACATTTCCTTGCTGGTGATGGGGAAAGGGGATTTTACATCCAATTTAAAATCGGACATGATAAACAGCTGATCCCACAGCTTATGCTGAAAATCCGGAACATCGCGCAGATGCGGCTGCAGGTTGCCCATTACACTGATGATGGACTGGGCGACACGGTTTCGTTCCTCTTCGTCTTCGATGGAGACTGCATGATCGACCATTTTCTGAAAATGCCGTCCATATTCGGGAATAATGAGCTTCGAGCGCTCGGTATTGTACTCAAGGTTTTCTACTAGGTTCAAATTGAAGGATTTTTGGTGGAGCCGGCTTTTATAGTCATACTGGAAGTATCGTGGACCACGCCGAGCTATTCTATATA
>DASSWC010000006.1:0-2764 GCA_035705395.1 Pricia sp. | reverse complement strand
GGTTCACGGGAAGGATCAAAGGGGTCACGAAGGAAGGAAAATTAATCGTTGAAGAAGATGGTGCGAGAAAGGAATTTGCCCTAAAAGAAGTTGCACTTTTATTTTGATGGGTCGATCCACAGCTAAATCTTTCCCAAATTCTCCGAAAGCGTACCCATAAAGTTCGTAATCGGTTTTTTGACCATCATGCCCATCATGGTGTTGAATTGGCCCTCGAAGCTCAGGGCGACTTCGCTTTCGTTTTCGTTTATGCCGGCGATATCCGCGGTAAGCGTAAAAGGCAACTTTTCGCTGGCCGCACCCAATACGATTTGGCTAAACGGGGTTTGGCTTTTGCGCTCCAGTACGATCTCGGGCATCCCCTTTAACGAAAAAAGAAAGCGGTTTTCGTTGATTAGCTCGAACTTGTCAATGTTTTCGGGCATCAGCTTTTCGAAATTTTTAAGGTCGGTCAAGAATTCGAATACTTCTTTGTCCCCTTTAAGTACGGGCCTGTTGGGAGTTTCTATATGCATTTTTTCAGGGTTAAGGCGTTGGTTGTGATGATCTTTTTTCTACGGTTTCCATTCCCCGGGCCGTTTGCGCCAGTCCAACAACGTGTTGAGCTGTTCCTCGTCGATGTATCGGGTTTCGAGGGCCTGTTCCATTAAATATTCGTAGTCGCACAAGGTGTGTAGTGTCACCTCCTTTTCCTTAAAATTCCGTTCCGCGACATGAAAACCATAGGTAAAGATGGCCAGCATGCCCATCACGTTGGCATCTTCCGCTTTGAGGGCATCCACCGCATTGAGACTGCTTCTGCCCGTGCTGATCAGGTCTTCGATGACTACCACGCTGCGATACGGTTCCAATTGCCCCTCGATCTGGTTCTTTCTTCCGTGTGACTTGGGCTCGGGGCGTACATAGATGAAGGGAAGCTCCAGAACATCGGCCACCAAGACCCCGATACCGATAGCGCCCGTGGCCACGCCGGCAATTACATCGGGTTTGCCGTAGAGCGATTCCACCTGTTTGGCCATTTCCCGGGAAACGTAATTGCGAATGGTCGGGTACGAGAGTAGGATCCGGTTGTCGCAATAAATCGGGGATTTCCAGCCAGAGGCCCAGGTAAAGGGATTTTCGGGTTTCAACTTTATTGCATTAATTTGCAGCAAAAGCTCGGCTGTCTTTTTGGCGGTGTCCTTATCTAAAACCATAGCGCAAATGTATAAAGTTTTCGTGAACGAACGGCCGTTGATATTGACAAATAAACTCTCCGAAACGGCCAATGGCCAGTATTTTTTGCTCAATGACGATGCCATACAGGATGCTATCAAGGCTCTCAAAAAGAAAAAACTTTCCGAGGCATTCATCTACCATCCCAACCACGAGGAAATCCTTAAGAAATTCACCAAAAAGATTCCCCTGACCGTTGCTGCGGGCGGCGTGGTCACCAATGCCAAAGGCAAGGTGCTGTTCATCTACCGAAAGGATAAGTGGGACCTGCCCAAGGGCAAACTTGATAAGGGCGAATCGATAGAGGATTGCGCCCTTCGCGAGGTTATGGAAGAGACCGGGGTCAAAGGGGTTCGTATCGAGAATTTTCTCAGGACCACCTATCATATCTATAAAAACAGCGGCACCTATACCTTAAAGGAAGTGCATTGGTTCGCCATGCGGACCGAATATACCGGCAAGCTGAAACCGGAAAGAAAAGAAGGTGTCGTAAAGGTAAAGTGGAAGGGGCCGAGAAAGATCCAAAAGGCGCTTGAAAACTCCTATACCAATATCAAGATACTTTTTGGGGAATAATGCGGTTCGTTGGTTCTTCCGACGCTTGGATCGTGCCGGGTTTCGCAAGCGTAAGGGCACCATGGTTCATTTTTAGGCGCACCTAGCGCTCCGTCCCTGAATTGGCCTCCCTGACCGGAGCGTCCGGTTCCGTACCTGTTTTCAATATGCGGTACACGGGATATTGCCTATAGGCTTCCTCAAAGTGGTCCGATTGTTTGAAAAGCCAGTCCAATTGGGCATACCCGTTGTTCGCGAATGCGGAATCATTTTCCTTTTTCAGCCGGAAACTATCCCGTAAAACGGAATCTTCCTGAAGCATTTGCAATGCCTCATCCTCGAAAACATAGGGAGAAAAATGTTCTTTGCGCTGTAAAATAGGGTCGAAAAAATTCCAGTTAAAAAAGGAATCTGTAGCCTCAGGTTCCAAGGTTTCCAACAAGTACCGGATACCCGATTGATCGGTAGGTATTAGAATATCGCCTTGTTGAAAATTCATTTTTTCCATTGCGGCACGTACCTGGGTATTGCTGTGCGGATAATGCCCTTCATAGGGCACATCGGAGGTGTCGAAAGTGTCGATACGATACGATTCTACAGTGAGCAAGGTATCTTTTTGCAGGATACTATACTGTATTTGATTGGCTTGTAATAGGTTTAGGATTTTGTCATAGCCTTTTTTCAAAATATAGGCTTCGGGGATGGTGACGGAATCTGCAGGTCGCATAAAATTTCGATATTCCACAGTTTTGGTAAACGGGCGGTTCCTGTCGTATTTCAATCGGTCTTGGCCCGTAACTTCACTGGTAAGGGTGTCGACCTCGTACCCCTTGAACCGCAGGCTGGTGGTGCGTGTCGTATCGATTTCCCAGGCCGTGGGATAAAATTTCAACGCGGTATAACGGTGTTCGGCTTCGGTACGTAAACGTTCGATTTTTTTATGGTCGACCTCGGCAATGCCGATCATTTTTTCCAACAGCCGGTAGGTACCTTC
>DASSWC010000005.1:0-5410 GCA_035705395.1 Pricia sp. | reverse complement strand
CCGGATCCATTGATACCCGCAAAGGGTTTTTCGTGAAAGAGCACCTTGAAATGATGTTTGTCGGCCACCCTGTTCATTACGTCCATCAACAATTGGTTATGATCGACGGCCAGATTGGCCTCCTCGAATACGGGGGCCAGTTCGAACTGGTTTGGGGCCACCTCGTTATGTCTCGTCTTTACGGGAATACCCAATTTCGTACATTCCTGCTCCAGGTCTCTCATAAATCGAATGGCCCGCAACGGGATGGCTCCAAAATAGTGATCGCCCAGTTGCTGCCCTTTAGCGGCGGGGCGACCGACCAAGGTGCGCCCGGTGAGACCGATATCGATGCGCGATTGGGCCAAGGCCTTGTCGAGCAAGAAATATTCCTGCTCCCACCCCAGGGTAGCATTGACCTTTACCACATTTTTATCAAAATACTTGGCTACCGCCGTGGCCGACTCGTCTATCGCGTTCAACGCCCTCAAAAGCGGAGCTTTATTATCCAGGGCCTCGCCCGTATAGGAGACAAAAATGGTGGGAATGCACAGGGTGGTATCGTAAACGAAAGCGGGACTGGTAGGGTCCCATGCCGTGTACCCTCGGGCTTCGAAGGTATTACGGATTCCCCCACTTGGAAAACTCGAGGCGTCGGGCTCTTGCTGTACCAATTGTCCGCCACCGAATTTTTCAAGGGCCTTACCGTTGGGCAGTAGGTCAAAAAACGCATCGTGCTTTTCGGCCGTTGTCCCGGTCAAAGGCTGGAACCAATGGGTATAATGGGTGGCGCCTATAGATATCGCCCATGTTTTCATGGCCTCGGCCACCTGCTCGGCTATCTTACGGTCGATTTTGGAACCCGAAAAAATGGCGTTCTCTACACTTTCCAAAGCATCTTTGGTCAAATACTGCAACATACGCCCCGCGTCGAAAACGTGGGTCGCAAAAAGTTCGGAACGCCTTCCGCGCTCTTCTATGGGGATGGGTTTTCTTTTCTGGCTTTCCGCAATGGCGTCGAATCGTTGTCTTGACATCTTATTATCCTTTTGGTTGAAACGCAATCCGGCAAAAATAAGGATTAGGGAATTAACAATATATCCATAAAAAAATTAATTGTCGACAAAATACCCCTATCATATCGGGGGCATTCTAAAAAGAGATTTGTTTTTTGAATTTTAGCCCCCAAAAAATTAGGTATCTCCCCTAAAAAATATATTTTTGTTTCATTCAAAGTAAATATAACACCCTATTATGAGCAAATCAAAGCTAGAGTACATTTGGTTGGACGGTTACGAACCCACAGCCAATCTAAGAAGTAAAACGAAAATCGAGGAGGGTTTCAGCGGAAAATTGGAAGATTGTCCGCTGTGGTCATTCGATGGAAGTTCGACCAAACAGGCGGAGGGCGGTTCTTCGGATTGCCTCTTAAAACCGGTGGCCATATATCCAGATCCCGCAAGAAATGACGGCTATCTGGTAATGACGGAAGTCATGTACCCCGACGGAACGCCGCACAAATCGAATTCCCGGGCTACCATTGACGATCCCGATGATGACTTTTGGTTCGGTTTCGAGCAGGAATATTTCATTATGAGCAAGGAAACGCAATTGCCGCTAGGGTTTCCCGTTGGTGGTTATCCAGGCCCCCAGGGAATGTACTACTGTTCCGTTGGTGGAAAAAACACGCACGGTAGGGCCTTTGTGGAGGAGCATGCCGACCTGTGTATCGCAGCGGGACTCCAATTTGAGGGTATCAACCAGGAAGTGGCCAGCGGCCAGTGGGAATTCCAGTTGTTCTCCAAAGGGGCCAAAACTGCCGGTGACGAAGTTTGGATCGCCCGGTATCTTTTGGACCGTTTGACGGAAAGCTATGGGTATTACATTGAATACCACCCCAAACCTGTCAAAGGCGATTGGAACGGCTCCGGTATGCACGCAAATTTCTCGAATACCATTTTGAGAACCTGCGGATCGAAGGAAATCTATGAGCAAATATGTGAAGCCTTCCGTCCCGTAACGAAAGAACACATCGAAGTGTACGGCGAATTCAACGACGAGCGCTTGACCGGGAAGCACGAGACCGCCTCCATCAACGATTTCAGCTACGGCGTGTCCGACAGGGGCGCTTCGATACGCATCCCCATCATTACCGTAGAAAGGGGCTGGAAAGGCTGGTTAGAGGATAGACGGCCCGCTTCCAACGGCGATCCGTATAAAATCGCGGGTAGAATCGTAAGAACCGTGAAGTCCGCCAAAATTAAGGAAGCCGTAAGCTAACGATACACGGCGTTCACGAGCTAATATCGTTTGTTTTATGAGTATTGAGACCGTCTTTGGTAGCTTAACCAAAGACGGTTTTTTAGTGCTGCGTTTTAGCCTCGCAAAAATTCCTGCCTACCCGGGCGAAGATTCTCCAGTTCCTTATATTTGTGCAAAGCGAACGGAATGAAAAAGGCTTTTTTCAAAATTTTGGCCAAGGTAAACAAGGCCGTACTTCCCTCCTACTCCAAAAAACAGCTGGATCTTTCAAAAGCCTCCAAATTTGAGATGGCCATTCTCGGATGGCGGTATTTTGTAACCACACGGGCGTTGGACTAGCAAAAATTGCGAACGGGTCGTTTAGACAACCATCAATATTTCTGCAATGTCTTTACTTCATAGCCATTCAGCTTCTCCCGTCCTTTTAAGAGGTCTAGTTCGATCAAAAAATTACACTGAACCACTTCGCCCCCCAGGCGCTCGACCAGTTCACAGGTCGCCCTGGCCGTGCCACCGGTGGCCAATACATCGTCGTGAACCAGCACCTTGTCCCCTTTCTGGATACCGTCAAGATGTATTTCCAAGGTATCGGTACCATATTCGAGATCGTAGGTATAGCTGATTGTTTCGGCGGGCAGTTTGCCGGGCTTGCGAACGGGCACAAAGCCGGCATGCAATCGGGAGGCCAATAACGGTGCAAAGAAAAAACCGCGGCTTTCCATACCCACTACCTTGTTTATGCTGTGATCGTCCAAAAGCTTTAACAGTTCTTCAGTCGCCTGCTTCATTGCCGTAACTTCTTTTAAAAGCGGTGTTATATCCCTGAAAACGACACCCTTCGAAGGGAAGTCCGGAATATCGCGGATAAAGGATTTTAGGTTCATATATGTAGCCCGGTTATTTTGCGGTAAATGTAAAAAGAAATATATTTGCACCCCCTATGAAGTAAAGGCCAACATTGGTCCTGTGGCGCAACTGGATAGCGCATCTGACTACGAATCAGAAGGTTACAAGTTCGAATCTTGTCAGGATCACTAAGGATAAGGTCCATATCACTGCCCGTGGACAAACGTTGCGCGTAAAAATGGAAACTTTGAGGGGAAGGGATTGGGTTTATACAATTTCTGCGCTCAATCCGGCCTGCAACAGACCGCTGCAACGGGGTTCCAGATCGCTATATTCGCCGGTCTTTACGGTGCATTTACCGTTGTAATGTACGATGAGCGAACATTGTTCGGCCTGTTGCGGAGTGTGCTCGCAAACATCCATAAGGGTTTCGATCACATGGTCGAAGGTATTTACTTCATCGTTGAAAAGTACTATTTCATGCTGTTTTACCGTTTCTTCCTTGAGAAGGACATCTTCCCATACCTTTTCCTTTGTGCCCATAATAGCTTTTCGTTTTATTTTCCCTAATCTTAGCACCCTAAAATACATATTTTAGCGCAACCCATTGGTTTCTTTCCCTTTTTTTTTGGACGTGAAGACCCGATTCACCACATTTTTTGGAGATAACGGGAACGTCGCGCCCATAAAATCCGCTCATTATAAGCGTTCCATTTTCGGTCAGGCTTCGGGCGAATACGGGTATATCGCGCAACAGGATGTTCCGGTTGATATTGGCTAAAATTAGGTCGTATTTCCTAGCGCCCAAGAGGCTCGAATCCCCCTCTAAAACGTTAATATGTCCGCAATGGTTGCGTACCACATTTTCCTCGGCGTTGCGATAGCACCAGGGATCAATATCGATGGCGTCGATGTAGGCGGCCCCCTTCATCGCCGCCAGAATGGCAAGTACACCGGTGCCGCTGCCCATGTCCAAAACGGACTTTCCCCCGACATGGTGTTCCAAAACGAACTGTAGCATCATATGGGTCGTTTCGTGGTGGCCGGTACCGAAGCTCATTTTGGGCTCGATGACGATATCGTATTCCACCCCGGGCTTTTCGTGGAAAGGGGCACGCACAGCACAACGCCCGTCTATTTGGATGGGATGGAAATTACGTTCCCAATCGATATTCCAGTTTTGCGGCGGGATTTCGTTGTGGCTATAGTGGATTTCGAATTCGAGGTTTTTCAATATTTGGATGGTTTCCAAAATACCGGGATACCAGTCGTTCTTTTGGATGTAGGCCAATACCCCTTCACCGTTCTCCACAAAACTCTCGAAGCCCACCTCCCCCAACTCCGCAATCAGAATATCGGATGCCGGCTGCAACGGGATGATGGTGAAGTCGTATTCGATATAGGATGACACACGGTTGGGATTGCATAGCCGTAGCTACGGAATTATTTTTTAACGACGGGATGCCGCAAAAGACGCCTTGGACTATGCGACAATTTTGGCTTAACTTAACACTAGATAGCCTTGATGATTTCCACAAAATCGTCCGCCACGAGAGAGGCCCCGCCGATGAGTCCCCCATCCACGTCGGGTTTGGAGAAAATCTCCCTGGCATTGGCGGGTTTTACGCTACCCCCGTATAAAATGGACACGTTGTTCGCGATGGAAGTATCATAGGCTTCGGTAATCGTCTTACGGATAAAGGCGTGCATTTCCTGGGCCTGTTCCGGGGATGCGGTCTCTCCGGTACCGATGGCCCATACAGGTTCGTAGGCTAAAATAAGGTTCGTCCACGCCGAGGGATCCAACGAAAACAGGGCGCTTTTTAACTGGCCTTCGACCACCTTGAAGTGGGTATCGGATTTTCGGTCCACGAGTTCTTCGCCGAAGCAGAATACCACCCTCATATTCTTGTTGAGCGCAGCAACCACTTTTCGGTTCAGGATTTCGTCGGTTTCCCCGAAGTGGGCTCTTCGCTCGGAATGGCCGATGATTACGGTATCGATATCGATATCCAACAACATATCCGCGGAAATCTCGCCCGTATAGGCGCCGTTTTCGGCAAAATGCACGTTCTGGGCGATGACCTTGATAATCGAGGATTCTACATGCCGTACCGCGGCAACCAAATTGACGAAAGTCGGGGCTACCATCACCTCGGCCTGGGTGTCGGGCAACTTCCCCGCGAGCTCGGTAAGCAAGGCCTCGGTTTCCTTGGCGGTTTTATTCATTTTCCAGTTTCCGGCTACAATTTTGCTTCTCATTATCTTAATGTATTTAGGTTTTCCTGATGTGTCCCTGCCGTTTTAAATAGGGGTACGGAGG
>DASSWC010000004.1:0-4188 GCA_035705395.1 Pricia sp. | reverse complement strand
GACCCGGGTACCCCCGTAGCTTTCGCCAATGATATATTTTGGGGATCTCCAGCGGTTGTTGCGGGTTACGAAGGTGTTGAGCCATTCCGCCAGATACTTGATATCGGCATTGATGCCAAAGAATTTCTTGTGGTCCTTATCCTCCAGTTTTTCGGGAATGGTGCGGGAATAACCGGTATTGGCGGGATTGACGTATACGATATCGGTAACGTCCAGCACCGAAAAAGGATTGTCCTTTACCCCGTAAGGTTGCACCGGATACCCTTCATCGTCGATTTTCAGGGTACGGGGACCCGTATAGGCCAAGTGCATCCAGACCGATCCCGACCCGGGTCCGCCATTGAAGGAAATCAACAAAGGTCTTGCCGCCCGATCCTTAACGTTGTCTCGGGTATAGTAAGTATAGTGCAATGCGGCAATGGGTTGCCCCTTTTCGTCCCAAACGGGTTGCATGCCCGTTGTGGCGGAATAATCGATTGCGGTACCATTAATGGTCACGCTGTGTTGGGTAGTGATGGCGGTATCAACGGGAATTTTGCGCTGATGTGCCGAATGCATTGGGGAATCGGTCTTAGAATTCTCCTTTTCCTGGGAGTGGACTGAAAACTGAAAGCAAAAGAGAAATAGGGTACCGAGCAAAATATTTTTCATAATTGGCGTGCATTGGCGGGTTTAAAAATAGGAAAAAAATGGGTGATACGGCGGCTTTCAAAACTTTTCAAAAACGCCCAGTCCAAAAAGCGCAAAATCGTATTTTACCGGGTCGACGGGGTCCAGCTTACGCAGGTTTTCGTCCAGCTCTGCCAAGGCCTTGGCATCGTTTTGCTTTCTTAATAACAATTTCAGTTTCCGGGCAACGTTGCCGGAGTGTACGTCCAAGGGACAAGATAGTTGCTGTGTCCCGATGCTTTTCCAAAGGCCAAAATCCACGCCTTTGGTATCGGGACGCACCATCCATCGCAGAAACATATTGATCCGTTTCGCGGCGGAACCTTTCTCGGGGTCACCGACATGTTTTTGGGTACGGCCGGGGTGGGGCAGCTCAAAGAATGTCTTTTTAAAAGAGGATATGGCGGACTGCAAAGAAGCGTTTTCGCTATTCATGGTGAATACAGATTCCAATCCACCATGCCTATTATAAATGTTTTTCAAGGCTTTTATAAAATAGGATGCGTCCTGCCCATTGAACGTACGGTGTACGAATCCCGACAGTTTTTCGAGATCGGATTCTTGATGGTTTACTATAAAGTCATGGGGCGCGCTATCCATCAGCTGCATCAACCGAGTTGCATTGTTGATAATGCTCTTGCGATTGCCCCAGGCGATGGTCGCGGTGAGAAAGGCGCTGATTTCTATATCTTCCTTTTGAAAAAAACGATGGGGAATTTGTAAAGGGTCGCTTTCCAAAAACCCGGGATGTTCGTATTGGAGGACTTTGTTATCCAGAAAATCCTTTAGCTCCCTTTGGGTCATCATCAAACCACTACCTCCTTGTTAACGATCGTTCCGTCGATCATGGTGAGTTTCCGATCCGCCATTTCCGCCAGGTCTTCATTGTGGGTAACAATGACAAAAGTCTGGCCGAATGCCTCGCGCAAGTCGAAAAAGAGGTGGTGCAGGTTGTCGGCACTTTCGGAATCGAGGTTGCCGCTAGGCTCGTCCGCAAAAATGATCGAGGGGTCGTTGACCAGCGCGCGGGCGACGGCTACCCGTTGTTGTTCCCCCCCGGAGAGCTCGTTGGGTTTATGGCCGTAGCGTTTTGAAAGTCCCAAGAAATCGAGCAGTTCCTTGGCCTTGGTTTCCGCCTCGGTTTTTGGCGTGTTCCGTATAAACGCAGGGATACAGACATTTTCTAGCGCGGTAAATTCCGGAAGCAATTGATGGAACTGGAAGATAAAGCCGATATGCTCGTTTCTAAATTTAGCCAAGTCCCTGTCCGACAGCGTATTGGTAGCTACCCCGTTGATGACCAGTTCGCCATCCCTTGGGTTTGAAGGGGCATCCAGGGTTCCCAAAATTTGAAGTAAGGTAGTCTTTCCAGCCCCCGAAGTGCCAACGATCGACACAATTTCCTTTTTTTTGATATGTAAATCGACACCTTTCAATACCTGCAAGTCCCCATAAAATTTTTGGATGTTTTTGGCCTTGATCATGGTATAACTTGTTCGTAAAACCTAGGGCACTTTGTTCCCTTTGAGGTGCAAAAATACTAAAAATCGGCAGTTGAACCTCCAAATATAAAATGGCTATTGCAAAAGCACTTTAAATTGGTAGAGAGGTATATAAATGCTTATTTTTGTTCGGTTTTTCCAATGAAACAATAAACAAAACGGGTTCACTACATGGCACCATACCAAAATTTAGAGGAGTACAACATCGAAATAGCCAACGACGTCAAAAAAAGTTTTTCCAAAATTATCAGCGAACTTGGGGAGGATGTGGAACGCGAGGGGCTTATAAAAACTCCCGAAAGAGCCGCTAAAGCTATGATGTTCCTAACACAAGGCTATAAGCAGGATGCCGTTGAAATCCTAAGAGGGGCCATGTTCGCCGAAGCCTATGACGACATGGTCATTATCAAGGATATCGAACTGTATTCCCTTTGCGAGCACCACATGCTACCGTTTTTTGGCAAGGCCCACGTGGCGTATATTCCCGACGGATATATCGTAGGATTGAGCAAGGTGCCTCGTGTCGTCGATGTTTTTGCCCGCCGGTTGCAGGTGCAGGAGCGTTTAACCCACGACATTTTGGAGTGTATTAATTCCACCTTAAAACCTAAGGGTGTTGCCGTGGTCATCGAAGCGGCACATATGTGCATGATGATGCGGGGCGTTCAGAAACAAAATTCCCTGACCACGACATCAGGATTTCGGGGCCAATTCGAGAAAATCGAAACCCGCAGCGAATTCTTAAAACTGATCAGCTCGGATTTATCCTAAAATTCCACGATGGGTAACACTGGCAGCAGCAAATACAAAAAACTTCTTCTCGGTATCTTGTTCGACGGCATCGGAATGCTGTCGTTCTCTATTCTCGGGATAGGGGAGTTCTCCGATATTATTTGGGCCCCCATCGCCGGTTGGCTGATGACCCGAATGTATAAGGGCAAAATCGGTCAGGGGGCAGGAGCGATAACCTTCATCGAAGAGATCATTCCCGGTCTCGATGTCATTCCCACCTTTACCATAATGTGGTTCTATACCTATATTTTTAAAAAGAACCCTAAAAATCCGACGGTCGAAATAGGCAAATAAAGTTTTGGGAAAGGGCATTCTGTCGGGGAGCAGCGACACCACGTTGTAGTAATTGCAAGTCTCTTTATCAAAGCCTAATTGCTCTCCGTTTTTAGGTTTGAAAGCACCACCAGCGTACCGATAGTACTTTTTTCATTGCGGGATGACATCAATTATTGTTAACTTTGGAATGTTAAATGACGGATTGATGCAACGAAGAAAATTTGTCCAAAAGGCAACGCTGGTCTCCATGACCGCCTTGCTGGGCACTGACATTGTATTTGGCGAGGTATTGCCCAAGGATTATCTACCGTTGGGACTTCAGGATCCGGACCCGTTCAAAATGTTCGACAAAAATTCCGAAATGGTGGTCTTGAACGACAAACCTTGGAATATCGAGGCACAGGCCCATCTGCTGGATGATAGGGTAACGCCCAACTCCGCCATGTTTATCCGCAATAACGGCCTGATTCCCGAAAATCTGGATGCGGCGGGATGGACACTTACCGTGGATGGGGAATCGGCAGCGCAAGAAAAATCGTATACGCTTAAGGACTTAAAGTCCAATTTCAAAACCCATACCTACCAGCTTACGTTGGAGTGTGGGGGCAATGGCCGTAGTGAATTCGACCCACCTGCCAAGGGCAACCAGTGGACCATCGGCGCGGTTTCCTGTGCGAAATGGACGGGCGTTCGATTGCGGGATGTTCTGAAGGAGGTGGGTATCAAACCGGATGCCGTATACGTTGGTTATCACGGCACGGACCTGCATTTAAGCAGAAATCCGGAAAAGGAACCTATATCCCGGGGCGCGCCCATGTCGAAGGCTATGCAAGACGAAACACTTTTGGCCTTTCAAATGAACGGGGGGGACATTCCCGTGGCGCATGGGCATCCTTTGCGACTGGTAGCCGGTGGATGGCCGGCTTCGGTCTCCGGAAAGTGGTTGAAC
>DASSWC010000003.1:0-11475 GCA_035705395.1 Pricia sp. | reverse complement strand
CGGAATTTACGGCGCGTTATGCCCACTATATCGATGAAAAGGTCGGCCCTAGCGAAAAAGGCGTGCTAAAGGCCAAGAGTCACTCGGGAATTCCTAATACGAAATCATCCTCGAATTTGTAATCCAGTACGGTTTTCAGTTGAAACCCGGGGGAGTCCCTTATTCGAAATCATCCTCGAATTCGTAATCCGTATCGCTTTCCAGTTCCTTTTCCAGTTCGAATTCAGGGGTATCGTCTTCGTCCAAATCGGCTTCCGGTCCTTCCTCCAGTTCCCGTTCCATGGCATCTTCGAAATTGGATATAAATTCCGCCAGGCTTTTGCTGATCTTGACCAGGTATATGGTGTCCTCTGTCCTTATTTCGACCGCCTCCACCATTTCAGCCTGTAGGTTCTTAAAAACGATGACGTCGTCGTCACCGTATCCATCGGGATAGGTCTCGATCAATAGGTCGGCCAGTTTTCGGTCCAACTTTTTGTAATCCACAATTTTACGTAGCATAGTAGGTAGTTTTTTCCGATGGGTCCGGGTCATGAAAACCTTGCGGTTAATTTATACTACGACTAATCTAGGTTTTTTTTTCTAGGGATTTTTTAAAGAGTTGTCAAATGGATGAATTAGTATATGAAATCAGGAGAGGCTGTAGTATGAAAATGCTTTTTGGAAAAGTTCAGGGGGAATCTCAACATCGATTGCGGGGGTTCCGATATGCTCAAGGAGTACAAAGTTGATATTGCCGTGGGAATTTTTTTTGTCGAATTTTAAAAGGGATAGGATGGCCTCGATATCACTTTCCGAGAAATCCGTTTTGGGGTAACGCTTTAAAAAAGCGGTCTTGATATCCGTCAGTTGGGATTCGGGAAGTCCCGTAAGCTGGTGGGACAGATAGCCCTCCAATACCATTCCGATGGCAATGGCCTCACCGTGTAATAATGTTTCGCGGGACTTGTTTTCCAAAAAAAAGGATTCCACCGCGTGGCCCAAGGTGTGCCCAAAGTTCAATATTTTACGCAGGTGCCGCTCTGTAGGATCTTGCAGGACCACCTCGTTCTTGAGGAGTACGGAACGGTAGATAAGACGGTCGATATTTGCAAAACCGGAACGATTTTTTAAGGATTCCCAATACGCGGCATCCCGGATCAGCCCATGTTTCAGCATTTCTGCAAATCCGCTTTGCAATTGTCGCTCTTCCAGCGTCTTTAGGAAGTCGGATACCACCAGCACCATTTCCGGATGGTTGATGACTCCTACCTGGTTTTTCAGCGGACCTAAGTCCACACCGGTCTTTCCGCCCACGGAGGCGTCGACCATGGCCAACAGGGTGGTGGGCACATTGATAAAGGGGATGCCGCGCTTAAAGGTCGAGGCGACGAAGCCTCCCATATCGGTAATTACCCCACCGCCCAGGTTGATCAGTAGGCTTCTGCGGTCGGCATCCCGATCCGAGAGTGCCGACCACAACCGGGTACAGGTAGCTATGGTCTTATGGTTTTCCCCCGATTCGATTTCCAGGGTTTCGAATTGGAAATCGCCTTGGACCTTTTCTTTAAAATCTCCCAAACAATCCCGCTTCGTATTCTCATCCACCAGAATAAAAATTTTGGAATAGCAAGCCACGGTCAGGTGGGCGTTGAGGGCGTCATATGCCCGTTGGTTGAAGTGTACGGCGTAAGAGGTCGTGATTATCGAATCCATAGCCACAAAATAAAGGTAAAATATTAATATTGGAATAGCTTTTGTGTCTTTATCTTTGAAGCAAAAGAAGCTGCAATGAACAAATCTTTTGAGGAACCGCACCCCAAGGAAGTCAAAACGAAGAAAATTTTTGAGGATACTGAGAAGGCATTTGCCCTAAAGACGGATGCGGAGCTCGAGCGAGCCTATTTCCTGTTCCGTATGATCGCCAACGAACCCCTGGTGCGTATCGGTTCCGCTATTACCAATTTCGCGCTGAAGGCGCACCTGCCGGTAGAAAAACTTATCCGCTCGACCGTATTCGACCATTTTTGCGGCGGGGTCAACGAATTCGACTGCCTGCCGACCGTTGACAAAATGTATGGCAAAAATGTGTGTTCGGTGCTGGACTATTCCGTGGAAGGCAAAGACACGGAAGATCCCCTGGACGCTGCCCTTGAGATGGTACTCAAACTACTGGATTTTGTCAAGGAAAAGGATGCCATTCCCTTCGCCGTTTTCAAACCCTCGGGGTTCGGACGGTTCGCATTGTTTGAAAAAGTCAGTGCGGGCAAAACCTTGTCGGACGACGAACAGGCGGAATGGGACAGGGTGGTCGCCCGTTTTGACACGACCTGCAAAAAGGCCCACGACCTCGATGTCTCGCTATTGATCGATTCGGAGGAAAGTTGGATGCAGGATGCCGCCGATGCTTTATGTGAGGACATGATGCGGAAGTATAATACTAAAAAAGATATCGTGTTCAACACCCTTCAATTGTATCGTTGGGACCGGATGGATTACCTAAAGGATCTCCATGCAAAAGCGAAAAAACATGGTTTTAAGGTGGGAATAAAAGCCGTACGCGGGGCCTATATGGAAAAGGAAAACGAACGTGCGGAAGAAAAAGGATACCCATCGCCAATTTGTGCCTCCAAAAAGGAGACCGACGCCAATTTCGATGCCACCGTGGAATATATTGTTGAAAACCTCGAAACCATATCCCTTTTTGCAGGGACACATAATGAAAACAGCTGCTACCGGTTGATGGAACTGATGGAGGAAAAGGGCATTGCCAAAGACGACCCGCATATTTGGTTCGGACAGTTATACGGCATGAGCGACCATATTTCCTATAATCTGTCGGACAAGGGTTACAATGTGGCCAAGTACCTTCCCTTCGGACCTGTTCGTGACGTGATGCCCTATTTGATCCGAAGGGCCGACGAGAACACCTCGGTCGCCGGGCAGACCACCAGGGAACTGAATTTATTGATAAAGGAGCAAGAGCGAAGGGGAATTTAGGATGTCCGTTCACATTCAGGGGCAAGAATCAAGCGCAGAACCGCAAATTTGGGTCTAAACGGCATAGCATCCGATATTTCACTACTTCGACAAAATATTTTGAACAATCACCTGGTCGCTGCAGTTTTTCACTTCCAGGACCGCCTCGTTTTCCCTGATTATCCCCTCGATATAATAGGTTTTGCACGGCTCGGACTGCGTATCGCTCCTTCCGAAGTCCACATCGCCATCGTTCAGAAACCGGTCGATGTCGAGGGAATCCAATTGGTTGTCAGCTAGCATTCTATCGATTTCCTCGGAATAGGACATCGGTTTGGAACGGATATCCTTCAAGGTCCGACAGTTGGGCAGGTAGCAAAAATCGAACCCCGATTCCTCCGTTTTCTTTTTCAAAATGAACGTTAGAAGTACCAGGCCGATCGACAGACCGACAAGAAAGAAACCCAACCGTTTGATAAAAGCCATGGGGAAGTTGATTCAAAAAATCAAAAAGTTGATATCGCTGTACTTCAGGTCGAACCATTCCCCGACGGACTTGTTGGTCAATATTCCGTGGTACATATAGAGTCCGTTTCGCAACCCCTTATCGAAGCGCAGGGAGTTTTCGAGACCGCCATTTTCACCGAGTTCCAATAAATAGGGCGTAAAAATGTTGCTGATCGAAATGGTTGCGGTCTTGGGATATCGGGAGGGTATGTTGGGCACACCATAATGGATGACCCCATATTTTTCGAGGGTGGGATTGGTGTGGGTGGTAATTTCGCTGGTTTCGAAACAGCCACCCATGTCGATACTGACGTCGATGATGACCGCTCCTTTTTTCATATTCTCGACCATGGTCCTGTTGACGATTACGGGGGCACGGTCCTTGCCGCGAATGGCTCCGATGGCGACATCACAGCGTTTTAAGGATTTCAGGAGATATTTGGGCTGCAGCGTCGAAGTATAGACCGTCTGCCGTAGGCTGGCCTGTAGTTTCCGCAACATGGTCAGGCTGTTGTCGAAGACCTTGACGTTCGCCCCCAGGCCCAAAGCCGACCGGGCGGCAAATTCCCCGACGGTTCCCGCGCCGATGATGACCACCTCTACGGGCGGAACCCCGCTGATGTTTCCGAACATGAGTCCATTGCCATCGTTGGTGGCCGCCATAATCTCGGAGGCAATGAGCACGGAGGAAATCCCCGCAATCTCACTGAGGGAGCGTACAGCTGGATATTTACCATCCTCGTCCCTAATATATTCGAAGGCCATGGCGGTAATACGTTTTTTGGCCATTTTCTCGAAATAGGCCTTTTTCTGCGTCTTGATCTGCAAGGCGGATATGACGGTCGCCTGCGGATTCAACATCTCGATCTCTGAAAGGGTAGGGGGCTCTACTTTTAATAGTAGGGGACAGGAAAATACTTTTTTGGTATCGCGGGTGATTTCGGCTCCTGCGTTGGTATAGTCGATATCGGAATAATGGGCACCGTCTCCGGCCCCGGCCTCGATCAGTACCCGATGGCCGTTGGAGGTAATCGCATTAACGGCATCGGGGGTCAGGCAGATGCGTTGTTCCTGAAGGTGGTTTTCCTTGGGAAGGCCGATAAAAAGCTCGCTTTTTTGCTTGAGTACTTCCAAGGTCTCTTCCTGTGGAAGCAGCTGTTGTTTGCTAAAGGGAGAAGCAGGTTGGTTCATAGAATGTACAACTTGACCGTAAAAATTTGATTAACAGTAAAATTACGACATTCTGTGGGATTGGGAAGAATTCCGGCCAATGAGAATTTTTATGAGGGTCGGAAAATCAAAATTTAAGGGGCCAACCAATTGCCTATCCGGTAGGATCGGAAAATCAAAATTTAAAGTCCAACCAATTGCCCATCCGGGTTTGAAACTGCTTAAATTGTGTCCAAAGATGGTTCGTAGAGAGTCTTTCGTCAATTTCTTCGGAGAAGGATTTGTAGTCGATTTCATTGGAAGTTTCTGGGAAAGCAGGTTCAGGTTTTTTTTTGCTGATGCCCTGTTTTTCCTTTAACATCCTCAATTCAGCTTCCATGGCCTCTAAATCGATACCGTGGACGTATTTATCATATAACTTTATTCGGATAAAATACACAAACGGAATGACTACCATGCATACGGGTAACAGCCATAGCAAATTACGTGTATCTATAAATTTATCATTGGAATAAAAAACTTCGAAAATCTGAAATGCGTACATCATCAACGGTATCAATATAATATGATACCACCATTGCTTACATGTTAAGAACCAGATAAACAATAGAAATAAAGGTACCATTTTACCTAGAAGAAACCATGCGTACGTATTTAAATCGGCAAAACCGTTCTTGTCAAAAACCATTCCCCAAAATCTGATGGTTGCATCGGGATCTCTTGGTAAAAATTCATGCAGTTTAAATACAAAAGGAGAAATAACAATAAAAAGAATCGCTATTGATTCAACAATAAATCTCTTTTTGACTATTTTCTTTTTGGTATTGGCTATTTTCATTGTAGGCTATCATTGTGGGATATGTTTGTAACGAAAAAAAGGGTATTTTATTACCCTTTTTGAAATTACAAATCGAATGATACCTTAAAATTAGTCCTTTCTATTGGAAGTGGTAATTTTAGTGCGATCGACATAGGACTGCCTATTACTGGTAGTAATTTTGGTTCGATCAACCAAAGATTCCCTGTTGCTCGTGGTAATCTTTGTTCTATCGACTCCTTCTTGGTACAAGTTGTCTTCGGCCGCAACATCATTGGTTTCACATGAAACGGCTAAAAGGGATGCACAGGCCAAAAGGCCAAATACGACTTTTTTCATAATCAGAAAGGGTTTATTAGTTAATTATTTAGTGAATTCATTGACAAATGTAGGAAAAATACCAAGGGGACCAAGCGTTTTATCGTGAAAAACAGGTACTTAAACGGAAAAAAAGATACTTTCATCGATTTTAACGAAGTTCATGCAATATTTGCTTTTAACGGAAGGAAGATTCGACTCAAATGACCCTCGTTTACATCTCAGTCCCCCTTCATGGAAATTCTTCGCGTATAGGAATCGACAATTTCGATATACACCTCGGTAACATCGCCGGGCAGGAGAGAAGCGATTTTTTCCGGCCATTCTATAAAGATATAGACCTCTTCTTCGAAATAATCCTCCACTCCAATATCCAAAGCCTCGGTTTCGTCGTTCAGGCGGTAGAAATCGAAGTGGTAGGCCAAGCGTTTTCCTTTGCGGTCATGATATTCGTTGACAATGCCAAAACTGGGACTGCTACCTGCGTCCGCCGCACCCAATTCCTGTAACATGGCCTTGATCAGTGTGGTCTTACCGGCGCCCATGGGAGCAGCAAAGGCCAGGATTTTGGAGGGGACCCGTGTGAGAATTTGATGGGCCACTTTCTGTAGTTGGGATTCTGTGTAGGTTATTTGCATCATTCTAATTTAAAGGCGTCCACTGGGTTGAAGGGTTCCGTTCTAAACGTGTTGGGGCATCGCATCAAAAATTAATGCGATAGGACTTGCGCTGCCACAATTATAAATCTATTTTTCGGATTCAACTACAATATTATGACCATGAAAAATTCAAGTAAGAATACGGAAATTACTTTGGCGCTACTTGCCGGTGTCGCAATTGGTGGCATAGTTTCCATATTGTACGCCCCCGATAGCGGTAAGCGGACAAGGCAAAAAATCAGGGAAAGTAGCAACAGGGCAACGGATGCCTTCGTCCGGGCGGCCACGGAACTGAAAGGGAAGGCAGAGCATGCCTATCTTAACGAAAAGGCCAGCCTCCAGGCCAAGTTGGATTCCATCGCATCGGATGTCAGACACAATAAGGAAGAGATGTTACCTCTGCTCGAAAAGAAACTCAAGGAGATGAAGGCCAAAAGCCAAAAAGTCAAAAAAGGGATTAAAGCATAACCTATTGATTTGCCTATTAGGTTCCTTATCATTCAGCGTGCGCTTAATACCACGAAGGGAATAACCATCTCTTCCAGCGAAATCCCGCCATGCTGATAGGTATTGCGGTAATAGCTCACGTAATGGTTGTAGTTATTTGGATAGGCAAAAAATAGATCGTTCTTGGCAAAGATATACGAGCTGCTCATGTTGATGCTTGGCAAACAGATCTGTGCCGGATCTGGGGCGGCCAAGACATCTTTGCTGTCATAGGTGAGGCTACGACCGGTTTTATAGCGCAGGTTGAGGCTGGTCTCCTTATCACCGATGACCTTGGAGGGATTTTTTACGTTGATCGTTCCGTGATCGGTGGTGATGATGAGTTTCATCCCCAATTGTTGGGCCTGCTGGATGATTTCGAGCAGCGGTGAATTTTTGAACCAGCTTTGGGTCAATGATCGGTAGGCCCTGTCGTTGCTGGCGAGCTCCTTAATGACTTCCATCTCCGTTTTGGAGTGGCTGAGCATATCCACAAAATTATAGACGATTACCGTGAGGTCATTGTCCTTTTGTGACTTAAAGCTTTGGGATAGTTGTTTACCCTGGCGCAAACTACTGATTTTATGGTATTCCCATTGGATATCGAGTCCCAACCGTTTGATCTGTGCCCCCAGGAACTTATCCTCGAACAGGTTTTTTCCGCCCTCATCGGTATCGTTTTTCCACCAATCGGGATAACGCTTTTCCATATCCAGCGGCGTGAGGCCTGAAAAAATGGCGTTCCGGGCATACTGCGTAGCGGTTGGCAGGATGCTGAAATAGGAATCTTCCTTGGTCTTTTTATAAAAGGAACCTACCGTATCTTCAAAAGCGTACCATTGGTCATAGCGCAAGTTGTCGACCACGACGAGCAGGGTAGGGGTGTCCTGTATTTCGGGGACGATCCATTTTTTGAATAAGGTATGCGACATGACCGGGCCATCGCTACCAAACCAATCCGTATAATTTCTGTCCACGAACTTTCCAAAATGGGTGTTGGCTTCAGTTTTTTGGGATTCCAAAATCTCGAACATGCTGTTGTCCTCGATTTCCTCGAGACGCAGTTCCCAGTATATCAGCCTTTTGTAAAGATCTACCCATTCTTCCGTCGAATTGACCATGGACAGGTCCATTGCAATTTTTCGAAATTCCTGTTGATAATTCGCTGTTGTCTTTTCGGACACCAAGCGGGAGTGGTCGAGATTTTTCTTGAGGGATAATAGGATTTGGTGGGGATTCACGGGTTTGATCAGATAATCGGCGATTTTGGATCCTATGGCCTCTTCCATTATAAATTCCTCCTCACTTTTGGTGATCATGACCACAGGAAGCGAAGCATCGATGACCTTGATTTCATTGAGTGTTTCCAATCCCGATATACCGGGCATATTCTCGTCCAAAAAAACAATATCGACGCGGGAATTTTGAAGTTCTTCCAAGGCTTCCCGCCCGCTGGGGCAGGTAATGACATCGTAATTCTTTCCCTGTAAAAATAGGATGTGCGGTTTTAAAAGATCAATCTCGTCGTCTACCCAGAGGATTGTAATTTTGTTCATCTTTAAAAGGGAATTAGAATTTTGGGATCCGTGTTCAACAGTGTTCTAATCTGATAGTATTTTCAGCGGTTCGCAGGTTGGTGAAATAATGGTATCCCCAAGTTGACGAAATCGTAGGTTGGTAAAATTTGTCGGTATCTTTGCGAGCGTCCTCTAATCCCATTTGTTTTGAACAAAGCTAAAAAACTTAAAATATTCAATGATCCAATTTACGGATTTATCGGCATTCCCAATGCGCTGGTCTTCGATTTGATCGCCCATCCGTATTTTCAAAGGTTGCGGCGTATCTCGCAGATGGGATTGTCCTATTTGGTATATCCGGGCGCCCACCATACCCGTTTTCACCATGCCTTGGGCAGCATGCACCTAATGCAAGAGACGATACAAGTACTTCGTTTCAAGGGGGTTGAGATTACAGGGGATGAGGAAAATGCACTCTATTGCGCCATCCTCCTACACGATATCGGCCACGGCCCATTTTCCCACGCCATGGAACACAGTATTGTCGAGGGTACGGGCCATGAGCACATATCCTTGCAATTTATGGAGGCCCTGAACGAGAAGTTTAACGGAAGTTTAACTTTGGCCATAAACATCTTCAAGGGACTTTATCCGAAACCTTTTTTAAACCAATTGGTATCGAGCCAGTTGGATATGGACCGGTTGGACTACCTGAAACGGGACAGTTTTTATACGGGCGTGGCGGAAGGCAACATCAATGCCGAACGCCTGATTACCATGTTGAACGTGGTAGATGACCGCCTTGTGGTACAGGAAAAGGGAATATATTCGGTGGAAAAATTCCTGATGGCCCGCCGTTTTATGTACTGGCAAGTATATCTTCACAAAACGGGCATTGTGGCCGAGCAGCTGCTGATCCGGACACTAAAGCGGGCCAAGGAACTCATCGGAAAGGGGGATGACCTGGATTGTAGCGGACCCCTCCGGTTTTTTATGGAGCACAAAATCAATAGCGATACTTTTGACAGGGACGTTCTGGAAATTTTCGCTCAGCTTGATGATATTGACATCCTAGCCGCCTTAAAGGTGTGGCAAGACCATCCCGATTTCGTATTGTCCCGATTATCGCGTATGATCATCAATCGCCGGTTGCTCAAGATAAAACTCAAGCGTAATCCAATCGGCGAGGAACGATTGCGGAAATATGCCGGGCGATTTAAAAAGAAGCACCACCTCACCGATCATGAGACCGCCTATTTTATCTTTGCCGGAAGTATCGAGAATCAGGCCTATGACCAACAGTACCAGAACATCGACATCCTAAAAAAGAACGGCAAGCTGGTCGATGTGGCGAAGGCTTCCGATCAGCTCAATCTGAAGGCGTTGTCGCGAAAAGTTGTCAAGTATTATGTTTGCTACCCCAAAAAACCATAAACTATTTTTCTTACTTTTGCATCCATGATTTTCACGGCGGGTCAAATTGCGGGTATTTTGGAGGGCGATCTCGAAGGTGATCCCGAGATAACCGTTCACAAACTGGCCAAGATCGAAGAGGGCGAGAAAGGGGCGTTGACCTTTTTGGCCAATCCGAAGTACACATCCTATATATATTCTACCAAAGCTTCCATTACCATAGTCAACCGGGATTTCGAGCCTGAGCAAGAACTCCAAACAACGTTGATCAAGGTCGAGGACGCCTATAAATCCTTTTCCCGCATCCTGGAATATTACAACCAGGTAAAGAACAATAAAACGGGCATAGAGCAACCGGTATTCCAATCGGAAAACGTTTCCTACGGATCGGATTTTTATCTAGGGGCCTTTTCCTACCTCGGTAACAATGTCAAGATCGGGAACAACGTAAAGGTGTATCCCAATGTTTACATCGGCGACAATGCTTCCATCGGGGATAACGTAATCATCTTCGCCGGTGCCAAAATATATTCGGAAACCGTAATCGGCAATAATTGCATCATCCATAGCGGTGTCATTATCGGGGCGGACGGCTTCGGATTCAGTCCCAATAAGGAAGGGGAGTTCCAAAAGGTGCCCCAGACCGGAAACGTAGTCTTGGAAGACAATGTCGATGTCGGTGCCGGTACGACCATCGATAGGGCCACCCTAGGCTCCACTATATTAAGGAAGGGCGTAAAGCTCGACAACCAGATCCAAATCGCCCACAACGTAGAAATCGGGGAGCACACTGTTATCGCCGCCCAAACGGGCATTGCCGGTTCGGCCAAAATCGGCAGGCGCTGTATGATCGGGGGGCAGGTCGGTATCGTGGGCCATATTACGATAGGTGACAACGTAAAAATCCAGGCCCAATCCGGTATCGGCAGAAACGTAAAGAGCAACGAGGTACTACAAGGTTCTCCCGCCCTTAGTTATGGCGACTATAACAAGTCCTACGTCCATTTTAAGAACCTCCCTAAAATCGCACATCGTTTGGACGAATTGGAAAAATACTACAGCCAGCAGTACAGCAATGAAACAAAGAACCATTAACAGAGAGGTAATTCTCAAGGGGGTAGGCCTACATACCGGTGCCGATGTCACCATGAAATTCGTACCGGCGCCCGTGAATCACGGGTATGCGTTTAAAAGGGTCGATTTGGAAGGCGAGCCCATCATAGAGGCCGATGCCAATTATGTGGTCAACACCCAACGGGGTACCAACCTGGAAAAAAGAGGGGTAAAGATTCATACCTCCGAGCACGTATTGGCCGCCTTGGTGGGTATGGACATCGATAATATATTGATAGAATTGGATGCCCCCGAACCCCCGATAATGGACGGTTCCGCCAAATATTTTGTGGAAGCCCTTGAAATTGTCGGCGCCAAGGAACAGGATGCGGAGCGGGAGGAATATGTGGTAAAAGAAGTGATTTCGTATAAGGACGAAGCCACGGGAAGCGAGCTCACGGTCATTCCCGCAGATACCTATCAGGTGACCACAATGGTCGATTTTGGCACCAAGGTACTCGGCACACAGAACGCTACGCTCGACAATCTATCCGAGTTCAAGGACGAAATCGCCAGC
>DASSWC010000002.1:0-3395 GCA_035705395.1 Pricia sp. | reverse complement strand
CGATATTGTTGAGCCACCGATAATACCAGTACCAAGAGGAATTGCCGATGCCCTGGCCAACGTCGTATCGATGCAAACCGCCCGAAACACTGGGAAAAGGAAGTGATACCTGCATAAGATCGAAGGTTATGTCATTGCTCCTGTCCGCATTATGCGATGCCAAGCCATAGATAATCGGGTTTATCAATGTGCCCGGACTGATTTCCGAGATAAGGTTGGGGTTTTCGTTTACCTCCTCAAATTCACTGGTGCAAGCGGTACTTGACAGTATGATCGCTACGAATAAAATTTTTATACCTTTCATTTTTTTGATTATAAGTTAACTTTAAGTTCAAAGCCATAGGTAGCGGGGGAAGGCATTTGGCCTATTTCGAGTCCAGGCAATATAGTATCCCCATTGAGCGCAGCGGTTTCGGGATCATAAATGGGAAAATCGGAAACCGTGGCGAGATTCCTTCCGAAAAGGGAAAGGTTCAACCCCGTAATCCCCGTATTTTTCAGCCACTTTTTAGGAAGGTTATACTGCAAGCTCACTTCCCTTAACTTGAGAAAGGAGGCATCGAACGAATTGGATTCTACGTTGGCCCTTCGATAGTACCGATTGTACCAATCGGGGGTGACCGCTTCCACCGTATTCGGGGAATAGCTGCCATCCTCGTTGAGTACGACCCCTTCACCGACAATAAACCCTTCTTCGCGTCCCCTGAAATTCGACTTGAGTTTGCCTTGTTGTGTGAGTTTATGATGTGACTGGGAGTAAATAATACCGCCGTATTGGCCGTCCAACATAACATTGAGGCTTATCCTTCCCAGTTTAAAACTGTTATAGAGACCGGCATTCCAATCGGGACTGGCATCCCCGATATATTGTATTTCCTCCGGATAGGCCGGCAGGCCGCCCTCATCATAAACGATTTGTCCATCGGGAGAGCGGACAAATCCAAATCCGTAAATGGCGGTGGTCGTTCCACCCTCCTTGGCAATAATAGTGGCATTTCCACCGGAGCCAATTTCCTGTTGACCGTCGATTCCCTCCGCCAATTCCAAGACCTTGTTCCAATTTCTGGACCAGGTAAGCGTGGATGACCATCCGAATTTTTCGGTATCCATAATTTTTCCGGTCAAGCTAAGCTCTACCCCCCGGTTCCTAACCTTTCCGGAATTCAGGATTGCCGAACTATAGCCTGTCGTAATATCGATGGGCACCGCAATGATCTGGTTTTTTGTTTCCGTTTCATAGACGGTGGCATCCAAATTCAATCGGCTTTTAAAGAGCCGTGCTTCAAGTCCCGTTTCATAACTGGTCGTAATCTCAGGCTTAAAATTACGGTTGTAAAGCGTTGTTGGCAACGAAGCTGAACTCGGGAATTCGTTTTGACTATAGTATTTACTGGTCTGATAGGGGTCTGTATCGTTACCTACCTGGGCGAACGAAAATCGATATTTAAAATAATCAATGGCCTTCGGAAGATTAAAAATTTCTGACAGGATAAAGGAGGCATTCGCCGAGGGATAAAAGAAAGAATTGTTTTCCAGGGGAAGTGTGCTTGACCAGTCGTTCCTGCCCGTAAGATCCAGGAATATACTGTTGTGGTAGGAAAGGGACAGCAGCCCGTAGAGACTGTTCACCTTTTTATTCCGGTCGTACGTCTGTATTATAGGACTATTCACCCCATTGGCGAGTTTATATACGCCTGGCACAACCAGCCCTTCTACCTCGGCATCGGACCTGCGGTACTTGTAGTCCCTCGCATTTCCCCCGACGGATGCGGAAAGCTCGAATGTCTCGCTTAAAGCCTTGTCATAGGTAAGGAGAAAATCGGTATTTACTTCCTGTTTCCAGATATCCTGTGTCTCAAAATAGCCTCTTGCATATCGGTTGATGCTGTACGGTCTTCGCAGCTCCCTATCTTGGTTATAGGTGTTCAGGGCCGTCCTCAATAATAGGTCAAGGTTTGGGGCCAGTTGAATATTGGCGGAAATATTCCCCACGATTTGATTGCTCGCCAAGGAGTTGGTCGCCTCGTAGGCAATGAGGTACGGATTGTCTATAAAAGAGCTGAACGGTTGTATTTGCTGTATTTGTTCCTGTCCTTCTTGCCAAATGGGACGGTACCAATCGAGGTCTACATTGGGATTCTGGAAAATCATGAAATAGGCGATCGAGCCGTTGTTATAGCCCGTACTGGGCAAATTAGCACTATTTCTGTTGTTGAAATTGATTACCGAGCTCAATTTAATTTTTTTGGAAACTTGGTAGTTGGCATTGACCGAGGCGGTAATGCGCTCGAACCCGGTATTGGGCATGATCCATTCGTTTTTAGAATGGCCCACGGACGCTCTCATAGACCCATTTTCATCGCCTCCCTGTATAGAAACGTTGTTGTTCAATGTAATGCCGTGACGCCAAAAATCCTTTCGGTTATCCTTATAAGGTCGCCATAGTGTTCTGCTGGCTCCTTGGCCCTCGAGTTCCGGATCATACTGATAGTAGTATTGCCCATTGAATTCAGGCCCCCATGCACTGCTTGTACTTCCGGTATTGTTCCCGTCTTCGGAACTACCATAGGAGTAATAGGGATTTCCGTCGTCATCAAAACTTTTACCGGTCCCTTGGCCGTATTTGTACTGGTAATCAGGCCATCTTTGAATGATGTCCACGCTGACACTACTATTATAGGTAATGCCCAGACCTTGCCCTGTTTTGCCGGACTTGGTCGTAATGATCAAAGCGCCGTTTGCGGCACGGCTTCCGTAAAGTGCTGTAGCACCAGGACCTTTCAGCACCGATACGCTTTCAATGTCGTTTAGGTTCAAATCCGATATCCCGTTCCCATAATCTATGGGGGAATCGGCTCCCGTATAGGCGCTCGAAGAACCTGATGTGGTCATTTCGCTATTGACCGGCACCCCGTCAACCACAATCAGGGCATTATTTCCATTGGGATCAAGTGAATTGTTGCCCCTAAGTGTAATCTGTTGGGAATTCAGGGGCCCCGATCCCGAAGATACGATGTTCAACCCAGCTACCTTGCCCTTTAAACCTGAGGACCAGTTATTGGGCACTGTTTGCGCCAGTTCTTCTGAATTAACGGTTTCTTGGGAATAGCCCAATTTCTTTTCCTCCCGCTTAATGCCCAGGGCGGTGACCACTACCTCATCCAATTGGGAAACGTCTTGCTTTAAAACAATGTTATAATTGGTCCTGGTATCGACCGTGAGGGTTTCGGGGATAAAACCAAGATAACTTACCGTCAGAATATCTCCTGGGGAAGCGGCTATCTGGAATTTTCCGTCGAAATCTGTTGATACCCCTGTTTTGGTTCCTTGTACCAAAACATTTACCCCCAACATGGGCAAACCGTCTTCATCGGTAACCTGACCGGTTACCATTT
>DASSWC010000001.1:0-4353 GCA_035705395.1 Pricia sp. | reverse complement strand
GCGTTGGCATAGCGTTCGCCAAAGGTTTGTCCCCGTTGTTGGACTTCATCGATTAAAAAAGCGTCCGCCCCGCTGGCGGCGGCTATTTCCTGTGTGCGTCCTATAAGGATATCGAAAAATGCGCCGTCGCTCCGTTTTTTGCCGTTACCGAAAAGGGTTTTCCGTTCGGCCTCCCGTCCGGCGGAAAGCGAAAAGATCAGTACGGCGGTATCCGTATTTTTTGGCCCCATGGGATTTGTTCGTCATCGCACTTTGGAAAAACCTACTCCTCTTCCCCTAATTTTCCCTTCCCGGCGATTCTCGGGCGCAAGATAGCAAAGAATTCCCCCCCGATATCGAGTTTAGGGCTTTTTCCTGGGTTTTGGGACTGCCCATTTTTCCGTCGATATCCAGAAAACGTCAGGCCCAAGCCTTGTGCTTCTGGGTGGGGAATTTTTATTGATTTAGGTGCCCGGAATGCGGTCCGTTTAAGAAAAATTATTACATTTACTATATACAATCCTATAAACCAATCTATTATGACAACACTAGTCAAACCTCCCAAAAGTTTTTGGATCGTCGCCGTCTTAGCACTCCTTTGGAATCTAATGGGAATTTTCCAATTCGTGGGAGCCACCTTTATGCTCGAGGCTATGCTAGAGGGCTATCCTGAAGATCAAGCCGAGCTCTTCAGAAGCATACCTACGTGGTATACCGTTATTTTCGCGATTGCCGTATTTTCAGGGCTGTTGGGGTGCATTACCCTCTTGCTGCGCAAGAAGGTTACGGTAATTCTATTTGGAATCTCGCTCGTGGCGGTGCTAGTGGCGCAAGGATACTGGATTCTGGGAACGGATTTTATAGCGGTTATGGGGACATCTTCAGTCATCATGCCCTTGGTCGTTATCGCCGTTTCGATATTCCTGTATTTTTACAGCAAGGGAGCCGCTAAAAACGGATGGTTTAAATGATTCGTTGGCCCTTTTAGTGGTCAGGATTCGCTCTTTCCAAAACCAAAACCCAATCTTGATCTGCTGGGGGTTCGAATTGTGCCGCCCCATTCGAAGGCTCGAAATCGGCATTTTTCATTGTACCCGAAATAGGGTCGAACCATTGTACCCGATACTTCGCTGCAAAAGGTAGGCGTAAGGTAAAAGGCATGGCATGGGGCACATACGCCATAACCAAATCTCGGGCATTGTCGGAAACGACTGGAATGAACCGATCGTAGCCTTCGGAAGTCGGGTCGCCCACAAGCAGACCGGGGGCCGGTCTTAGTGTCCACCAATCGTATCGTTGCATAAATTCCGACAACAGCCCGATTTGTCGGCTTCCAGGGAATTCGATGCTCTTGCGCCATGTGGAAGGGCCTCGACCCTCTGGGTTTCTATGGTTCTCTATCAGATCCCCTTCGTTTTGGATCCATGGCCAGATACCGTTCGCTCCATAGGTGATTCCCGATACGGGAGTGGCGAACAGGCTCCAATATGAGGCATTTCGGACATCTTCGGCGGTAATCTTAAAATTGATTTCCTCATAGTTCGGTTCCATATTTATAAAAGGCCTCGGCGGAAGGCGGTGCCAAGTATTGGCCATCGGCCCTTTGTTGATCCAATCCACTACGCGCCGTTCGTTGCTATGGCTAGATTGATAAGCGATAATATCGAGCCAACTTTCTTCCTTAAAAAGTTCGCCTATCCACGAACTTCCCTGTGGGTGCAGGGTCACGGGCGCATTATCGATACTGTCGAACACCTGTTGGCCGATGTGTTTCCAACGTTGTTCATAGGGATCTTTGTAGTTTCCGTCACCGCCGAGCAGCCAGACCACGTGATTGCCCTGAAGGCGGGCCACGATGTATTTGGCCAATCGCACGGCATCTTGGGTGGGCAAGGCATATCCGGGACTTAAATGTCTGCCAGGACCGGAAGGCAATGCCCATAATAGAACGGGCGCGGCGACAAGTCCGTTATCATTGATTTGATCGGTACGCTTATCGATACGCTTGAAAAAATCGATATTTATGGCCAGGGGACCGTTGCCCGAAAAGGCTTTTTCACCTTCGGCATTGGCTTCGGCGCCCCGCCACTGCGTGGTCACGTACTGGATAACGGTATAGTGGTGGTCAAGGCGGTGTTCTAGATAGGTTTCCCACCCTTCATCCGTGGATTTCAACGCTCCGTTCCAGGCGGTGCAGGCCGCCCAAAAAAAGGGTGTGCCATCGTTGTAGCTTACGTGGTAATCCCCTTTATTTACGGTTAGGGCCCCGTGCCGGTACAGCGGTGCCTTTTTCTTGTTTTCCGCTACCCTAAACTTTCCGCTTTGCTTTGCCAGGCCGATATTATCCCCGTCCGAACAAAAGGTTTCGTATTCCCAAATACCTATTTCGTCGGGCAGCATACGGATTTTCCAACTTTTTCCGCCATCCCAAAAACCGTTCAGTTTTTTCGTTTTTCCGGTAGGGGATGTAAAAACGGCCCCGAATTCCCGTACATCGTACAGGGCATTGTCGTATGCCGCATTACTTGTAAAGGCCAGTTCGACCTTTTCCCAAATCGGATAGGGGGTATCGTTTTGGGCGGATAGAAACGGGGCGAGGAAAAACAGGAAATAGCAGACCATGGAAAATCGATGTATAGCAATCATTTTTAAATTGTTTATTTGAACAACCTCATATCGAATTCAAATCTTGCCATACTCTCGATGGAAAGAAGTTTCGCATCGGGATGCCCGGGATTGATAACATAATTGAAATCGCCTTCGACCACGGCGGATGGTACCTTTAAGGCGAGACCCCGGTTGGCACCAACAAAGGCATCCCCTTCGGATTGGGTGAATTTAATGGGCGGGTTGTGCTTCCATTCTTTGCCTTTTAACAAGTTCACATCATACTCAACGATCGACGTGTCGGGAATTTCGACGACAGTGAGGAAATAGTTTTTGGGGATTTTGTGCAGGGCGAGGTTCACGGCAACCTCCAGTTTGGCCAAGGCCCTTGAATCGGCGGTGTACAGCATACGGACACCCTTGCTGTTCCACCGGCCGCCGAATTGTTCGGCTCCTTTACCGGAAAGGTCGGTCTTATACCTTTCTTTGGACAGACGGTACACCCTCATGCCAGGATGCCGTGTTCTATTCGGCCCAACTGGTCATGTACCATATTGATTCCGATGCTGGTATCGAGCACCTCTTTGGGTATGACGCCGCCCATGGGAATACTACGCGTTTTCATCCAATCCATAAAATCATCCCCGTCCCCAAAAACATTTTCCCCGTAGTTCAACAACCTCTTAATCTCTAAAATACGTTCGGATTGTTTGGCCGGGAAGCTTTTTTGGCCGGTACGGTATCGGTCGAGGGTCCGGACGGATATCCCCAAGTATTTCGCCCATTCCTGGTCGGTAAAGGGTTCGTTACGAAAAAAGCTTAGGAAATCGGAGTAGGAAATGCCTTCCCGGACCATGGCGATCATACCATGGCTTTGGGATTCGTCGTCCCATCCGTTGAATTCGCCGTTCGCGATTTTGGATTTGCTCACTTTCATGGCGCTTAGAATTTACGATACGCTACAAATATACGAAAAATGTCTAAATTAATTCGACAATTGGAAAAACTTTTCCCGCACCGGGGCGGGGCCATCCATCCGTTTTGCCATCCTTACCGACTATACGGTCCGCGTCTGCGCCGGGAGCGATTATGGACAGGCCGATGTATGCCGTACAACGAATAAAACTACGGAACATCCATCCCTTTCACTAAAAAAACATCCCCAAGAGTTTTATAGATAAGACCGCACGGTCGGTTAATCCAAAAACCACGAATAATGGACAAGAACCTAAAACGCATGGCCACCAAACAGCGCCTGCAAGTAACGGGACTCGAAATGTTCTACAAAAACGGGTACTATAATACAAGTATCGATGATGTTTTAAAGGAGCTGTCACTCTCTAAGGGAGCGTTTTATTATCACTTCGATTCCAAGGAGGATTTCTTTATACAGATCATCGAAACCCTGTTGGCCCGTAAAATGTACAGTATGCTTATCGAACCTATCGAGGGCCATGAAAATACCTTCGACCTCATTTTACAATGTTTTGAGGATGCGCTCGAAACAGCCGTACACAACGAATTCGATTTTGGTTTTGTGCTCGGCAATATTATCAACGAGTTCAATGGTCGGAACGAAACGATTATGAAGCACCTGATCGACATCCTTAAAATCTGGGAGGTCAACCTGGTTACCGCCATACAGCGCGGCAAGTTCAACGGCCATATCGACCGGCATGTCGACAGTGAGGGCGTCGCCGTATTCCTAATGAGCGCCTATATCGGGGTACGGACGCTGATGGTCGAGACTGCGCCCAGTGCCCGAAA